>NZ_CP145606.1:0-315155 GCF_028776105.2 Neisseria leonii | reverse complement strand
GTAATTTAGGGGAGAATATCAGCCTGAAATCGTTTTCCAATGTAAGTAGTCCTCTATCAAATGCTTTATCATGTAAGGCATTTAAGCATAAACCGTTCTTAGGATTTAAACGGTTGGCTTCATCAGATTTCCATGGCTTTATATGGCTGGCAACCAATAATTCAGGTAAATCTATGCCTGTAATACAGCATTGATTGTTATAAGCAGCCAGCACGCTGGCGCGAAAAAAATTTTGGTTGGCACGGACAGATATCATTGCCAAACGTTCTGTATTTTTTATTTTAAAATCAATTTTTTCACAGACAGCCGTATCAAAATTTCTTTTTGCGTCAAATTCAG
This sequence comes from Neisseria leonii, assembly GCF_028776105.2. Taxonomy (NCBI): domain Bacteria; kingdom Pseudomonadati; phylum Pseudomonadota; class Betaproteobacteria; order Neisseriales; family Neisseriaceae; genus Neisseria; species Neisseria leonii. Next base: position 314,816 of record NZ_CP145606.1, on the reverse strand, counting down.
CCAGAGCAGACTGGAACTCCTTATCTAATTTTTCCCACTGTCCTTCAAACTCCCTCCAAACCATTTCGTCCATTTTACTGCCATTGCTGAGTCCCGAAATATTTTGTGCTTTCAATGTCGGGTCAAAACGTCCTAAATTGCCAATTTTCATTCCCAGCGCAGAAGGCGTTCTGTTAATCAGTGCCGCATAACTTTGAATAGTTTTATTCCCCTTGCTGACTTTTTGAAATGGAATTGTGTAATAAAGATATAGGGCAATCAGGGTTTCTTCTCGTGTCCAGTTTCTTTTTTTCTCCATTTTTTAATTCCAAATTCAGCTTTCCAAAGTTTCAGTTAGCTAGAAAGTCTTTCACAACAACTTCTCGATTTTTTTCATATATTCAGCATTTTCAATAACTAACCTGTTAAAGATAAAATCGTAATCTCGTGCTTCTTTACCCGATGCCGACACAGAAAGCCTGCAAGCGCATTTTAAACATATTTTAGCTGCCTAAAAAATCTTATCAAACTGTTTCAAAAGTTTCTTGTTTATAAGAAAGTCGTTCAAATCGGCCGATTTCAAACCTGCCTGACTTTTTAGTCCATTTTTTCACTCTGTCCGATAACTTCCCATAAACTGCTTCCTGTATCTTTCCGGCAAATATCTGCGGATTTTTCGCAACTTCTTTTCCCCAAAAGCGGAAAATTGTCCACCCTTCGGCTTTCAGACGGCCTGTAACTTCCGCATCACGCTGTATATTCCGCTCTATTTTGGCAATCCAGAATTCTCTGTTGCTTTTGATGTCGGCTTTGCGTATTGCCCAATCTTTTCCGTGCCAGAACTCGCCGTCGACAAAAACGGCAACTTTGTATTTTTTAAAACTGAAATCGGGCTTGCCGAATACGGTTTTGCTGTTTTTCCGATAGCGCAAACCGAGCTGCCACATGGCTTTTGCCAATAAAAGTTCGGGTTTCGTACCCTTGCTTTTATTGGCCTGCATACATCTTCTGCGCTGCTCGGGATTTAATTTGTCCATATGCGGTTTCAAGCCGCCGGAAACCTTTCAGGCGGCCTTTATCGGGTTTCAGGCAGCTTTAACGTTATCACACCGGCGATTGGGTATGCCAATCGCTGTTTAGCTGCATCTGATGCGCCGCGCCCAAAATTTTGGCTTCGCTGAAATGGTTGCCGATCAGCTGCACGCCGACGGGCAGGCCGTCTGAACCGAAACCGGCGGGCAGGGTCAGGGCGGGCAGGCCGGCGAGGTTGACGGCGATGGTGTAGATGTCGCTCAAATAGGCCTGCACCGGATCATGGTTGAGCGTATCCAGTTTCGGCGCGGTGGTAGGGGCGGTGGGGGCGAGGATGATGTCGCACTGTGCAAAGGCCGTCTGAAAATCGTTTGCCACGAGGCGGCGCAGTTTTTGCGCTTTGAGGTAATAGGCATCGTAATAGCCGTGGCTCAGTACATAGGTGCCGATCATGATGCGGCGTTTGACTTCGCTGCCGAAGCCTTCGGCGCGGGTGTTGCCGTACATTTCTTCGAGGTCGCCGAATTGGGCGGCGCGGTGGCCGTAGCGCACGCCGTCGTAGCGGGAAAGGTTGGTGCTGGCTTCGGCGGAGGCGAGTACATAATAGGCGGGAATGGACAGTTCGGTTTGCGGCAGGCTCACGTCCACCATTTCCGCGCCTTGGGCTTTGAGCAGGTCGACGGCTGCCTGCAAGGCTGCCTGAACGTCGGTGCTGTTGCCGCTGCCGAAGTATTCTTTGGGCAGACCGATTTTCAGGCCTTTGAGCGGGGTGTTCAGTTCGCGGGTGTAGTCTTCTTTTTCGCGTTCCAGACTGGTGGAGTCGCGTTCGTCGAAACCGGCCATGGCGTTGAGCAGAATGGCACAGTCTTCGGCGGTTTGCGCCATCGGGCCGGCCTGGTCGAAGCTGGACGCATAAGCCACCATGCCGAAGCGGGATACGGTGCCGTAAGTGGGTTTGATGCCGGTGATGCCGCAATGCGAAGCGGGCTGGCGGATGGAGCCGCCGGTGTCGGAACCGAGCGCGGCGGGTGCGAGCCGTGCGGCCACTACGGCGGCGGAACCGCCCGAGGAGCCGCCGGGCACGTGTTCGATGTTCCACGGGTTTTTAGTCGCGCCGTAAAACGAAGTTTCGTTGGTGGAGCCCATGGCAAATTCGTCCATATTGGCGCGGCCGAGCGTAACCATGCCTTCGTCGAGCAGGTTTTGCACCACGGTGGCGGTATAGGGTGAGACAAAATTGTCGAGCATTTTGGACGAACAGGCGGTACGCCAGCCGGTGTGGCAGAAAATGTCTTTATAGGCAATGGGTACGCCGGTGAGCAGCGTGGCCTGACCCGCCGCAATACGCGCATCGGCGGCTTCGGCTTCGGCCAGCGTTTTGTCTTGGTCCAGCGTGATGTAGGCGTTGATGGCGGGATTCTTGGCATCAATGGCGTTCAGATATTCCTGCGCCAGCTCGACGGCGGAAATCTGTTTGCTGCGCAGCATCTCGCCGGCCTGTTTTAAGGTGTATGCGGTCATATCGGTTTTCCTGCATGGTTTCAGACGGCCTTGTGCGGATTGGGGCCGTCTGAAAATCGGTTTCGGGCAATATTTATGGGCGGAATTATTCTTCGATGACTTGCGGCACGATATACAGGCGGTTGCGCACTTCGGGGGCAACGGCTTGATATTCGGCGGTGCGGTCGGTTTCGGTAACTTGATCTTCGCGCAGGCGCAGGGCGGCTTCGTGCGGGTGCGCCATCGGCTCGACGCCGTCGGTATCCACCGTCTGCATTTTTTCCACCAGCGCGAATACGCTGTTCAACTCGTCCAACATCTTTTCCTGTTCCGCCCCGTTCAAACTCAGGCGGGAAAGGCGGGCGACTTTCGCCACATCGGTTAAGGTTAAGGCCATAAAAAATCCTTAAAAATGGATTAGCAAGCACCCCAATTTAGGGTATCATTGCACGTTATTCGTTTAATCGCCGGATTATAACCGAAAACCCATGCTCCGGCATGGCGTTTTTTCTGCCGTATCCCGTCCCAAGGCCGTCTGAAAACGCGGCTTCGGGCATTCGGACGGGTGGGACGCAAAACGCTCTGCCCGCCCCGTTAGACTCCATCAATCGTAGGAATATTCATGTTTCGCTTTCTTACCCGCTACTTCTCCAATGATTTGGCCATCGACTTGGGCACCGCCAACACCCTGATTTACTCGAAAAGCAAAGGCATCGTGCTCGACGAGCCGTCCGTCGTCGCCATTCAGAACGATGCGGCACACGGCAAAGCCACCATATTGGCAGTGGGCACCGAAGCCAAAAAAATGCTGGGCAAAACCCCGGGCAGCATTCAGGCCATCCGCCCGATGAAGGACGGCGTGATTGCCGACTTCAACGTTACCGAAAAAATGCTCAAACAGTTTATCAAAAAGGTAACCAACAGCCGTTTTGCCGCCAATCCGCGCATCGTCATCTGTGTACCCTGCGGCTCGACACAGGTGGAACGCAAAGCGATACGCGATTCCGCGCTGGCAGCAGGCGCGTCCAGCGTCAATCTGATTGAAGAGCCGATGGCTGCGGCGATTGGTGCCGACCTGCCGATTGAAGATGCCACCGGATCTATGGTGGTCGACATCGGCGGCGGTACCACCGAAGTGGGTGTGATTTCACTCTCCGGCTTGGTTTATTCCCACTCCATCCGCGTCGGCGGCGATGCGTTTGATGAGAGCATCATCAATTATGTCCGCCGCAACTACGGTATGCTGATCGGCGAAGCGACAGCCGAAACCATCAAAACCGCCATCGGCTCGGCCTTCCCCGGGTTGGAAGTCAAAGAAATCGAAGTCAAAGGCCGCAATCTGGCCGAAGGCATTCCGCGCTCGTTCACCATCAGCTCCAACGAAGTTTTGGAAGCCCTGACCGAACCTTTAAACCAAATCGTCCAAGCCGTGAAAAACGCACTGGAACAAACCCCGCCCGAACTGGGCGCAGACATCGCCGAACGCGGACTGGTGCTGACCGGCGGCGGCGCGCTGCTCAAAGGACTGGACCGCCTGCTGGCCGAAGAAACCGGCCTGCCGGTGATGATTGCCGAAGATCCGCTCACCTGCGTGGCACGCGGTTCGGGCAAAGCCTTGGATATGATCGGCAAACTCAATTCCGTATTTGTACAAAACCCGTAATCCTGCGCCGATGCCATGCCCGAAGAACTGAGTTTCACCCACCAGCGCATCCGCCCGGCCAGCAAATTCATCATACTGTCGCTGGTCAGTGCGGCACTGATGATGCTCGATACCCGTTACGATGCCGTGCGCCTGCTCAAAGGCCATGTCGCCACCGCCCTGCAACCGGTGCAGTGGCTCGCCAACCAGCCGGTGCGCCTGTATGATTCCGCAGCCGGATTCTGGCAGGAAAAAAGTGAACTTTTGGCGGAAAACGGCCGTCTGAAAAACGAGAATATCCAATTGCGCACCGCCGCAGGCCAGTCGGCACACCAGGCCCGAGAACTGGCCGAATTGCGGATGTTGCAGGGTTTGCAGAACCAAGGCATTCAGGCCGGTACCGCCGCCGAAATCATTTCCAACGGCCGCGATCCGCTTTCGGACAAAGTCATCATCAACCGGGGCGGCCGCAACGGCGTACGCAACGGCGATGCTGTCATTGACCAGAGCGGGCTGTACGGCCAAGTAACGCGCGTCCAGCCGTTCAGCGCCGAAGTTACCCTGCTGACCAACGGGCAGACCGTCATTCCCGTAATGGTGGCACGCACCGGCGTGCGTACGCTGGTTTACGGCAGCGGCAACCGCCTGAGCCTGCCCTATTTCCCTACCGATGCCGAACTGCTGCCTTCGGATTTCCTGGTTACTTCGGGTTTGGATTCGGTTTATCCCGCAGGCATTCCCGTTGCCCGCGTCCAACAGGCACAGCGCGCTTCCGGTACACCGTACTATCAAGCCGCCGTTTCGCCCGCCGCCCGAATCCGCAGCAGCAAATATCTGCTGGTTCTCCCGCAAACCCAAACGCCCGATACCGGCCCGCCCGCTCCCGAAGCCGCAACCCCATGACTGATTTTGAAGACTTTTACGGCCGGATTCCCAAAAGCCTGATAATCGGCAGTCTCGCCTTTGCCATGCTGCTGGATTTCATACCGCTGCCGCAGGACCTGTTTTTCTGGCTGCCCGACTTGACCGCACTGGTCCTGCTCTATTGGGCCATCAACCGTCCGCGCACCATCGGTATCGGTACCGCATTTGTCTGCGGCCTGCTGATTGATGCGGGTACGGCCGCTCCCTTGGGTATGCACGCGCTGGCCTATATGGCCATGATTTTTGTTACCCAGCAGTATCAGCGGCAAATCCGCCTGCACAGCTATGACTTTCAGGCCGTATCGGTACTGGCGGCTCTGGCGGGCAGTCAGGCCGTCTTAATGCTGGTGCGCCTGTTTGACAGCCACCGGCTGGGCGGTTGGCTGAATTTCACCGGTGCCTTGACCGGCGCGCTGCTGTGGCCGCTGCTCAACAAAATCATGCTGCTCATCCTCAACCTGATTTCCCAACGCCGATGAAAACACTGCGCCAACACCGCCACGCGGCGGGCGACCAAGCCCGCAGCCGTCAGGATTTCCGCCTGCGCCTGATTGCGGCGTTTGCGCTGATTTTCCTGCTATTCGCCGCATTGCTGGCACGTTTCGCGTTTCTGCAAGTTTACAAACACGAAGAATTTACCGCCAAAGCCGCCACCAACCGCATCACCCTGATTCCCACCGCACCGATACGCGGCGAAATATTGGACATAAACGGCGTGGTGCTGGCGCACAACTATCCGGCCTATTCGCTGGAAATCGTCCCCAGCCGGATTGAAGGCAAAATCGACGATACCGTCAACCGGCTCAAATCCTATGTCGATATCGGCGAAACCGATATGCGCAATTTCAAACGCTTCCGCGCCAATTCCCGTGCCCACGAAACCGTACCGCTCAAACTCAAACTCACCTCCGACGAAGCCTCCCGCCTGGCTGCCCAACTCTACCGCTTTCCCGGAGTGGAAATCAATGCGCGTACGTTCCGCGAATACCCCTACGGCGAACTGACCGCCCATTTTCTCGGCTACATCGGCCGCATCAGCGACCGCGATCAGGAAAAACTGCGCGAGGAGGGGCTGACCGCGCTTTACCGGGGCAGCACCCACATCGGCAAATCGGGGCTGGAAAATTACTACGAACGCCAACTGCACGGCCTGCCCGGCTATCAGGAGGTGGAGAAAGATGCCGGCGGCAACATCGTGCGCGTCCTGAAAACCGTACCGGCCAAAACCGGCCAAACCCTGCGCCTGGCCATGGATATCCGCCTGCAACAGGAAGCAGCCCGCCTGATGGCGGGCAAGCGGGGAGCCATAGTTGCCATCGATCCGCAAAGCGGCGGCGTTCTGGCCTTTATTTCCAATCCGTCTTTCAATCCGAACCTGTTTATCGACGGCATCGACAGCGAAAGTTGGAAAAACCTCAACGAAGACTGGCAGCGCCCGTTAATCAACCGCGTTACCCAAGGCCTCTACCCGCCCGGTTCGACATTCAAACCGTTTATCGGCATGGCCCTGCTCGAAAGCGGAGTCATCGGCCAGAACACGGTTTACCCGGCACCCGGCGCATGGAGCATTCCCGGCACCCGCCACCTGTTCCGCGATTCGGTGCGCAGCGGCCACGGTTCGGCCAATTTGAGCAAAGCCATTCAGGTTTCTTCCGATACGTTTTTCTACCGTCTGGGCTATGAAAGCGGCATCAACCGCCTGCGTCCCTATCTGGCCGGTTTCGGTCTGGGCGAACAGACCGGCATCGACCTGCCCAACGAATACCGGGGCGTACTGCCCTCGCCCGAATGGAAGGAAAAACGGTTTGCCCGTCTGCCGCCCGCACGCCGCCGCTGGAATGCGGCCGAAATGGTACCGGTCAGTATCGGGCAGGGCTACAATGCCTACACGCCTTTGCAGATGGCGCATGCCACCGCCACTTTGGCCAACGACGGCGTGGTTTACCGCCCCCATCTGGTCAAAGAACTGCTGGATCACAACAGCCGCCTGATTACCCTGATTGACCCCAAACCCGTACGCACCCTGCCGTACAGCCGCAGCAATTTCGAATACATCAAACAGTCGATGGTCAAAGTTCTGCGGCCGGGCGGTACCGCCTACCGTATCGGCGCCGGCCTGCAATACGGCATGGGCGGCAAAACCGGCACCGCCCAAGTGGTACAGATTGCCCAAGGCAAAACCTACAACGCCGCCGCGCTGGCCGAACAATACCGCGACCATGCCTGGTTTATCTCATTCGCACCGGTAGAAAAGCCGAAAATTGCCGTGGCCGTGATTCTGGAAAACGGCGGCTGGGGAGCCAATGCCGCACCGCTGGCACGTCATCTGAGCGACTATTATCTTTTGAAACTGGCCGGCGGCGAAAACCGCAATATCCCCGCCGCACCGGTGCGTTACAGCACCGCCAACCCGCTGCTGGAAAATCAGACGGCCAAAAATACGGCCGAGCCGCCGTTTGCCCGCGCCTACCGTGCCGCCGCCGAAAACGCCGCTTCCGAAAGTACCCGATGAACGACTATCCCCTGCTGCGCAAAATCAAGCATTTCGTTTGGGACAGCATGGACGCATGGCTGTTCTACGCCATGCTCACCATCTACATCATGAGCCTGTTCCTGCTCTACTCCGCAGACGGCCAGCAGGTCGGCCAATTGGAAAACAAAACCCTGCATACCGTACTGGGCTTTATCCTGCTGTGGATCATCGCCAATGTGCGTCCGCAGATTCTGGCCAACTTCGCCCCGCCCGTTTATCTGCTCGGCGTGGTTTTACTGGTATTGGTCGAACTGGTGGGCATCACGGTAAACGGTTCGCAACGCTGGCTCAACTTGGGTATTATCCGTCTGCAACCTTCCGAAATCATGAAAATCGCCCTGCCGATGATGATTGCGTGGTATTTCCAGAAATACGAACTGAACCTGCGCTGGTATCACTATCTCGGCGCCATCATACTGATTCTGATTCCCGGCGCACTGATTCTGAAACAGCCCGATTTGGGCACGGCTACGCTGATTATGGCTTCCGGCCTGTTCGTCGTCTTTTTCGCCGGTCTGCCGTGGAAAGCGATTTTCGCCGCCGCTGCTGCTTTTCTCGCCGCGCTGCCGCTGATTTGGAACTACGGCATGCACGACTACCAGAAAACCCGCGTGCTGACCCTGCTCGATCCGTCCAAAGACCCGCTCGGCGCGGGCTACCACATTATCCAATCCATGATTGCCATCGGCTCGGGCGGCATCTGGGGCAAAGGCTGGCTCAACGGTACGCAAACCCATCTGGACTATATCCCCGAAGCCACCACCGACTTTATTTTCGCCGTTTACGGCGAAGAGTTCGGCCTGATCGGCAATATCCTGCTGCTGGCGATTTATCTGGTCATTCTCGGCCGCGGCCTCTACATCGCCGCACAGGCATCCACGCTTTACAGCCGCACGCTGGCCGGCGCACTGACCATGACTTTTTTCTGCTACGTCTTCGTCAATATGGGCATGGTCAGCGGCATTCTGCCCGTTGTCGGCGTACCGCTGCCCCTGGTCAGCTACGGCGGTACAGCCACCCTGTCGATTATGGTCATTCTCGCGCTTCTGATGGGCATCGCCAACCAGAAACGCTGAATATAAGCCCCGCACATCAAAAGGCCGTCTGAAATCCGTTATATTTCTTTCGGGATACCGTCGGATTCGGGCGTCAAACCTTGACCACAGTATCCGCCGATGTCCGATTGAAAAATCCGGCCTGCTTTTGAACGTAAACCGGATACCCGTATCCGAAAAATACGGAATCAACCGCCACATGCTCTCAGAATTCAAATCGGATTCAATCATCCAACCAACCTAGTCTTTCCCGAAACAGAAAGACAATTTTACTGATAACCGAAGCACATCAGCCGGACAAACGCCTCAAAAGGCCGTCTGAAAACCGCCATCTGCATTTTCAGACGGCCGCAGTGCCGGAGCGGATTCTCAATCCGGCACCCAAGCGGCAACCGCCATACCGCGCACCAGGCCCGGGCAGATGGGCAGGAAAACCGATACCGCCGACAGCCATGGCAGCATACTAAACTGCCACAGAAAAGGCCGTCTGAAAACGGCATACCCGCGTTTTCAGACGGCCTCATCCAACAAACAGCGGTTTCCGGCTACTTCCCGCCCAATTGCGCCATACACTGCCGGTCGCGCGCTTCAAAAGCCGCCGCACCGCCGAGCAAATCCAGCTGCTGTTGCGGATTCAGGCTGCCCAGGGATTTAATCTGCCCGTCGGTCAGCCTGTCCAACGGTTTATCCCACATACACACGCAGTAATCGGCCACAGCACGGCTCTGCTGTTGTTCGCCGATGCCCAAACGCGCACTTTCCTGCTGCCATTTCCCGGACAGCGGCACATTTTTGATACACGAATCCACCACTGCGGCCTTGGCCTTGGGCTTGTCCATGGCGCATTGCGACAAAAAGAAGAAACCGGCAAACATCAGCGCAATCACCCACAGCCAGATGCGGACAGTGCGGATTTTGGCTTTACTGCGCTTTGCAGCCGCCTGATGCTCCCCGCTTTTCTGCATATCAGCCATTCAGTGCCTCCATGCGGATCATCACCACCGGTTCGCTCACACTGGCCAATGCCTCCACTTCGGCAATCGCCGCCTTCATCTGTTTTTCCACCGTGCTGTGGGTCAGAATCACGATTTCGGCCTTACTGCCGTCAATCACACCTTTCTGAATCAGTGCCTCGATCGAAATTTCCTGCTTGGCCAGCAGGGAAGCGATATTGCCCAGCACGCCCGGTTTGTCCTCGGCCTGCACGCGCAGATAATAGCTGCTGGTAATCTCGTCCATCGGCAGCATCGTGAGCGGCTGCACGCCCTGCGGGTGGAAGGCCAGATACGGCACACGGTTTTGCACACCGGCGTCCATCAGGCGGCAGATGTCGACAATATCGGCCACCACCGCGCTGGCCGTGGGCAGCGCGCCCGCACCGGGGCCGTAATACAGGGTTTCGCCCACCATATCGGCCTGCACCCGCACAGCGTTCATCACACCGTTGACATTGGCAATCAGACGGCATTCGGGCACCAGCGTCGGGTGGACGCGCAACTCGATGCCTTTTTCGGTTTTGCGCGTGATGCCCAACAGCTTGATGCGGTAGCCCAACTCTTCGGCATACTTGATATCGCGGCTGTCCAGCCTGCTGATGCCTTCCAGATAGCAGGCAGAAAAATTGACCGGCGTACCGAAAGCCAGCGCGCTCATGATGGTGATTTTATGCCCCGCATCGTGGCCTTCGATATCGAAAGTCGGATCCGCTTCGGCATACCCCAAAGCCTGCGCCTCTTTCAGCACATCGACAAACGCGCTGCCTTTTTCCCGCATTTCGCTCAAAATAAAATTGCTCGTGCCGTTGATGATGCCGGCAATCGAACGGATATTGTTGGCGGCCAAGCCCTCGCGCAGGGCTTTGATAATCGGAATCCCGCCCGCCACGGCCGCCTCAAACTGCACCATCACATTTTTGGCTTCGGCGCGGGCAAAAATCTCATTGCCGTATTCGGCCAACAGTTTTTTATTGGCCGTAACCACATGCTTGCCGTTTTCAATCGCTTCCAGAACCAAATCTTTGGCGATTTCCGTACCGCCGAACAGCTCGGCCACAATATCGATACCCTCATGGCGCACCACCTCGAACGGGTCATCGGTAATCAGCGTATCCGCACCGCACAGCGCGCGCGCCTTTTGCGCATCGCGGGTGGATACGGCCGCCACCTTCACATCGCGCCCCAAGCGGCGGCTGATCTCCGCCGCATTGCGCCGCAACACCTCCACCGTGCCGCCGCCTACTGTGCCCAAACCCAAAATACCGATATTGACAGGCTTCATCGTGCCTCCTTGTTAAGCCGTTGCGGATTGGTTAAACTGCTAACCAAAAGGCACAATCCTACCCGAATTGGCCTGATTTTGCACCTGGATTTACGGCAGAGCGAAAGAAACCCATATGGATTTTGCAGAAACCCGCCCCGAAGGCGTGCTGTCGGCCGAATACGGCGGCGAAGGCCGTCTGAATATCGGCGGCCGCGAATATACCCACCCCGTCGGCTTGATCGGAACCGACTGTTTCGCGCTGGCCGAAGATTCGCCGCTGCAATGCTCTGCCGACTCGTTCGCCCCCTATTTCGCCCGATACGGCAGACCCGAAATTATCCTGCTCGGCACAGGCAGCCGCCAGCTTTTTCCCAACCCGCAAACTATGGCCGCACTGGCCGCCCAAGGCGTCGGCCTCGAAGCCATGAGTACCCCCGCCGCCTGCCGCACACTGCTGCTTTTGCAAAGCGAAGGGCGCAGAGTGTGGGCGTGGCTGTGGCCTTGATTTCCGTTTTCTTGATTTCCATTTTTCAGACGGCCTCACCGGCCATTTTGACATTTTACAAAGGTAGTTTATGAACCTGATTCTCTGGCGGCATGCCCAAGCCGAATACCGCGACGGACCCGACCTCGCCCGCCTGCTGACCGCCCACGGCCACCGCCAGGCCGAACATACCGCCCGCTGGCTGCGCCCGCTGCTGCCCGACAGCGCGGAAATCTGGGTTTCCGAAGCGGCGCGCAGCCAGCAGACCGCCGCCTATCTGAACCCCGAATATGCGGTTTCCCCGCTGCTCAACCCCGATGCCGACCCCGAAAATATCATGCTGCTGCTGGCTGCTGCGGCAGAAAAATCCACCGTCGTCATCGTCGGCCACCAGCCGTGGATCGGCGCTTTGTGTGCCTGTCTGCTGAACGGCGGCACTCCGGCCGAATCGTGGCCGGTGAAAAAAAGCGGCGTGTGGTGGTTCAACGTCAAACACACGCCGGACGGCCTGCACGCCAAGCTCAAAGCCGCGATGACACCCGCCGTCCTCGGCATTTGATCGGCACACTTTGCGCCACCGGCCAAACCTGTTAGCATGGCCGGCATCGATACTTCTATATTTCGCAAAACCGCCATGCACTATTTCAGCCTGCACAGCCAAAACGGCAGCCATCTGGGTTTTCTGATTATGCTGCCCGACGACGAAAGCGGCCGCCTGCCGCAATCCGGCCGTCTGGCTTTCAAACTCGAAAACACACCCGAAGCCGCACCGCTGGCTCCTTATCAAGGGCTGGAAACGCCGCTCTACTGGCAGGTGGAAAACGGCGAAACCGTGCTCTCGGACGGCGGAAACACCATCGGCCGCATCCGTCAAGAATGGCTGACGGTCGGCGGGCACACCTTTACCCTGAACGATCTTGCAGGAAGCCTTTGACATGGAAAGCCTGTTTATCCTGATTCCCATCAGCATTGTGCTGGCGGCCGTGATTATTTATTTCTTCTGGTGGTCGGGCAAAAACGGCCAGTTCGACGATTTGGAAGGCCCCGCCCACCGCATTCTGATGGACGACGACAACACTTTTACCGCCGAAACGCCGCCGCAAACGAAAGACCGCGATGCGCTTTCCTGATCTCGCTTTTGCCACAAGCCGCCGTTTCGCGCCACTGTTTGCCACCCAGTTTCTCGGCGCATTCAACGACAATCTGTTTAAAACCGCCCTGTTCGTCATGATCAGCTATCACGGCTTGGGTGCGGACAGTATTCTGCCGCCCGGCCAAATGCTCAATCTGGGCGCGCTGCTGTTTATCCTGCCCTATTTCCTGTTTTCTGCGGTTTCCGGCCAAATCAGCACCCGTTTTGACAAAGCGAAAACCGCCAAAGCGGTCAAAATGCTCGAAATCGCGATTATGCTGATAGCGGCCTACGGCTTTGCCGTACAGTCTTCCTTCATACTGCTGGCCATGCTGTTCTGCATGGGCACGCAATCCACCCTGTTCGGCCCGCTCAAATATGCCGTGCTGCCCGATTATTTGCGCCCGAACGAATTGATGATGGGCAACAGCCTGATTGAATCGGGAACCTTTCTTGCTATTTTGTCCGGCCAGATTTTGGGTACGCTCATGGCGGGCGCACCGGTATGGCTGGTAGGCTCGCTGGTGGTACTGGTAGCGGTGCTCGGCGCGGCCGCCAGCCTGCTGATGCCGTCTGTTGCGCCGAAAAACCCGCATCAGCCGATTGAAGCCGATATCGTGCGTTCCACCCGCCGCCTGCTGCGCGATACCTTTGCCCAACGCGAACTGGGCAGCGCAATCATCGGCATTTCGTGGTTTTGGCTGGTCGGCGCGGTGTATACCACCCAACTGCCCACGTTCACCCAAATCCATTTAGGCGGCAACGAACACGTTTTCAACCTGATGCTGGCTTTGTTTTCCGTCGGCATTGCGGCCGGCTCGGTTTCGTGCAGCCGGTTCAGCCGCCATACGGTCAAACTGCCGCTGGTCAGCCTCGGCGCACTCGGCCTGACGGTATTCGGCGTGTGGCTGGTGTGGCTGACGCGCGATCTGCATTTTACCGACACCGTCGGCTTGGGCGGTTTTCTCGCACAGGGGTTTGCCTATCCGGTGATGCTCTGCATTGCGGGCATCGGCTTTTTCGGCGGTTTTTTCTCCGTGCCGCTCTACACTTGGCTGCAAACCGCCAGCAGCGATGCCTTCCGCGCCCATGCCGTAGCGGCCAACAACATCGTCAACGGCCTGTTTATGGTGGCGGCCGCCATGGCCAGCGCACTGCTGCTGTGGGTGTCCGACAGCATTCTGCTGCTCTACCTGCTCACCGCCTTGGGCAACCTGCCCCTGATACTCTGTTTAATCAAACGCGAACCGCGCTTCGCCAGCCGGTAGGGCGGATACCGGTATCCGACAATCCCATATCTCAATCCGGCACGTATTTATCTCTGTCGTGTCAGATTCAAGAATCCGACCTACGAATCGTTCTATTTCCGCATAAACCGTTTTTGTCAGACTTCACCGTAGGTCGGATACTCGTATCCGACATTCAATATTCGGCACATATCGACCGGCCGCCTGCGTCGGATTCAAGAATCCGACCTACGCTTTTTGAATTTTTGTAGGTCGGATATTCATATCCGACAACCCACACCTCAATCCGGCATAATTTATCTCTGTATCTCTGTCGGATTCAAGAATCCGACAGAGATACTACGCAAACCGCGCCCCGCTGCAAATAAGGCCGTCTGAACATGCCGCGTGGTTTTGCGGTTTTCAGACGGCCTGGGCTTTCGGCGGTACTTTATTTCGGCGTATAGCGTCCCGCCATGGCTTTGTACACCATATTGGCATACTTCAAACGCTCGTAGCGTGCCGACAACAGGTTCTGCGCGCTGTCTTCTTCGCCGTTGCGCGCGCCCAGCCAATCAGACAGGGAATTTTTGCCGTAACGGTAGCGCGCTTCGTAATAGCGGCTGTTTTTCTGTGCCAATACGAGGGCTTGGCGCAGATTGGTTTCGTTGGCTCGGTTGATGCGGTATTGGCGGTAATAGCCGTCCACTTCGTTCAACGCGGCGGTCAGTGTCTGCTCGAAGCTCAGCCGTGCCGATTCAAATTCGGCTTCGGCCGTTTTATCCTGCCATTTGAGCGTATTCCATGCCAGAAACGGCAGATTGACCTGCACACTGCCGCCCAGAAACGGTACATCGAATACAGCACCCGCACTGTTGGCGGAAGCACTCAGCCCCGCACCCACGGTAATCGTCGGAAACCAGCTGCGGTATTGTGCTTCCTGATTGCTCAATGCCGCCTGCAAACGGTATTCCGCCGCGCGCACATCGGGGCGGTTGGCCAATACGCTGAGAGGTACGTCCAAATCCACTTCGGGTATGCTTTCCGGCAGACGCACGGCCGCTTCGTCCAGCGGCAGCGGTTCATCGGGCGGCAGATTCAGCAGGTTGCGCAAAGTCTGTACCACCGCGTTGCGGCTGCTCTGCAGGCTCAGAATCTGATTTTGCGCCGCCAGTTCCGAACGGGCGGCCTGTGCGGGGTCGGCCGACGAAACCTTACCGTGGCGGTATTGTGCCTGCGCGATGCGGCCGATTTCGCGGTAATGCGCCAAAGACTGTTCTGCCAGCGCGATGCGCGCATTCAGGTAGCCCAGATGGAAATAGGCATCACTGACATTATTCATCAGCGTCAGCCGTACATTGGCCAAATCTTCCTGTCCGGCCCGGTATGCCCACACCTGCGCATCGGCCTGCGCACTCAGTTTCCGCCACAAATCCAGTTCATAACTCAAACCGAGCTGGCTGCTGAACGTCCGGCTGCTGCTGCCGCTGTCGAGGTTGCGCGAAACAGACACACCGGCCGAACCGTTGAATGCAGGCACCAGTTTCGCCCCCAAAATATTGGCCTGGTAAAGCGCGCGGTTTACCGAAACGGCCGCCTGGCGCAAATCGATATTGTCCGCCAATGCCCGCGCCAACAGTTGGTCCAACTGCGGGTCGCGGTAAATCTGCCACCATTGGCCGTTGATGTCGTACTGTTCTGCGGCCGCCTGCACACCTGTCAGACGCGGATGGGTTTCGGCACGCCATTCGGGCTGAGGAGAAACCGTGGCGGCACAGCCCGCCAGCAAGCCGGCAGCCGTCAAAGACAATACGCGGTACACAAAAGGAATTCGGTCAGACATATTTTTTCCTGTTTTCAGACGGCCCCGACTCAGTCGCGCGCCAATGCATCGACCGGATTGAGACGCGAAGCACGGTTGGCGGGCATAAAGCCGAACAACACGCCGATGGCGCTGGAACACAAAACCGCACCGGCAATCGACCAGACGGAAAAACGCATCGGGAAGTCGGTAATAAACGTATTGAACACCGCACCGATACCGAGCGACAGCAAAACGCCTGCCACGCCGCCGATCAGGCAGATTAAGACGGCCTCGATCAGAAACTGCTGCAACAGATTGCCCCGCCGCGCGCCGATGGCCATACGCACACCGATTTCCCTGGTACGCTCGGTTACCGACACCAGCATGATGTTCATCACGCCGATGCCGCCGACCACCAGCGAAATCAGGGCAATCGACGAAATCAGCAGCGTCATCGTGCCGGTCGTGCTTTCCACCGTCTGCTTGATGCTGTCGCTGTTGCGCATAAAGAAATCCTGCGTGCCGTGGCGTGCGGCCAACAGTTCGGTCAGCCCTTTTTCCGCCGCCTGCGAATCGGCACCGTCCTTCACTTTGACAATAATCGAGCTGGTATAACGCTCGCCGGTGATTTGGTGCATCACAGCGGTATACGGCGCGAACAGTTGCAGCGTATCCGATCCGCCGAAAGCGTTGCGGTCTTCTTCCAGCACACCGATGACGGTCAGCGGCCGTTTTTTGAACAAAATAACCTTGCCCAGAGGATCGCTGCTGCCGAACAGCTTGTTGCGGGTATGGTGGTCTATAACCGCCACTTGGCCGTCTGTACGGACATCTTCATCGTCAAACAGACGGCCTGAGGCCAGTTTGAAGCCGCGCACATCGAAATACTGTTCGCCCACACCGTAAAGCTGGGCAGTCAGCACCGTATTGCGGTAGGTCAGCGTGCCGCTTGTGGACGTTTGCGGCGTCACACTGTCCACATAATTCTGCCCGGCCAGCGCGCCGGCATCGGCAATCGTCAGCGTTTTAATGCGGTTTCGGTGGCGGTCGCCGAAACCTTTGCCGGGGAAAATGCTGATGGTGTTGGTGCCCATCGCATTGATGTCTTCCAGAATTTTTTCCTGCGACCCCCGCCCCAAAGCCACGACGGACACCACCGACGCGATGCCGATAATGATGCCGAGCATGGTGAGCAGCGAACGCATTTTGTGCGCCGCCACCGCCTGTACCGACATTTTGAATGCTTCGGCCGACTGGTTGAAATCCAACAGCCGCACCGGCCGTACCGCCGTTTCGGGCAAATCCCGAACCGGGCTGCGCTCTGCTTGGCGCGTATCCGAAACGATGCAGCCGTCGCGGATTTCGATGACGCGCTGCGCATGGGCGGCGATGCCCGGATCATGCGTAACCATGATGACCGTGTGCCCCTGCCCGTGCAGCCGGTGAATGATGTCCATCACATTGCGGCCGCTGGCGGTATCCAGCGCACCGGTCGGTTCGTCGGCCAGTATGATTTCGCCGCCGTTCATCAGCGCGCGCGCAATCGATACGCGCTGCTGCTGGCCGCCGGACAGTTCGGACGGCCGGTTGTTTTCCTTGCCCGCCAAGCCCAAATCGGCCAGCAGTTTGTCCGCCCGCTCCCCGCGCGCCTGCCGTCCCATGCCCGCATATACCGCAGGCAGGGCGACATTGTCGCGTGCGCTCAATGCGCCCAGCAGGTTGTAACGCTGGAAAATAAAGCCGAAGCGGCGGCTGCGCAGCGCGGCCAGATCGTCGGGCGGCATGTCGCGGGTTTCGACACCGTTGATGCGGTAGGAACCGGAAGTGGGCGTATCCAGACAGCCCAGAATATTCATCAGGGTGGACTTCCCCGAACCGGATTGGCCGATAATGGCCACGAACTCGCCTTTTTCGATGGTCAGGCTCACATCTTTCAGCACATGGACGCGGTTTTCGCCTTCGCCGAAATAGCGGTTGAGGTTACGGCATTCGATCAGACTCATGGATTTTCCCGTTTTCAGACGGCCTCCGGCACAGGCAGGCCGTCTGAAAAAGCGTGTACGGACAAAGCGGTCAATAGGCGGCCGTCAGGCCGTTTATCTGCGCGGCGGCGGCCCCATCACACCCTGCGGCAGTGCGTCGCGCTCGTCGGCACCGGTTTCCGAAACCACCACGCGCTCGCCTTCACTCAAACCGCTCTTGACTTCGGTATTCATGCTGTCGCGCAGGCCGGTGGTAATTTCTTTTTCCACCGCTTTGTCCCGCCCGTCCAGTACGCGCACATAGGTTTTGCCTTCGCGCCGCTTGACCGTTACCGTCGGCACCGCCAGCACGCCTTTGGCACTTTTGATTTCTACGGTATTCTGCGTCGTCATGCCGATGGCGAACCTGCCCTCGGGATTGGGCACATAGGCACGCGCATAATAATATATCGCGCTGTCGGTGGTATCGGTTTTGGTGCTGTAACTGCCCTGCGACATCGTCGTCAGCCCCGGGTCTATGCTGTCGAGTTCGGTTTCAAACGGCGTATCGGGTTCGGATAGAATGGTAAAGCGCACTTTCTGGCCGGGTGCGACTTTGGTAATGTCGCCCTCGGCAATCTGCATTCTGTTGAGCATACGGCTCAAATCGGCCAGTTGGATAATGGTCGGCGCGGTTTGGTTGGCATTGACGGTCTGCCCTTCTTCCACCGGAATCGCCACCACTGTGCCGTCCATCGGTGCGGTAATGCGCGTGTAGCCCAAATCGCTCTCGGCGGTATTGATGGCGATTTTGGTCTGACGGATTGAAGACTGCAGTTCGGCCACCGATGCACGGGCGGCAGCCAGCGCGTCCTGCGCACTTTCCAGCTCGGCGCGCGAAGTCGCGTCTTCCCGCCACAATGCTTCTTCGCGGCGCAGTTTTTTCTCCGCACTGGACAGCGCAATCCGCGCCGAAACCAACTGCGCCTGATGGGTGGCCAGTTTGGCTTTTTGGGTGTTGAGGGTATTGAGCTGGGTGGTCGAATCGATTTCGGCAATCAGGTCGCCGCGTTTGATCTGCTGGCCGATTTTGACATACAGCCGCTTAATCTGGCCGGAAGCCTGTGCACCCACATCGACCCAGTGTGAGGAAGTCAGTTCGCCCGTGGCCGAAACGGTTTGGCTGATGTCGGTGCGCTTGACGGTTTCGGTCAGATAGCTGACACGGTTGTCGTCGCGGGTAAAATACCATGCGGCGGCACAGGCCGCCGCCAAAGCCGCTGCCGCCAGCAGCCATTTTGCTGTTTTTTTCATCGTCTTGTTCACTGCATCACAAAATTACGGGCAAAGGCCGTCTGAAAACTGACCGGCAGCCCTGTTTTCAGACGGCCTGCAAGGCTACACAAAGCGCAGCCGTCTGCCAAACAGTTTACCATTACTTTGCCGAATCAAATAAATTCGAACACAAAGCAGAATTTATTTTAATATGCGGAAATCATATTTCCGGTCTGCCGCCATGTCCGTTCCCGAAAAATCCGCCGGTTTCACCCTGCCGCAGATGATGGTTGCCCTGCTGCTGGCCGCCCTGTTTGCCGCCGCAGCTTGGTCGGCCTACGGCGGCTACGCCCGCGATGCGCGCCTGAATGCCGCCCACGGCGTGCTGTTGGACAATGCCCGCTTTCTCAACGAACACTATCTGCAACATTTGAGCTACAAAGCCGGTTCGACCACATGGCCGGTTTTGCCCGTCGGCGAGAATGCCGATTTCTGCTTCCGCCTGCAAGGCAACCCGCGCGGCGCGCTGGCCGACCGTTTCACCCTCAAAGCCGTCGCCAAAAATCCGGCCGCAGAAGGGCGCGTCCTGCTGCTGAATCAGGATTTAACCGCCACCGTATGCGAAAGCAGCACCAGCTCCTGCGATGAAACGACCGCTTTTTTCGGCAACGAAAACGGTACCGACCGCCAATGCAGCCTCTACCGCCCCTGATGGGCGGCGTGCCTGATGTTACAATCCGTCCGTTACGCTTTTCAGACGGCCTATGCACACGCGCAAAATCATCCACATCGATATGGACGCTTTCTACGCTTCGGTAGAACTGCGCGACCGGCCGCAGCTCAAAGGTCTGCCGGTGGTGGTGGCCTGGGAAGGTGCGCGCTCGGTTATCTGCGCGGCCTCCTACGAAGCGCGCCGTTTCGGCCTGCGTTCTGCCATGTCCGTCGCTGCCGCCAAACGCCTCTGCCCGCAGGCAGTCTATATTCCGCCCGACTTCGCCCGCTACCGCGAAGTCTCCGCCCATATCCACACCATCTTCCGCCGCCACACCGATCTGATTGAACCGCTCTCGCTGGACGAAGCCTATCTGGACGTTACCCGCAACCACCGCAACCTCCCTTACGCCGGCGAGATTGCCCGCCTGATCCGCCAAGACATTCTGGCCGAAACCGGCCTCACCGCATCAGCCGGTGTCGCGCCGAACAAATTTCTCGCCAAAATCGCCTCCGACTGGCACAAACCCGACGGTCAATTCGTGCTGGCACCGCACAAAATCGAAGCCTTCCTGCACACCCTGCCTCTGGAAAAAATCCCCGGTGTCGGCAGGGTAACGCTGAAAAAAATGCACGCGCTCGGCCTGCACACCGCTGCCGACTTGCGCCGTTACAGCCGTGGCGAATTGGCCAACCTGTTCGGCAAATGGGGCTACCGTCTCTACGATCTGGCACGCGGCACCGACAACCGCCCCGTAACGCCCGAACGCGAACGCTTACAGATTTCCACCGAAATCACACTGCCTCAGGATCTGCCGCTGGCCGGTATTGTGCGCCACCTGCCCGGTTTGGCAGCCGATTTGTGGCAGCAGATGCAGAAGCGGCAAACCGCCGCCCGCAGTGTTACCCTGAAACTGAAAACCGCCGACTTTCGGATTCTGACCCGCTCGCAGACCTATTCCGCCGTCCTGCCCGATGCCGCCGCCCTGCTGCAATCGGCACACCTGCTCGGCCGCCGTTTCCCGCCGCAGCCCGACAGCGGCTACCGCCTGATCGGTCTGGGGGTCGGCCATCTGTCGCCTGCCGGCAGCCAGCCGCTGCTGTGGTAGGCGGTTTTCAGACGGCCTGACGGCGGCCGCGCGGCACAGTAAGACGCGTTAAAACAGCAGAAAACACCATATCCATATCGGCAAAAAAATCCCCGCACCGTTTCCGTTGCGGGGACAGGCGGCTTACTTCTTGCGCTTGCGCGCCTTCTTGTCTTTGTTTTTCTTCGCCTTGGCAGGCTTGTCCGATTCGTTTTTTCCGCTGTCTTTGGCCACCAGCATGATTTTGCCGTTTACCATTTTCAACGATTTGCGGCCGTCTTTGGCCTTCTGTTTACCCTTGGTTTTGGCCGTCTGAACAGCGGCCGGCACCTGCACCGGCGGCAACGTTTCCGCAGCGGCCGTTTTTTCCTGCCGTACGGCACTTGCGGCCGCAGGCCTGCGGCGGCCGCCCGGGCTGCCCTGATTGGCGGCGTGGCGGTTTTTCCGCCCTTTCTGCCCGCCGGTAACGAGTGCCAAATCGATTTTACTGGTATCCAAATCGGCACGCGCCACTTGAACCACCACCTTATCGCCCATCGCAAAGCGCACGCCGCTGCGCTCGCCCTCGATGGTCAGTGTATCGGGACGGTAGTTGAAATAGTCCTCGCCCAGCCCGCTGATGTGTACCAAACCTTCAATATGGATATTGTCGAGCGTGACAAACAGGCCGAAATTGGCCATGCCCGATACCGTTCCTTCAAAAATCTCGCCGACTTTGTCCTGCATATAGTAGGTTTTCAGCCAGTTTTCCACATCGCGCGAAGCTTCATCGGCACGCCGCTCGGCAGACGAAGCGTGTACGCCGCTTTCCGCCCAACCGTGCTGCGGATCGTATACAGTACCGTTTAAGACTGCCTTGATGGCGCGGTGTACCATCAAATCGGGATAACGGCGGATCGGCGACGTAAAATGGGCGTAGTGTCCGTACGCCAAACCGAAATGCCCCTGATTGTCTTTTTCATACACGGCCTGCTGCATCGAACGCAGCAGCATGGTCTGAATCAGAGCGCGGTCACTGCGCCCGGCCACCTGTTCGGCCAAAAGCGCGTAATCTTTCGGCGCGGGCTTGTCGCCGCCGCCCAAGCTCAAACCCAGCAGGCCGAGCTGTTGGCGCAGGGTGGCCAGTTTTTCTTCGTTCGGCCCCATGTGGTTGCGGAACAGCGCGGGGTGCTTATGTTTGAGCAGGAAATCCGCCGCACAAACATTGGCCGCCAGCATACATTCTTCAATCAGTTTATGCGCATCATTGCGCACCACCGGCACAATCCGCTCGATTTTGCCCTGATCGTCGAACAGCATTTGGGTTTCCGTACTTTCAAATGCCATGGCACCGCGCTGCGTCCGTTTTTTCTGCAAAATCTGATACAGGCGGTAGAGCGTTTCAAGTTGGGTTTTATGCGGATAATCGCCGCCTTCGGAGAGCCATTGCCAGACTTGGTTGTAGGTCAGGCGCGCGTGCGAGCGCATCACGGCGGGATAAAAGCGGTATTCCTTGATATTGCCCGCATAAGTTACCGTCATATCGCACACCATGCACAGGCGTTCGACATCGGGATTGAGCGAACAGATGCCGTTGGACAGATTTTCCGGCAGCATCGGAATCACGCGGCGCGGGAAATAGACGCTGGTGGCGCGTTCGTAAGCGTCCACATCCAAAGGCTCGCCCGGACGCACATAATGGCTGACATCGGCAATCGCCACCACCAGACGGAAATTACGCCCCACTTTTTCGGCATACACCGCATCATCAAAATCGCGCGCGGTTTCGCCGTCGATGGTAACCAGCGGCAAACCGCGCAAATCCTCGCGCCCCTTGCGGTCGGCAGCACGCACTTTATCGGGGATTTTCGCCGCCGCTTTTTGTGCGGGCGGGCTGAATTCGTGCGGCAGACGGTGTTTGCGCACAGCAATTTCGATTTCCATGCCGCTGTCGGCATAATCGCCCAACACATCGGTCAATTTGGCCACCGCAGGCTGATGCCCCTGCGGGTAACTTTCAATCTGTGCCGAAACCACCTGCCCGCTTTTCGGCTTGAATGCAGCCACCGATTCGGGTTCGAGTAAAACCGCCTGCGTGAGCCGCTTGTCTTCCGGCAACAGAATCGCCACACCGCGTTCGACATAGAAACGGCCGACCACATCGGTCTGCGCCCGTTCGATCACGTCCAACACCTGCCCTTCGCGGCGGCCGCGCCGGTCGGTTCCCGCAGGGCGGACAGTAACAATATCGCCGTGCATCAGGCCGCGCATCTGCCGCTCGTACAGTACAAAATCGCCCTGCTTGGGCTGTTTGTTTACCGGCACGGCAAAACCGAAGCCGTCTTTATGCGCCTCCACACGGCATTTGACCAATTCCAGCTTATCGGCCGCACACACCGCTCCTCGGCGGTTAATCAGAATCTGTCCGTCGCGCGCCATCGCTTTCAGACGGCGTTCGAAAAATTCGTACTCCCCGCTGCCGATGGACAGTTTCTCCGCCAAATCGGACACGGCCACCGGCACGCCCTCACGCTCCAACAGCTCGATAACCCATTCGCGGCTGGGCAGCGGCGTTTCGTAACGGGTACGCTCACGCGCCAAAAAAGGGTCTTTTTCGCGCAAACTTAATGATTTAGATTTTTTTTGCATTTTAATAATTGACATTCATTCGTTAAGATATATAATACCCGACTTCTGCAACGGCTGACACTGTACCGCAAAGCAGAGATTAACGCAAAGCCCAGGTGGCGGAATTGGTAGACGCGCTAGCTTCAGGTGCTAGTATCCTCACGGGTGTGGAAGTTCGAGTCTTCTCCTGGGCACCACCATACGGATTAACCCTCTTGACTGCAAGAGGGTTTTGCTTTTTTTACCACCGGAATGCCGCCTGCCAAACACGGCGGCTGCATGATACGGCCGCCATGCGGTTTTCAGACGGCCTCCCGCCTGCATTAAAATGCGTAGCCCAATTCGAGCCAGAACTGTCTGCCCGGGGTATAAATACCGTATTCGCCCGCAACGGCACGGTAGGTACGGATTTGACGCTTGCGGTTCAGCACATTGACCAAGTCCAGTTTGATGTACGGCCGGTGGCCGCCGGATAAGGCCGGCTGCCAGCGCAGGCTGCTGTCCCACTGCATATGCCGTCCGTAATCATAGCTGTCATAAGCGTCCAACCGGTTGATGCCGTCAGGCCGTTTTTCATACTGTCTGACCGGTGCTTTGGCATACAGCCGGTTTGTCCACGTCAGACCGTAGGCGGGAAGTGCCATGTCCAGAGCCAAACGCGCCGTCCAGTTTTCCCTGCCGCTGTTGGCTTTGGCCGCCATGCGGCCTTTTGTTGTCAATTTTCCGTCCAAATAAACCGGCGTATCCGCATCGGCGGCGCGTATGTTCTGCATATCCAGCCAATCCAAGGCCAAGCCGGCGCTCCACTCCGCCATGCCCCACCGCCAAGGTTCGGCCCGCCTGATTTCCAGCGTATAAATCCGGCTGCCGTATGACGGCCGGTTCCGATAATATTGACGCAGCAGCGGATCTCCGTTCGGTTTCTCGCCGACCTGCTCTTTGACCAGACCGATACTCTGCCGGTTTTGGCGGCGGATATAATTTGCCGCGACACGCCAGCCGCCGACGGCCTGTGCCACGCCGAAAGTCGTCTCATCGGTATACGGGCTGTTCAGACGGCCCAATCCCCCGTAACGTTCGTCGGGACTGCCGTTTAATTTGAGGATTTCGTCCGAAAGTTTCAGAGCCGAAAACGATCGGCCGTAATAACGGTTCCGGCCGAATGTCAGACGGGTCTGCTCAAACGGGCTGTAACGCACGGTAAAGCGGGGGGCGATATTGGTGTTTTTCAGATAATCATCGCGTTCCAGACGCAATCCCGGCCGCCACTCCCATTTTCCGGCACGGATCAAGTCTTCCAGATACAGCGCGGCATTTCCGTAATGCGTCTTGACACTGCCCTGTCGGGCAAAAAGCTGTTTCGGCATTTCAAAAGTCGGCGAACCGTCGAGATATTCGCTGCGGTACAGGGAATAGACATCTTGATCGCGCCGGAAAGCGTAATCCGTGTGCTGGTACAGCCCGCCCAGCGAAACGGCATGTTCCCACACACCGGTGCGGAACGGATTGGGCGCGTAGTCGAAAGAGTAGTGGATATTCTTCTGTTTCAGACGGCTGTTGCCGTAGCCGCCTTTTTCATAATCCCAAACCGAATCGTCATCTTCATTCAGCACATTGACGATTTCCGCCGTTGCCGCATTCGACCGCCGCCCGTTGCGGAACACATCGTAAGCCAGCGTATGAGTCAGGACACCCGAATCAGAAGTATAGATCGAAGCCAGCGTGGCACCGTAGGCCGTCTGCGAATCGGTCAGATTGTTATTGAGATTCCCGGCGTAAAATTTACCCTCACGGTAATCCGAATAACGCAGGCCGAGCTCTATCCTGTGGCGATCTGCTGCCGCCCAATCGAGATTGACCAGCGCATTGTCCGACCGGCGGGTGTGTTTCTGCCTATCCGACCGGCCGTTGCTGCCCGTGATGCGGTGCTGCGCAATATCCGACGTCCGACGGCTGAAACCCGCCGCCAAACCGATGTTCTCGCCCAAACGCTTTTCCACACCGATGCCGAATGTCTGTTTGCGGAACTCGGGCTGGAACACCGCCTCACTGCCCACCGGTACGGCACGTTTCAGCAGAGATGCCGCCGTACTGTCGGCATAAAATTCCGTCCATGCCGAACGCGTAGTGCGGTAGCGCATATCCCACCGGTCGCGCCCGCCGTAACGTTTGGTTTTCGCCACCACCGCACCGCCGCCGAAACCGCCCAAAGCGGCGGAAATATTTTTATCGTGCACCGCCACGCCCGACAGCAGATTGGCATCAAAAAAATAGCCCTGCCGGTGGCTGATGCCCGGCACCACCTGAACCGAACCGTCAAACAGCTCGCCATCAACAGTCAAATCATTGTTCACATTGACATTATCGACCAGATAGGCCGTCTGATCCGACGGCGCGCCGTTGATTAAGACAGCCTCGGGCCGGATTTCGCCCTGCCTGAAACCGTCGCGGTCGCTTTCTTCGTAACGGATATTCGGGTGGCCGCGCAGATAATCGGACACATTGCCGTTCTCCCCCGCCAGCCGTCCGATTTCGCCCTTCCCGACGGTTCTGACCGAAGAGAGCGCAACCGTCGGCCGGCCGTAAACCACCACTTCGGGCAGACGGGCTGCCCTGCCCTGCGGCAGCGGCGCAGCAGACAAACGGTCGCAAAACGGTAAAACGGCCATCAGCGCGAATGCAATCAATTTCACCATACGGATCATTTACTTTTCTTAAAAAATGATAATTGTTATCATTATATTAAGAAAATATCAGATTTGTAAACCCCGCCTCCGCAAGCCGTCTGAATATGACTGTGCACTAACCCAAACCGCCGATATGCGGCAACGTGCATCGGCATATTTTTTAAAAGCGGCACGGCCTTGGGTGGCGGGACGCAGGTCGGCCAAATAACCGGACATTTCGGCCGACAGTACTTCGGCGCGGACTTTTTTTGCCGCCGATGCTGCCGTATCGTCAGCCATGCCCAGAACAATAAAAGCAGGGCAACCGCCCTGCTTCTGCCTGACCGGCAACGGCTTACCACTGATACAGCGCACCCGTGCTGGCACCGATACGGCCGCTGCTGTTGGCCGATACCGTACCTTTGACAATCCAATTGCCGCTGTCGCTCATCGACGACATACCGACAGCCACCGCAGAGCGGCCGCCGTAATAACCGCCGCCGATGCCCACACCGTTCGCTCCCGCACGGGTAACCTGGGGAATGGCACTTTGCGCCATCGCCCCGGCCACCCCGGCATAGGCTTTCTTCGCCACACGGTTTATATCGCCGCCCAGCTGTCTGAGCTGGCCGACATTCACCGCATCGGTATCCGCCACACCCGCCGCCACATTGGTGATGCGGTTGCCGCCGTTGTTCAGACCGCTTCCCGTCAAACTCACGGGGTTGGCACCGCCGCCGACAGTAATGCCGTCTGCATTGAGGGTAACCGAACCGATTTTGCCCGTATCCGCATGGATATTTTTGGCGGTAACACTGTTGAATGAAACATCGTCTTTGGTGGCCACCGTAATATGGCTGCCGTTACGGGTAATGGCGATGTTTTTACCGTCCAAAAACTGCACGGTACTGCCCGGTGCGACAAAATCGGCAGCATCACCGTTGGCTTGAATATGCCAACCGCCTCCGCCTGCCCGGCTGGCCGCATCGTAAACTGCTTTCAACTGGTCTTCGGTCGCGGCCTGGCCTGATGTGAAATTGTTCGGATCAAAGGTTTTATTGGTCAAACCGCCGATGGTGCCTTTATCGCCGTCTATGCTGACAGGATGGTTGCCGCCTACGGTCAAGCGGTTATTGGTCAGCTTGCTGCCGCCCACGGCCAACGATCCTGAATCGGTCAGGTTCACATCTTTATTCAGTTTCACGGTCAGGGTATCGGTACCGTTGGCTACCACGCCGATATTGCCGTCGGTCAGGCCGGCGGCATCTGCGGCATTACCTTTGACATTGACGGTTTCGCCCAATTTTCGGGTTACATTGCCGCCACTGTCGCCGACAAATGTGATGCCTTGGTTATCCACCTTATCTTTGGCATCCACGCCTTTTTTGATATCTGCTTTGGTTGTAGAAGACAAATCAATTGCATAAGAACGAGTTTTCTCTTCATTATTGATGGTAGGTGTAACAGTAACCGCTTCGGAACCTGTCGCAGTGGTATCCCAAGCATTGATGGTGTAAACACCGTTCTCTTCTCGGACGGTTACGTTCTTACCTGCTTTGACTCCGGTTTTGGCTGCCGCAACAGCCGCTTTCAGCTGGCTGACATTGACCGCATCGTTGTCTGCCGTACCGGCTTGGACATTGGTAATCTTAACCGGCTGACCATTAGTACTGCCCACTTTAATATGACCGCCGTCGTTGCTGATTTTCGGGCCGTTGTTGCCGAAAGTTACGCTGTCGAAGTTCACATCACGCTTGGTGGCATAAGTGATTTCGCTGCCTGTACGGCTGACAGTCAGGTTGTCGCCTGCCTTAAAGGTTACGGTGTCGGACGGGTTAATCAGCTCTTTGCCGTCTTTGCCGTCCGCTGCCAAGTTCCAACCTGAGTTGTTGATGGCTTTCGCCACATCGCCGGCCGTTGCCAAGGCATTCGGAGCGACAGGTGTGTTGACTTTGCCGTCTGAATTGGCAGTCAATTCGCCGGTAACAGCTGCAATATTGCCCTTGTCATCAACTTTGACAGTCGTGCCGTCGGTTTTGGCCGATACAGTGTAGGTTGTGGTCCCGTTTTGCGTGTCGGAGCTGACGGCTATGCCCGAACCCGGTGCCACCACACTGGCCGCACCGCCTCCGCTGCCGCCCGCTCCTTTTTTGATTTCTGCCGCCAGTTTTTCCGCCACCAGATACAGCTGGCTGCCGTTGACGGCATCGGTGGACGTTTTGGAAATTTCGCCGGCGGCCACATGGATAATCTGCCGCTCGCCGCCCGCTTTACCGACGGCCAGCACGCCCGACTCCGCCTTGCCCTGTCCGGCAAAACCGCCATAAGTAATGCCGTTTACCGTAGCTTGGCTGACGGCTGTGGCCTCACGGGTTGCGGTTGAACCCGCACCGAGGGCGATGCTGTTGCTCTGGCTGACTGCTGCGGCTTTACCGATGGCCGTGATATTGCTCAGGCCGTCTGAAACGGCGGTATTGCTGCCCAGAATCTGCGCGCCGGTAATCTGATTGAGCTTATTGTCGTTGCCCATTAAAACGAGGTCATTGGTGTTGTTGACCGTATTTTCACTGCCTGCGGTAAAGGTATTGTTCACATCGGTAACGGTATTTTTATAGCCGGTTACCGCGTTGCGCTCGATGCGGCCGGCCGCATCGCTGCCTCTCAGCGTATTGCCCACACCGATGACTTGGGAGCGGATAACGTTTTCGGCCAGATTGCCGCCGCCGATAATGCCGACCGAGCCCAGTTCTTTGCCGCGCAAAACATCAAGATTACCCGCCACGATGGCCGAAGCATCTCCCATCGTAAACTGCTCGTCCCGATAGGCATTGTTGATCTGGTTGCCCGATCCGACAATCAGCGCGCCGTTACTGTCGGTAATTTTATTGGCCGCACCGGAAATATGGTTGGCCACGCCGTCCCACTCTTTATCCTTATTGTTAGCAATCACCGTATTGTATGCGCCGACCACCGTGCTGGCCGTTCCCTGCGTACGCACACCGGGAATTCTTCTGCCGAAGATCTCGAAACTGCCCACTTCGGCTTCTCCGGCGGTAATTTTGCTGCCGCTGCCGAAATACTTGCCAGATACAGCACCATTATCGATTCGGCTCCGACAGTGGTCGAACCGCGCCGGTTGTTGTACTGCCATTTCCTGAGCTGGATTGCCCGTGTATTGGTTACATTGCCGATATGTACGGCATTTTGCGAGGCAACCGCATTCGCACCGATGGCAATACCCGCTGCGGCATTGGGCAGGTCGGGCGACGAGTTGGATACGTTATACGCATTGGCCTTATAGCCGATGGCAATGGCGTGTTTGCCAGATCTGCCGCAGCAGCAGCACTTCCTCTGCCCCTGTCGCCACCACGCTTGCCTCGCCGATAGAAATACCGTATTTGCCGTAGGCCTTCGCCGCTTCCGGCCGCGACTGCGCCCAATGCGCGTGCGCCGCCTTTGGCATCGATGGTGCCTTCGTTGGTCTGTTCGTTGCCCTCTGCCTGATTGGCATCGCCGGTATTGACATGGACATAACCGGTACGGTCGGCTTTGGCTTCTACCGCTTGGAGCTGGGCGAGGTTGACGGCATCGGTTGCCTGCTCGCCTGCGGCAAGCCGTCTGATGCGGTTATCGGCATTATCCAGGCCGTCTGCCGATAAAGTGATGCTTTTGGCAGGATCGGTGTGCTTGATTTGAACGCTGTCTACGGTATGCACCACCGCCGCATCAGGCGGTACCGTCTCATCGGCAAACACACTGCCCGAACCGGCCAGCATCAGCAGCAGAGCCGTCAGTTTCAGCCGGGGGGGGGGGGCGATGCCGCCCTTGCCGCCCGCGCGGGCGTATTCGGCCACAGCCGTCCAAGTTTGCGTTGCCCGGTTGAATACGGTTCGGTAAATATGGTTCATTTTTTGCCTCTCTTTCCTGCTTCAATTGACCTGCGGTTGATTTTATGACGGGTAAGTTACCGATTTATTACCAAATTTCCGCCGCGCTGTAAACCTGCCTGCGGCAAAAAAGGCCGTCTGAAAACGGCCTGCGCGGTGTTTTCAGACGGCCTGATATATGACGGGCCGAAATGCCGGAATGTTTTTCAGCCCAAAGCGGTTCAGCGGATATATTGCTGCAACAGTTCGCGGAAAGCCGCGCCGGTTTCGGGGTGTTTCAGGCCGTAGGCCACGGTGGCTTCGAGATAGCCCAGTTTGCTGCCGCAGTCGTAGCGTGTGCCGTCGAAGGCGTGTGCCAGTACAAATTCGTGGTCGAGCAGGCGGGCGATGCCGTCGGTCAGCTGGATTTCGTTGCCCGCACCGCGCGGCAGGTCTTTCAGCAGGTCGAAAATGCGCGGCGTGAGAATATAGCGGCCGACTACGGCCAGATTCGACGGGGCTTCTTCGGGCTTGGGTTTCTCGACAATATTGATGATGCGCCGGTAGCTTTTCAGGTTTTCGACTTCCACGATGCCGTAGGAGCCGGTTTGCGACGGATCGACGGTTTCCACGCCCAAAATGCTGTTGCCCGTTTGGTGGTAAATATCCACCATCTGTTTGAGCGCGCCCTGCGGGGCATCGATTAAATCGTCGGCCAGAATGACGGCAAACGGATTGTCGCCCACGGCGGCACGGGCGCACAAAACGGCATGACCCAAGCCCAAGGCTTCGGCCTGGCGGATATACAGGCAGGTAATGCCCGCAGGCAGAATATCGCGCACATGCGCCAATAATTTCTCTTTATTGCGCTGTTCCAGCTCGGTTTCCAGCTCGTAGGCTTTGTCGAAATGGTCTTCGATGCTGCGCTTGTTGCGCCCGGTAACGAACACCATTTCGGTGCAGCCCGCGGCCACAGCTTCCTCTACAGCATACTGAATCAGCGGTTTATCGACCACCGGCAGCATCTCTTTCGGGCTGGCTTTGGTGGCGGGCAGAAAGCGCGTACCCATACCGGCAACGGGAAAAACGGCTTTTTGAATCGGTTTGATCATATCGGACGGCTCCTTTGGAAATCCTGTATTGTATCCGCCTGGGGGATAAAAAGAAAAATATTCTCAATTGTGTTTACTCGGGGAAACGGTCTTTTCAGACGGCCTCTGCCAGCAGTATTTTCAGCTGCGCCTCGTCCAGCACGGCCACGCCCAAAGCCTGCGCTTTTTCCAGCTTGCTCCCCGCCGCTTCGCCCGCCACGACATAGTCGGTTTTTTTCGATACGCTGCCGGACACCCTGCCGCCCGCCGCTTCAATCATGGCCTGCGCTTCATCGCGTTTGAGCGTGGGCAGCGTGCCGGTCAGCACAAAGGTTTTGCCCGCAGCGGCACACATGCCGGTATTTTCGGGCAGGGCGGCGTTTTCAGACGGCATTTCCCGTAAAAAGGCCTCTATATCCAGCAGCAGGCGGCGGTTGTGCGGCAGGCTGCGCCACTGCTGCCATTCGGCCGCCAGCGCGTTATCTGCCAACAATCCGGCGATGCTCTGTCCGGCCAATTCCCACAAGGCGGCCGCGCGCTTTTCGCTGATTTTGAAATCCGGCAGGCGGGCCAGCCATTTGGCGGGTTCGGCATAGCGGGCAAGCGGCAGGGTAACGGGCTGCTCCTGCGGCACCACACCGGCGGCGAGCAGGCCGTCTATCATCTCCTGCTGCGCGCTTTGGGCAAAAAAACCGGCCACAGACTGCGCCACCACACTGCCGATGTCGGGCAGGCAGGCCAGCAGCGGTTCGGGCGCGCGGCGCACTCTGTCCAGCGTGCCGAATGCCTGCGCCAGCGATTTGGCGGTGCGCTCGCCGACATGGCGTATGCCCAGCGCAAACAGAAAACGCGCCAATTCGGGCTGTTTGCTCGCTTCAATCCCTGCCAGAATATTTTGCGCCCATTTCACGGGCGGCTGTTTTTTTGCCGCTTTGAGGCCGTCTGAAAACGCGCCGTCTGCCGTTTCGTCCGTTTTTCCCGCCTGATCGGCCTGCTCTTTCATCTGTTGCAGGGTCGGAATATCGAGACGGTACAAATCGGCAAAGCGGGTTACCAAATCCTGCGCCACCAAGAGTTCAATCTGCCGCTGCCCCAAGCCTTCGATGTCCATCGCTTTGCGTGAGGCAAAATGAATCAGTCCCTGCGCGCGCTGGGCGCGGCACAGCATACCGCCGCTGCAGCGCGCCACTGCTTCGCCCTCTTCGCGCTCGATGCGGCTGCCGCAAATCGGGCAGTGTTCGGGCAGGCGGTAGCGCGGGTAAACGGGTTCGGCAGCCTGTTCCGATTCAGACGGCCTTTCGGCCAAAGCGGCAAACATATCGCCCTGAATGCCGTCTGAAACATTTGCGGCGGTCTCACGCATCGGGCGGCGTTCCAACACCACGCGCACCACTTCGGGAATCACGTCGCCCGCACGGCGTACCACCACCGTATCGCCCACGCGCACATCTTTGCGCTGCGCCTCGCCCTCGTTGTGCAGCGTGGCATTGGTTACGGTTACGCCGCCGACAAACACGGGTTGCAGGCGGGCAACAGGCGTTACCGCGCCGGTACGCCCCACCTGCACGTCAATCGCTTCCACCACGGTTAAGGCTTCTTCGGCAGGGAATTTGTGCGCCACCGCCCAACGCGGCGCGCGCGAAATAAAGCCCAACTCGCGCTGCTCGGCCAGACGGTTCACTTTCACCACCATACCGTCGATTTCATACGGCAGTTCGGGGCGTTTTTGCAGCATTTGTTCATAAAAATCCAAAACTTCGCCGATATTTTTAAAACAGCCGAAATGGCCGTACGGCAGGCTGAATCCCAACTCACGCAAATAAGCCAATTCTTGAATATGCTCTTGCGCGGCCAAGCCGCCCTCTTGGCGCGCGATGCCGTAGGCGAAAAAGTGCAGTTTGCGTTGCGCCGTGATGCGCGAATCCAATTGGCGCAGGCTGCCTGCGGCAGCGTTGCGCGGATTGGCAAACAGCTTTTGCCCGGCCGCCTCCTGACGTTGGTTCAATGCCGCGAAATCGGCTTTGAGCATCAGCACTTCGCCGCGCACTTCGATCATATCGGGTATCTCCGCACCGTACAGCCGCAGCGGCACGCCCGCAATGGTTTTCACGTTCAGCGTGACATCTTCGCCCACTGCACCGTCGCCGCGCGTGGCCGCGCGCAGCAAAACGCCGTTTCCATACAGCAGGCTGACGGCCAGCCCGTCGAATTTCGGTTCAATCACATATTCGGGCTGCCTGCCGTCCAAACCGCCGCGCACGCGCTCGTCAAATGCCAGCATCTCGGCATGGTTGAACACGCCGTCTGCATCCTGCGGCGAAAAGGCATTGGACAGCGACAGCATCGGCACTTCGTGGCGCACGCTCTCGAAACCGTCTAACGGCGCGCCGCCTACGCGCAGGGTGGGACTGTCGGGCAGTTTCAGTTGCGGGTGTGCGGCTTCGAGCGCTTCCAGTTCGCGGTAAAGCCGGTCGTATTCGGCATCGGAAATCGTGGGCGCGTCGAGCGTGTGGTATTCGTAGGCGTAACGGTTGAGCCGTTCGGTCAATTCGCGGATTCGTTCGTTCGGGTTCATGGCGGATAATCAATGGGTGGCGTTTTCAGACGGCCTTCCGGACTGAACAGGCCGTCTGAAAACAGGATAGTCAAATTCGGGCAGCCGTCTGCACCGGCCGGTTCGGGCAGCGGTTCGGTATCGGCCGTAAAATTCGGCCGCCGAACCCAACGGGGCAGACGGAAAAACAGCATAAAAAACGGGCGCGGCCGTCCGCCTGCGCCCGTGATGTGCGGCGTTGTGTCAGGAGAACAGGCGTTTGGCCAGCTCCCCGCCCGGGGAAACGCCGATTTTCTGCATTTCATCCTGACGCGCCAGAACATAGCGGCGCACGTCTTTCAGCCACTCGGTAGACAATTCTTCCAATTTATCGTTGACCAGATCCAAGCCCAGTTCGCTCGACAGGCGCACGGCCAAGTCCATAAAGCGGTTGAAGGTTTTCTCGCCGGCCGGCACATGCGGAATATCGAAGAGCATACTGAAACCGCGGTACGCCTGACTGGCCAGCAGACCGGCGGTAAACGCACTGTTGTCGATGGAAACCACGCTGAACAGCGGCTCGCCCTGCTCATTGGGCAGGTGGAACGCGCCGTCATGCCCCAGCTCGAAGCCGAGACGTTCCAAAGAAGCGCGCAATTCGGTTCCGCTGACATCGGTGCGCGACACCAGATGAATGGCGATGGTCTGGTCGACGCGGGCGCAGACTTCGTCCAGCGGGCGCGCGATGTCGAGAAACGCCGCCACATCGGTCAGACTCAGCCCCGCATCGAGTTTTTCGGCAAAGGCATTGGCCTGCGCGCCGAAGTTTTCCAAATCTTGTGTCGCGGCCAAACCGCTGCGCGATACGGCCTGCAAACCGATAATGAAACCTTGGTAGTACACGCTGGGAATCGGTTCGGCAATCTGCCAGCGGTTGTCCATGGTGCAGCCTGCGATTTGGAAACGGTGGCGGCCGGAAAGGCGCGGCAGTGCGTGCAATTCCTGCGGTTCGCTTAAAGAAACGTAGGCCAGATAGTCGAAACGCGGGTCGAACCACGGCAGCTCCTGCTTGGCCATATCGTCCAAATCCAGCAGCAGTTTCTGCTTGCCGCGTTTGACGGTTTGCGAATGCACGGGCGCGGGTACGGTTTCAAAAGTAAATGCCGCTTCGGCCGCTTCGCTTGCCGTTTGCAGCACCGCTTCGGCAGGGGCGGCATCACCGGCCGTGCTTGGCATATCGAACAGACCGGCCGCAGCGGGCACCTGCTCCTGAGACACCTGCGCCGCAGCTGCGGTTTCAGACGGCACCGGCGGCTCTTGGCGCAGCGGGACGGCAGCAACCGGTTCGCTTTGCGACAGATCATGTTCGCGGCGCACTTTCAGCGGTTCATTCTGTTTGCCGTGTTTTTTGCCGTCGCGCACCGACTCGGTTTTACTGCCCAAAAGCGCGTCTTGGTCGGAATGGCCGAACTGCTCGCGCATTTTTTTGCGGTATTGGTGCTCTTGATACATATTGAAAGCCATCACAGCCAAAATCACTGCCAGGCACAGAACCACAATCAGCAGTACGTTATTATCCATAGAAAGTCCGTGTGTCGTTGTCGGTAATTATTGTTTCAGGGCGATTATAACCAAATTTGGCCGCACTGGCAGCCTGCCGCCCGCTTTAACGCTTGACCGGATAGGCAGACAGCCGGTGCCAGTCGAAAAAATGACCGGGGTCGCTTTTGCGGCCGGGGGCAATGTCCTGATGGCCGGTCAGCGCGCGGATCGGATACCGGCACATCAGGGCATCGAGCAGACGCGTCAATGCGGCATACTGTGCTGCTTCAAACGGTTCGAAATCGCAGCCTTCCAGTTCGATGCCGACTGAAAAGCGGTTGCATTTTTCCCGCCCCTCAAACTGCGACACGCCCGCGTGATACGCTATATCGTCGCAGGAAACGAACTGGACGGTTTCCCCCGTGCGCGCAATCAAAAAATGGCTGGAAACGCGCAAATCGGCCACCGCGCCGAAAAACGGGTGCGCCGCCGCATCGAGACAATTGGTAAACAGCTGCTCCACCGCACCCGTACCGTATTCGAACGGCGGCAGCGAAATATTGTGCAGCACTACCAAATCCACCGTTTCCCCTGCTGGACGCGGTTCGCAGTTGGGCGATACCGCCTGCCGCGCGCCCGACCAGCGGCCGTTTTGCCATTGATCCATCTGTTGCCTTTCATACTGCCCCGCTGCCGCCCACCCGTTTTCAGACGGCCTGAAACGGCCGTGTAAAAGACTGGCAAAAGCTCGGGGCTGCTTTTATACTGCGGCCTCGATTATAGCCGCGAACCCTGCCGCATGAAAAAACTGTTTTCCCTGTTTCTGATCCTGATACTGACTGCCGCCGCGCTATTCGCGCTGCTGCTGTTCCTGCCCAAAAATAACGGTCAGGCCGTGCGCCTGAAAGTGGAAAAAGGGCAAGGCATATCGGGTGTGAGCCGCCAGCTGGCAGAGCAGGATGCGGTTTACAGCCGCTATGTGCTGGTAGCGGGCGCATACCTGACGGGTATTCAAAACCGCCTGCGCAGCGGCAATTACCGTCTGCCGCCAGAAGTTTCGAGCTGGGATATTCTCCGCCGTCTGAAATCCGGCCGCCCCGATACCGTTACCGTGCGCATTATCGAGGGTATGCGTTTTGCCCAAATGCGCCGCATCATCGACGAAACCGCCGACCTGCGCCACGATACGCTCGGCTGGTCCGATGAAAAACTGCTGGCCGCCGTCGATCCGCAAACCGGCAGCCAGCACCCCGAAGGCCTGTTTGCCCCCGACAGCTACGAAATCGACACCGGCGCGAGCGATTTGCAGGTATACCGTCTGGCCTACCGCAAACTGCAACGCAACCTCAAAGAAGCCTGGGACGACCGCCAAAGCGGCCTGCCCTATCAAACGCCCTACGAGCTGCTGATTATGGCCAGCATCATTGAAAAAGAAACCGCCCACCCCGACGACCGCCGTCTGGTCTCGGCCGTTTTCGCCAACCGCCTCAAAATCGGTATGCGCCTGCAAACCGACCCGACCGTGATTTACGGCATGGGCAGCAGCTATCAGGGACGGATCCGCAAAGCCGACCTGCGCCGCGACACCCCGTACAACACCTACACCCGCGCCGGCCTGCCGCCCACCCCCATCGCCCTGCCCGGCCGCGCCGCGCTGGAAGCCGCCGCCCACCCGGCCAATGCCGACTATCTGTATTTCGTTTCCAGAATGGACAGTACCGGCAAAAGCCAGTTCAGCCGCACGCTTGACGAACACAACGCCGCTGTGCGCCGCTATATCCTCAAACGTTGAGGAAACATTGAGAAAAAAGGCCGTCTGAAAACCGCATCAAAAACGTTTTCAGACGGCCTTGCTATGATGGCCGGCAAGCGGATCTTTCTACTTCTGTGGGCAAAGTTACTGCGGAAGCCGCCCGGTAAACCGCTTCAATATCGGAGAGAAACAGCAATATCGGGGCGGAAACATACACCCGGAGACTGATTTCCGTAAATCAATAAGGTGAATTTATTTGCCATTGGCTTATTTGGCATAGTGATTGTACCGATTAACTTATCAGCTGGCGTGCTGTTTACACTCTCACCATCGCTTGCTGATATGCTGTGGGCTGTATCATCGGCGATTTTATATGGGCTGCATGGTTTTTTATTGATGACGCTTGTCTGATTTGACCAGTGCACCGCACTGCCGTTTTCAGACGGCCTCAGGCAGCGGGTTTGACTGCTTTTTTCGGCAGGCAGAACGTCATTTTCAGGCCGTTGGGGCTGACGTTTTCGGCAATGATTTTTCCCTGGTGCTGGTCGATGATGTGTTTGGCCAGCGCCAATCCCAACCCGGTGCCGGGTTTGTTGGCACTGCTGTCGGCACGGTAGAAAGCGGTAAAAATATGAGGCAGCTGCTGCTCGTCCACACCGGGGCCGTTATCCGTGATGTCGATCTGCCAGTTTTTGGCCGTCTGACGCAGAACAACGCCGATTTCACTTCCTTGCGGGCTGTAATTCATCGCATTGCGGATAACATTGTCGAAAGCACGGTACAGGTAGCTTTCATTGGCTTGAACCGTCATATCTTCCGGTACTTTGTCCAGCGTCAAGGATAAAGTCTGCCCGTTGCGCTGCGCCACAGTCTGGCAGTCCTCTACCAGATTCTGCAAGAAAGGCACCAGTTTGAGGTTTTCTTTTTCCAGCTGTACATTGGCAGTTTCCAGCCGCGAAAGCGTCAGCAGCTCGCCTACCAGCGTATCCATGCGCACCAGCTCGTTTTCCAGACGCTGCAGGTATTGCTCCTGTTTCTGCGGCTGCGCCTGAATCAGGCCGAGTATGGCCTGCATCCGTGCCAAAGGCGAACGCATTTCATGGGAAACGTGGTGCAACAGATGCCGCTCTTTGGCCACCAGGTTTTGCAGCTGCTGCGCCATTTTGTCGAACTGTCCGGCCAGTTGGGACAATTCGTCGTCGCGGTCGTCCATATGCTGCGCGATGCGGGTATCCAGTTCACCGGCTGCCAGCCGGTTCATGCCCCGGCCGAGGATACGGATCGGTTTGGCAATGTTGTTGGCCAGAATATAGGCCAGCAGCAGCCCGACAACCACAATAAAGCCCAAAATGAGAATTTCCTGCCATACACGCGGCACCGGCAGGCCGGGAATGAACAGCGGGCTGCTCTGAGGTACCAGATCTTTTTTGTCCCAATTACGGATAAAAAACAGATACTCCTGACCGAAACGGTCGAATTCCAGATGGGCGTATTGCGAACTGGGTTCTTTAACTGCCAATGCGTACGCCAGTTCGATTCGGGCAGGATCGACGGGGCGCTCGAAAATATCCTGCCTGTCGTCCCCGGCAATCACCAGAACGTTGTTCGATTCGGGACGTTCCTGCCACTGCTGTAAGAGTTCGCGCACCCCCAGCTCTCCCCGGCTGTTGAAAGCGGCCACAGCATTACGCAACAGCGTGGTTTCCAATGCACGCTGCTGCTCGAAGCGGTTTTCCGCAATTTTGTCCTGTACCAGCCGGAAAGAAAAACTCGCCACGAATATGGCGCAGATAATGACGGCGCAAAACGTGGCGAAGATGCGTTGGAACAATTTCATAACGGGCTGAGAATCAGTTTTTCACAAACAGATAGCCCAAACCGCGTACGGTTTGAATCAGGGAAGCGTCGCCCAATTTGTGGCGGATACTGGAAATATGCACATCGATGCTGCGGTCGAATTTTGCCAGTTTGCGGTCGAGTGCCTCAATCGACAGGGTTTCTTTGCTGACCACCTGACCCGCATGGCGCATCAGCACTTCAAGCAGATTGAATTCGGTGCTGGTCAGCTCCAACGGTGCTTCACCGATGGTGGCCTGGCGCTTGGCCGGATACAGGGTAACATTGCTGACCGAAATGCTGTTGGGCGCGCTGTTCTGCTCGCCCGCATTTTGCGCACGGCGCAGAATGGCATTGATGCGCGCCAGCAGTTCGCGCGGGGTGCAGGGTTTGGGCACATAGTCGTCGGCACCCATTTCCAAGCCGATAATGCGGTCGATATCGTCGCCTTTGGCAGTCAGCATAATCACCGGAATGCTGCTTTGTGCGCGTACACTTTTGAGTACTTCCAGACCGTTCATTTTCGGCATCATGGAATCGAGTACCACAACATCGTATTGGCCGCCGAGGATTTCGTTCACACCGGCCTCGCCGTCGGGTACGCTGCTGACCTCCAAGCCTTCGGCAGTCAGGTATTCGGTAAGCAGTTCGGTCAAATCGGTATCGTCATCTACCAATAATACGCGGCTCATGTTTTTTCCTTTGCTGAAATACGGTTGCCGCCGCACGGATACTCGGCGGCTGTCTTAACATACGGTACTTTACACACGGTACTTTGTTTTCTACAACATATCTCCTTCCGCTTTTGCGCTTTTTTGCATGAATGTAAACGGCTTAACATTCGCACACTCAGAGCGGCGGAGCGGGGCATTTTTTGGCTTTGG
This sequence comes from Neisseria leonii, assembly GCF_028776105.2. NCBI lineage: Bacteria > Pseudomonadati > Pseudomonadota > Betaproteobacteria > Neisseriales > Neisseriaceae > Neisseria > Neisseria leonii. Next base: position 275,433 of record NZ_CP145606.1, on the reverse strand, counting down.
CATTGCGGGCACGGTAGGCTTCGCAGGCTTGGAACAGTTCAGGATAAAGATCTGAAAAATAAGGAGATGTCCGAATTTGTCCGGCATAATACGACAGCATATTGGGATAGTAGCGGTATATCTGTACCAGCCACTGTTGCGCCGTTTCCCTCCCGCCCAGACGGTATCGGTACAAACCCCATTGGTAGGCGGTGGCATAAGGGCGGTAACGCAATGCCCTGTCTGCGGCTTCTATCGCCCACGGCGACAGAACCGGATCGGCGGGCGATGCACGGCGGGTCAATGCCAGATCGGCATAATAGGCCAGCAGCGGCTCGGTTGCGGCAATCCGGCGCAGGCCTTCGATTTTGCGGGACACTTCGGCACTGCTTTCATTTTTCACCCGACTGTCGAACGCCGTTAAATCGCGGTACACCGTACCCAAACGGAAAATCCCCGCCATCAGTACCACAGCCGCCGCCGCTACTGCCCATTGCAGCAGACGCGGCGCAGCGGTTTGCCCCTCCTGTTGCGGCACGCTGCCCATCATCACGGCAAACGGTACCAAAAAATAGAGATACCACAACGGATATTCCAGCAGACTGTGGCACAGGCTGACGGTCATCAGCATCAGCGGCAGCAGGGCGGACGAAGCAAAAGGCCGTCTGAAAAACGGCCGCACCGCCCACAACGCACCGCCCATGACCAGCAGCGTTCCCGCCAAACCCATTTCGGCCAGCAATTGCAGCACGATATTGTGCGCGTGGGTAAACAGAACACTGTTACCGTAGGGACTGAATCCGCCCGGATAGCCGCCCGCCAGAAAACCCTGCAAAGAAAAACTGCCCCAGCCGTGTCCCCACAACGGGCGTGCCAAAAATACCTGCCAAGCCTTGCGCCATTCCAAATCGCGTGCCGACAGGGCAAACGAACTGTTTTCCACCCGCGCCAATGCGGTTTCCACAGGTGCGCCGCCCAGCCAGCCCAATACCGTATTCAAACCGAGCTGCACCGCCACCACCATAGCCAGCGAAAACAGCGTCAGCACAAACATACGGTTGCCGTCGCGCCCCACCATCAGCCGCCACAAGACCGCCAACACGCCCACCGCCGCCACATACAGCAAAATGGTACGCGAATTGACCAAACCCAGCGTAGCGGCAATCCACACCACCGCTGCCGCACCCGCCCACCATGGCAGCAGACGACGTGCCCACAGATAAGCCGCGACCAACACGCCCCACATCAAATAATGCCCCAGATGATTGCGCTGGCCGAGCTGGCCGACAATCTCTTTGCCGCGATACGACAAAATGCCGGCAAAATCCGCCGCCCAGCCGCCGAACTGTGCCCACGCCACCAACGTTTGCAGCAGCACGCCTGCCAACAGCACACCCGCCAGCACATCAGCCACTTTCTGCTGACCGACATCAGCCGCCCAGCCCGCCAAGGCCCACAGCGTCAAAGCCAGAATCACAAACGCCCAAACCGCCTGATCGCTCTGCCCCGGATACACCAAATCCATCAGCCGTGCCTGCAACCACCAAAACCCCGCCAAAGCCAGAAAATAATAAGATGCACGCGGCAGACGGCTTTTCAGACGGCCGGTACACGCCGCGCATACCGTCAGCAGCAGCGCAAACACCAGCGCACCGCTTTCCAGATAAAAACTGTTCAGCGGCCCCACCCGCAGATTGCTCATAAACGGCACCACGGCCATCAGCAGCAAAGGCAGCACCAGCGGCCACAAACGGCCGTTTTCCCGTTCAAACACCGGCCGCCTCCCGCTTTTTGGCGCGCACAAACATCAGGCAGGCGGCAAAATATGCCGCACTCAGCACCAAGGCCGCCGCCGCACACCAGCGGCTGGCCGTATCCGCATCGAACAGCCGCACCACCGCCTCGGCAAAATAGGCCAACACCAGCATACACGACCATTGAAACGTATAGATTTTGCCCTGCATTACCCCGCCCAAAGCCAGACACAGCGGCAAGGCCTTCAAAGCCAGCCAAGACCCGCCAGGCCGCAGCGGTGCCAAAAACCATTCCCACGCCAAACTCAACGCTATCAATGCGGCCAAGGCGGCCAACGCCCAACGCTGCACGCGCAGACTTGCTGTTTTATCCATCACTTCGTTTTTTCCCAAAACGTTTTTCTACAATTTTCGGTTTGTTGTCGGCAGTACGACATGAATGAACAGGTGGACGGGTTTAGAAATCCGACCCGCTGCAAACTTTATCCACCCCACTCGGCTTTCCCAAAAATAAAAATAGGAAATAGTCGGATTTAACAATCCGACCTACGGTTATTTACTGTCGGCCGTACTGCTTGATTTACGGGTTGCCGAGCCAAACGCCTTGAACGAAACGTCCTCCGCCCTGTCCGCACTAAGAATCAAGCCGGTTTCATACGGCGTAGGTCGGATTTTAAATCCGACATTCTCCGACGAACCGCACTGCCGGGCAATGCGCAGGCCGTCTGAAAACAGGTTATCCCGGTTTTCAGACGGCCTGCCTATCTTTACTATACAAAGTACACCGGTCAGGCGGCGGGCAGCACGGCATTCAAAGCCTGATCAATGTCGCGGTAAATATCGTCTGCATCTTCCGCGCCCACCGAAAAACGCAGCAGGCCGACCTTAATCCCCTGTGCGGTTTTTACATCATGCGGCACCCCGCTGTGCGACTGGGAATAGCAGTGGTTCACCAGACTTTCCACCCCGCCCAGACTTGATGCCAGATAAATCATTTTCAGGTTTTTAATCACGCTGTCGGCCGCTTCCCGACTGTCGTTTTTCAGCCAGATGCTCACCACCCCGCCCGCACCTTTGGGCATTTGGCGTTGTGCCAGTTCATAATGTTCGTGTGAAGGCAGGCCGGGATAAAACACTTTCGCCACCGCAGGATGTGCTTCGAGGCGGCGGGCGATTTCCAGCGCATTTTCGCAATGCCGCTGCATACGCAAAGCCAGCGTTTTGATGCCGCGCAACACCAGCGCGCTGTCCATCGGTCCGGCCACACCGCCCGTGTTGACCATCATTTTGTGCATTTGGCGCGCCAAATCTTCGGTTTTCACCGCCACCACGCCCATCAGCACATCGGAATGGCCGCACAGATATTTGGTGGCCGAATGGAACACCACATCGCAGCCCATTTCCAGCGGGTTTTGCAGATACGGCGTGGCAAAAGTATTGTCGATGCCCACCAGCGCGCCCGCCGCCTTGGCTTTTTGCGCCAGCAACGGAATATCAACCAGCCGCAATAAGGGATTAGACGGCGTTTCCAACCACAACAGCCGCACATTGCCATGCTCGGCCAACACTGCGTCCAAACGTGCCGGATCGGTCAAATCGGCAAACACCACATTCACACCCCACGGTGCGTAAACCTCGGTCAATAAATCATAGCTGCCGCCGTAAATATCGCTGACCGCCACCACCGTATCGCCCGGGCGCAGAAACGTGCGGAACACACAGTCTATGCCCGCCATACCGCTGGCAAACGCAAACGCATCGGCGGCTTTTTCCAGCGCGGCCACCGCATTTTCCAGCGCGCGGCGGGTGGGATTGCTCAGGCGCGCGTAGCGGTACGGCGTCTGCTCGCCGATATGCTTCATGCGGAACATCGAATTCTGATAAATCGGCGGCATAATCGCACGGTTGTGCTCGTCGGGATTGTAGCCCGCATGAATGGCCTCGGTAGCAAAACGGTGTTCCATCATCTTCTCCTGAATCAAATATGCGCCGAATTTTAGGCCTTCCCCATCTTGATGACAACCGCTCCCGCCCTTATTTGCGCCGTCGCCGCCGGTTTGCCCTCAATCCGCTGCGGCTATATACTCCGTACCTTACGCCGCACACATCAAAATAAGGAAATCCCCGCATGAACGCCATCGCAGACGTGCAGAGCAGCAAAGACTTGCGCAATATGCCGATCAACCAAGTCGGCATCAAAGACCTGCGTTTCCCCATCCGCCTGAAAACCGCCGAAGGCGAACAGGCCACCGTTGCCCGGCTGACCATGACCGTACGCCTGGGCGCCGAGCAGAAAGGCACGCATATGTCGCGCTTTATCGCCCTGATGGAAGCGCGCCAAACGCCGATCGATTTCGACGAACTGCACAGCCTGACCCGCGATATGCTGGCACTGCTGGAAGCCGATGCGGGCAAAATCAGCATCAGTTTTCCGTTTTTCCGCCAAAAAACCGCGCCGGTATCGGGCATTCAGTCGCTGATGGATTACGACATTACCCTCGGCGGCGAAGTGGCCGACGGCCGCTACCGCCACGAAATCAAGGTGTTGGTACCCGTTACCAGCCTGTGTCCCTGCTCGAAAGAAATCTCCAAATACGGCGCGCACAACCAGCGTTCGCACGTTACTCTCACCCTGACCGCCCGCGAAGCCGTGCAGCCGGAAGAAATCATTGATTTGGTGGAAAATCAGGCTTCCTGCCAGCTCTACGGCCTGCTCAAACGTCCCGACGAAAAATACGTTACCGAACGCGCCTATGAGAATCCGAAATTTGTCGAAGACATGGTGCGCGATATTGCCGTCGCCCTGCGTACCGACCCGCGTGTCGAGCGGTTTATGGTCGAGAGCGAAAATTTCGAATCGATTCACAACCACTCGGCCTATGCCTATATCGCCTACCCTTAAAGGCCGTCTGAAAAAGCCCCGGACCGGTATGGCGGAAAGCGGCCATACCGGTTCGCCCCCTCTGCTTCACCGGCCATCAAATCAGGCCGCTACCTGCTGCCTGACGGCCACGCTCTCTGTTCCGGCCGTTTCCTTTCTGCTGCGGCCGCAGTCGTCATTTTTGTAAAAACATCGGCAAAAAACGATATTTTCCTGTAAAATCCCCGCTTCTTTTTTTTCGGCACCTGCCGCTTACCGTTCCCGGAGCCAACCACTGCCATGAACTTTCGTTTCGACATCATTTACGAATATCGGGAGATGTTTCTGACCGGCGCGCTGACCACGCTCGGCCTGACGTTGGTTGCCACGCTCGGCGGCACGGTGCTGGGACTGTTCGGCGCATTGGCACGCATTATCCGGTTTGAAAAAGGCGGCAGACTGCTCAAACCCGTAGCATGGTTCCTGCGCAGCCTCTCACTGCTGTACGTTACCCTGTTCCGCGGCACACCGCTGTTTGTACAGATTTTCATCTGGTACTTTATCTGGGCGGTGGCTCTGATCAATCCGACCGACGGCTGGCTCGTCAGCGGCGATTTGGCGGTGGAACTGCGCCGCAACTACGGCGCGATTATTGCCGGTACGCTCGCGCTGACCGTCAATGCCGGTGCCTACATCACCGAAATCTTCCGTGCCGGTATCCAGTCCATCGACAAAGGCCAGATGGAAGCCGCCCGCTCTTTGGGGCTGAGCTATCCGCAGGCCATGCGCCATGTCATTCTGCCCCAGGCCATACGCCGTATGCTGCCGCCCTTGGCCAACGAATTCATTACTCTGCTCAAAGACAGCTCCCTGCTCTCGGCGATTGCCGTGGCCGAACTGGCTTACGTGCAGCGCACCATCTCCGGCCGCTTCTCGATTTACGAAGAACCGCTCTACACCATCGCGCTGATTTATCTGGTGATGACCATCTGCCTGAGCTGGTTTTTCTCTTGGCTGGAAAAACGCTACAACGTGCAGGGGCAACGTTAAAACCGACAAAAGACGGCATCCGCCGTCTTTTTTACCGCCTGTTTGCCCCATTCAGACGGCCTGCCATCGGCCAGCTGCCATATGTAGGTCGGATACTCGTATCCGACAATCCACCCTTATCGTTCATCTTATAAAAAAACAAAACGCACCATACCCAACCTGCCCCGTATCGAAACCATTCATCAACTTCTGTTCACAATCCGCTGCCCATTCGTCATCGCACACTGTCGGATTCGAGAATCCGACCGACATCATCACACCCCCCGTTTTCAGACGGCCTATCTCAATATAACCAAACTGCCTTTGCATACAACCAAGCATTCTTTCACAGCCGAGCCGCTTTTGTTTACATTAAGCTGAACTGTTTTTGGCGGAAGAATCATCATGCGTTTACTCAAAACCCCCAGCGTGCTGCCGGGTTTCCCGGTCAGCTTGGGCATCACCGTCTTGTGCCTGTCGCTCTTGGTGGTGCTGCCCTTTGCGATGATGGGTTTGTCGGCCACGCAAATGGGGCCGCAGGCGTTCTGGCAGACGATTACCGAACCGCGCGTACTGGCTGCCGTGTGGCTGAGCCTGAAAATGTCGTTTTTCGCCATGCTTACCAATATCGTGTTTGGAACATTGGTTGCCTGGGTGTTGGTGCGCTACCGTTTTCCCGGCAAAAACCTGATTAACGCCTTGGTCGATCTGCCCTTTGCCCTGCCTACGGCGGTAACCGGCATCGCACTGGCTACGCTGTATGCGCCCAACGGCTGGCTGGGACGGTGGTTTGACGGCAAAATCGCTTTTACTCCTACCGGCATTTGGATTGCGCTGGTATTTGTGTCGCTGCCGTTTATCGTGCGCGCGGTCCAGCCGGTGCTGGAAGAATTGTCGGACGAATACGAAGAGGCCGCCGCCACTTTGGGCGCACACCGTTTGACCGTGTTCCGCCGCGTGCTGCTGCCGGAAATGCTGCCCGCCCTGCTCACCGGCGCGGGTATGATGTTTGCCCGCGCCACCGGCGAATTCGGCTCGGTAATTTTTATCGCGGGCAATATCCCGCTGGTCTCGGAAATTCTGCCGCTGATTATTATCGGCAAACTGGAACAGTATGATGTGCAGGGCGCATCCGCCGTCGCCCTGTTTATGCTGCTGATTTCGTTTCTGATTCTGTTTACCCTGAACCTCGCCCAATGGGCATTGAGCAAACGCGCGGGAGCCAAAGCATGAGCATGAAGCAGATAAACCCCAATATCAGCGAACCGCGCGCACTGCAATGGCTGCTCATCGGCGTCGCGCTGGCCTTTTTGCTGCTGATGCTGGTCATACCGCTGGCCGCCGTCTTTTACGAAGCCCTCAAAGGCGGCTGGCGGCTCTATCTGGCCTCACTGACCGAACCCGAAGCCTTGTCCGCCATACGCCTAACCCTGCTTACAACGGCCGTCGTCGTACCGGTCAATGCCGTATTGGGGATTGCCATGGCCTGGCTGCTGACGCGCTTCGATTTTCGCGGCAAACAGCTGCTCACCACCCTGCTGGATCTGCCGTTTTCCGTTTCCCCCGTCGTTGCCGGTTTGATGTTTGTGCTGCTGTTCGGCGCGCATACCGTCATCGGCGGTTGGCTGGAAAGCATGGGTATACAGATTATCTTCGCCGTACCGGGCATTATTCTGGCCACCCTGTTCGTTACCTTCCCCTTCGTCGCACGCGAACTGATTCCGCTGATGCAGGCTCAGGGCGACAGCGAAGAGCAGGCCGCACTGATTTTGGGCGCAAACGGCTGGCAGATGTTCCGGCGCGTTACCCTGCCCAATATCAAATGGGCACTGGTTTACGGCATTATCCTCACCAATGCGCGCGCCATGGGCGAATTCGGCGCGGTAAGCGTGGTGTCCGGCCATATCCGCGGCGAAACCAACACCATTCCGCTGTTGGTGGAAATTTTCTACAACGAATACAACTTTACCGGCGCATTCGCCCTGTCCAGCATTCTCGCCCTGCTGGCGATTGCCACCCTGATTCTGCAAAGCACCGTAAACCATATCCAAAACCGCAAACTGGCGGCCGCACAAAGGAAACCGGCATGAGCATCACCATCGAAAACCTCAACAAATCCTTCGGCAGCTTTCAGGCACTGCACAACATCAACCTGAACGTACCCACCGGCAAACTCACCTCCCTGCTCGGCCCCTCCGGCTGCGGCAAAACCACCCTGCTGCGCATCATCGCCGGTTTGGAAAACGCCCAAAGCGGCCGCATTCTGTTTGACGGACGGGACGTTACCGCCGAACACGTCCGCGACCGCAAAGTCGGCTTCGTTTTCCAGCACTACGCCCTGTTCCGCCACATGAACGTTTTCGACAATATCGCCTTTGGCCTGACCGTCCTGCCGCGCAGAGAACGCCCCGCCAAAACCGCCATACGCGCCAAAGTGGAAAAACTGCTCGAACTGGTGCAACTGCCGCATCTGGCCAAAGCCTATCCGCACCAGCTTTCAGGCGGCCAACGCCAGCGCATCGCCTTGGCGCGCGCCCTGGCCGTCGAACCCAAACTGCTCCTGCTGGACGAACCCTTCGGCGCGCTGGACGCGAAAGTGCGCAAAGAGCTGCGCACCTGGCTGCGCAATATCCACCACGAATTGAACATCACCAGCCTGCTTGTTACCCACGATCAGGAAGAAGCTTTGGAAGTTTCCGACGAAATCGTCGTGATGAACCACGGCCGCATCGAGCAGACCGGCAGCGCGGACACGCTCTACCGCAGCCCGAAAAACGCCTTTGTCGCCGAATTTCTCGGCGAAACCAACGCCTTTGACGGCCACATTGAAAAAGGCTCGTGGCATTTCGGCAACTACCGCCACCCTTTGAACAGCCAATACCGCTGGCAGGAACAGCGCGCCGTCGGCTACATCCGCCCGCACGAGTGGCAGATAGACGAAGCCGGCAAAATGCTCGACGCGCGCATTACCGCCATTCACGTTTCCGGCGCACTCACCCGCCTGAGTCTCTCCGGCGCGGGTCAGACCCTGCACGCCAGCTTCGCCACCACCGAAGCCGACCGCCTCGGCCTGCAAACCGGCCAAACCCTGCCCCTGTCGCCTAAACAGGTATATGTGTTCAGCCAAAGCGAACTGATTGATTTTGCCATTTAACCGCCGGCGTGCAGGCAGCGGATTGGAAAAAAGCCGGATTGAAAAACCCGGCCTACGTTTTCCCAATACTGTTTTTCAGACGGCCCAAACCGTAGGCCGGATACCCGCTATCCGGCAAAAATCCGTCAAAACACCCAAACCGCCCCGTGCCCTGCCTTTAAGAAAAAAGACTCTGGAAGAAATAACGCTAGTCATAATACACAACCTACTTAATAGAAACAGTCGTATATTGAGCAAATAACATCTCCTTAATGATTGTCCTTGCTCGCCAATTCAGCACGCACTTTTTCAACAAACTGCTGTTCTTCTTTCCTTCGGCGATTTTCGACAGCTCGTTCTTCTTCAAGATGACGGGCAAATTCACTCTTTCCCTCATTGAGGATTAAAAATTCACTGTCGTTGTCAGCAAGATACAAGAACTCAAACTCTTCACCTACCCTTGGATAGCGAATAAATTTCTCCGGAGGATAGGTTCTGGATTTCTGTCGATGACCCGCTGAATATTGCTTTTGCGCACTTTCCGTAGGCAGCTGATCTCGCATAAAAGATTGTTGACGAATCTTCCCCAGGTGATTTTTAAACAAAAAGACACAGTTCAACAGCTCTCCACCACCGTCTGATAAATTGCCCATATGGATTTCCCGCACGACTTTGCCGACCCCGACAATGCCCTGTTTGGTAATCAGCGCATATTTAGGCGTGTCCATGGATTCACACACCCAAAGTATCAGTATCACAGAAATCACAAAAATACCGCCGACAGATAAGATAATTATCCACATAATATATTGCTCTCCGTTATTTATTTTTATCCGATTTAAACACCAACCCTCTTTCAAATGATTCTATGAGCACAGGATCTGTACCAAATTGCTGATAATTGTGTAAATCCTGCTGTGCTTGTTGATAAAGCTTTTGCCGCTCGGGATTGAGGGGATCCGCATCTACAAGGATTTGCAGCTTACTCACACGCTCACTTAATTGCCGGATAAATTTTTGCCGATGCTCCTCTTGGATATGACGAACAAATTCACTATCTCCCGTATTTAAGATGATTGGGAATCTTTCCACACCCTTTAAGTACATGACCTCAAATTTTTCACCGAGTTTTGGATTGCGAACAAACAAGTTTTTAGGATAAGTGGGAACGATATCCCCCTGAACCGGCATTGGGCTATAGCGCGTTTCAGAGAAGTTCCTTATATGTTTTCGCCCAGACGCATCGACAAATGAGAACACATATCGAATAGTTTCCCTGTTCTCCGCACGATCTGGATCAACATCCACAGAAACCATTTCCATGATGGCATTCGCACGCTCGCCATAACGGGCAATGGTTTTAGTGGTCAACCGCTGATGAAGGGCTACAACCAGAATAAAGCTAGGTATCAGCAACACAAGAAATAACTGGACGAAAGTTATATCTTCTTTTGCATATAGCCAAACAAAATAGGCAATCAAGCCATCAATAAGCAAAACAGCTGGAATAACATATAAAACCAAGCGGGCAAAAAATATCGATAATATTTTCATCCTTTAATATTCCCTCATCTAATATGACAATTCATATTTATGCAGTCTAGCGCGAGTAAATGACATGACTGTGACAGGTTTGTGGCTATGGGTTCGTTTTAAAGACAATATCGCCTGCCGGGGATTCTGTGAGCACAGGATCTGTACCAAATTGCTGATAATTGTGTAAATCATGTTGTGCTTGTTGATAAAGCTTTTGTCGTTCCGGATTGTGGGGGTCGGCATCTAAGAGATATTTGGTACGACTGATGCGAAATTCCAGTTGCTGAATAAATTCTCTTTGATATTCCACTCGGATATGACGGGCAAATTCACTGTCTCCTGTATTTAAAATCACAAAATACTTAGGATTACCTGGAATATATTTCACCTCAAACTCTTCATCCACCATCGGATAGCGGACAAACTGCTGGGTTGGATACGTTAAATTACCTCTTGGGGTATCAAGCATATACCCGTCAACCACCCGAAAAGAAGCATGATACGGTTTGCCGTCTGCCTGCAAAATCACATAGTGAAATTGATATGATGGGGTATCATTACTACCAAGTCCTGTGAGGATTTTGGTAATTTTTCCTTTACCAAGCACACCGCGTTGATAAATCAACTGATTACTGCGGCGAACCCGAAAATTATAAAGACCAAAGGAAACGAATATTGCCAGCAAATTCAGTGGAACTGCAGCAATCATGAGTACACCGTAAAAACCCTCACTAAGTCCAAGTGTTTTTATATTTTTAAAGGATACCGATAAATCTAAAAGTACTAACGGTATTAGTTGTAATGTACAAACTAGTGCAAATATAAAATAAAAATAATACGTTCTTAATAGAAAAAGTTTTATATTCAGCAAAATATTACTCCTTAAAACTAGGCTCAATCCATCGGGCTGAGTCTAGTACGAGTAAATGACATGTTTGTGACAGATTTAGGACTTATGAGTCGGGTAACAGGCATGAGACATCAAACAAAAATCGGATTTTAAAATCCGACCACCCGTCATGCCATTTTCAGACGGCCTGATATATTGCAGGCTCAAAGGGATTTAACCAAACTTCACACATCTGTCTTTCAGACAGGCCTGCCGCCCGCACGGCCGTACAGTGAAAATTTGCGGAAATTTCTTGGAAAAATACGCACGGCACTTTAAAATAAACCGTTTCCGCCGCAGAATCGGCGGCCATTTTCAACCAACAAGAACGGAAGCAAGACATGTCTGAACCGAACGTATTGATGCAGTTTGCACCGCTGGTGCTGATTCTGCTGGTTTTCTATTTCCTGATTATGCGCCCGCAGCAGAAAAAGTTCAAAGCGCACCAAGCCATGCTGGCAGAATTGAAAGTCGGCGACCGTGTGATTCTGTCCTCGGGCTTTACCGGCCGCATTACCCGCGTGGGCGAGCGTTTTTTCAATGTCGAAATCGCGCGCGGCGTTGATGTCCAAGTCGAACGCAACGCCGTTGCCGCCAAGCACGAAGAGTAATCCGCCCCTTCACGATAGCCGCATGGAATATGCGGCTGTTGTTATTTGTCAAAGGTTTAAATATGAACCGCTATCCGCTTTGGAAATACCTGCTGATCGCCGCCACGCTGGCCTTGGGACTGCTCTATGCGCTGCCCAACCTGTTCGGCGAAACGCCTGCCGTGCAGGTGTCCACCAACCGCCAGTCCATCGTGATCGACAGCCAGACCGAAAACCGTGTCGCCGCCGCCCTGCAACAGGCAGGCATTGCCGACAACGGTATGTTTGTTGCCGACGGCTCGCTCAAAGTACGCCTGCGCGATGCCGAAACCCAGCTCCGCGCCCGCGATGTGATTGAAAACACGCTGGGCGAAGGCTACATCACCGCGCTGAACCTGATTGCCGACAGCCCCGAATGGATGAGCAAAATCCGTGCCAACCCGATGTTTTTGGGTTTGGACTTGCGCGGCGGTGTGCATTTCACAATGCAGGTCGATATGCAGGCGGCCTTGCAGAAAAGTTTTGAACGCTATGCGGGCGATATCCGCCGCGAATTACGCCGTCTGAATATCCGCAGCGGCGCGGTGGTGCAGAATGCCGACAGCGTGGCCGTTCCTTTCCAAAGCGCGGAAGACCTCAACCGCGCCCTGCCCGAGCTGCAGCGCCTGCTGCCCGAAACCACGCTGACTCCAGACGGCAGCCGTCTGATTCTGACGCTGTCGCCGGAGGCGGTAAACGCCATCCGCAAACAGTCGGTCGAGCAGAATATCCAAACTCTGCACAACCGCGTAAACGAATTGGGCGTGGCCGAGCCTGTGATTCAGCAGGCCGGTGCCGACCGCATTGTGGTACAGCTGCCCGGGGTACAGGACACGGCCAAGGCCAAAGACATTATCGGCCGTACCGCCACACTGGAAGTGCGCATGGTGAACGATGATCCCGTGCTGATGCAGCAGGCGCTGGGCGGCAACACACCGACCGGCTACGAACTGCTCTACACGGCGGGCGAGCGGCCGCAACCCAATCTGGTAAGCCGTCAGGTGGAACTGACAGGCGACAATATCAACGATGCGCAGCCGAGCTTCGATGAAAACGGCGCACCCGCCGTCAGCATCAATCTGGACAGCGCGGGCGGCAGCATTTTCGCCGAACTGACCCGCAACAATGTGGGCAAACGCATGGCGATGGTGCTGATTGATCAGGGTAAAGCCGAAGTGGTGACCGCCCCGGTTATCCGCAGCGAAATTACCGGCGGGCGCGTACAGATTTCCGGCAGCATGAATGCCGCCGAAGCTAACGATACTTCTCTGCTGCTGCGTGCCGGTTCGCTGGCCGCGCCGATGGAAATTGTCGAAGAGCGCACCATCGGTCCGTCTCTGGGGGCTGAAAACATTAAAAAAGGTGTGGATTCTACCCTGTGGGGTTTCGCCGCCGTGGCCGTCTTTATGGTGCTGTACTACCGCGTGATGGGGGTGTTTTCAGTGATTGCGCTCAGTGCCAACCTGCTGTTTCTGGTCGCCATTTTATCGGCACTGCAAGCCACGCTGACCCTGCCGGGCATCGCCGCCATGGCTCTGACGCTGGGCATGGCCATCGATTCCAACGTTCTGATTAACGAGCGCATCCGCGAAGAACTGCGTGCCGGTGCCAAGCCCCATGTCGCCATCAGCGAGGGCTACCGCCATGCGTGGAACACGATTGTCGATTCCAATATCACTTCGCTGATTGCGGGCATTGCCCTGTTGGTGTTCGGCTCCGGCCCTGTGCGCGGTTTCGCGGTAGTGCATTGTCTGGGCATTCTGACCTCGATGTTCTCGTCTGTTGTGGTATCGCGCGCATTTGTCAATCTGTGGTACGGCCGCCGCCGCAAACTGACAGGCATTTCTATCGGCGGTATCAAAACGGCTGCCGCCGCAGCGCAAGAAAGGGAGTAAATCATGGAACTGTTCCGCTTCAAGCGCGATATTCCGTTTATGAAATACGGCAGGCTGACAACATTCATCTCGCTGCTGACGTTTATTCTGTCGGTGTTTTTCCTCTTCACCAAAGGCCTGAATTTCTCGGTGGAATTTACCGGTGGTACGGTAATGGAAGTGCAGTACACGCAGGCGGCCGATGTCAATAAAGTGCGCGAAAACCTCAACACGCTGCAATTGGGCGATGTGCAGGTACAGGCACTGGGCACCAACCGCCACATCATGATCCGCCTGCCGAACAAAGAAGGTGCAACTTCCGCCCAACTGTCCAATCAGGTGATGGAAATCCTCAAACAGGATCAGGCCGATGTCCAACTGCGCCAAGTCGAATTTATCGGCCCTCAGGTAGGCGAAGAACTGGTAAGCAACGGCCTGATGGCCTTGGGTATGGTGATTGTCGGCATCATTATTTATCTTTCCATGCGCTTTGAATGGCGTTTTGCCGTCTCGGCGATTATTGCCAATATGCACGATGTGGTGATTATTCTGGGCTTTTTCTCTTTCTTCCAGTGGGAGTTTTCGCTGACCGTTCTGGCCGGCATTCTGGCGGTACTGGGTTATTCCGTGAACGAATCGGTAGTGGTGTTCGACCGTATCCGCGAAAATTTCCGCCGCCCCGCCATGCGCAATTACAGCGTACCGCAGGTTATCGACAATGCGATTACCGCCACCATGAGCCGCACCATCATCACCCACGGTTCAACCGAAGCCATGGTGCTTTCGATGCTGATTTTCGGCGGTGCCGCCCTGCACGGCTTCTCACTGGCCTTGACCATCGGCATCGTCTTCGGCATTTATTCTTCCGTTCTGGTAGCCAGCCCGCTGCTGCTGCTGTTCGGCCTGAACCGCGACAATCTGGCCAAGCCGGAGAAGAAAAAAGAAGAAGCCGTGGTATAAACACCCTGCCCCGCCGCCGTTGCCGAACGGCGGTTTTTTTATCCCTTGCTGTGGCTAAAAATCCAATACCTTGCCGGATTCAGGAATCCGGCTAACTCTTTCCCCATACCGGCATGTTAGGTGTCAAACACTTTGTCGGATTCGAGAATCCGACCTACTTTGACCGCAGATGGGTTGATTTCGTCCGATGAATTGATGTCGTCCGTTTTCGCCGTTTCTGCAAAGCATCTGCTGTACCAAAACATCAAACAGCCGTAGGTCGGATTCTCGAATCCGACTAACTCTTTCCCCATACCGGCATGTTAGGTATCAACACTTTGTCGGATTCGAGAATCCGACCTACTTAAGCGACAAATCAAAAAGGCCGTCTGAAACGCTGTTTTTGCGTTTTCAGACGGCCTTTGTTGCTTAATTGGCCGGCATTAAGCCATCTGCGCGGCCTGAATCGCCGTCAGGGCGACGGTATAGACAATATCTTCCACCAGCGCGCCGCGCGACAAATCGTTTACCGGTTTGCGCAAACCCTGCAACATGGGGCCGACACTCAATACATTCGCATTGCGCTGAACGGCCTTGTAGGTACAGTTGCCGGTATTCAGGTCGGGGAAGATGCAGACGGTGGCCTGTCCCGCTACGGGGCTGTTCGGCGCTTTCGATTTCGCCACGCTGGGCACGGTAGCCGCATCGTATTGCAGCGGGCCGTCTACCGCCAAATCGGGACGTTTGGCTTTTGCCAGTGCCACCGCTTCGGCCACCGCGTCGACATCGGGGCCTGCGCCCGATGTGCCGGTGGAATACGAAATCAGTGCCACGCGCGGCTCGATGCCGAAGGCTTTGGCCGAATCGGCCGACTGAATAGCGATTTCGGCCAGCTGTTCGGGCGTGGGATTGGGATTGACCGCACAGTCGCCGTACACCAGCACCTGCCCCGGAAGCAGCATAAAGAATACGCTGGATACCATGCTCGCACCCGGGGCGGTTTTAATCAGCTGCAAGGCGGGACGGATGGTATTGGCCGTGGTATGTACCGCACCGGAAACCAAGCCGTCCACATCGTTTTGCGCCATCATCATGGTGCCGAGTACCACCGTATCCTGCAACTGTTCGCGCGCCTGCTCCGGTGTCAGCCCCTTGCTCTTGCGCAGTTCGCACATCGGCGCGACATACTGTTCGACCAACGTGGCCGGATCGATGATTTCCACCGAATCAGGCAGCGTAACGCCCACTTGCTCCGCCACCGCCAGCACTTCTTCGCGCGGTGCCAGCAGCACACAGCGTGCCAAACCTTTTTCATGGCAGATGGCCGCCGCCTGTACCGTGCGCGGTTCCGCACCTTCGGGCAGCACAATGCGCTTGTCCGCACGGCGCGCCGCTTCAATCATATTGAAACGGAACTGCGCGGGCGACAGGCGGGTTTCCTGCGCCGCCGCCAAATCCGCCGTATTTTCCAAAGCACCGGTACGGCCGAACGATTTCAAGCCCGCCGCTTCGGCTGCCGCCTGATCCGCACCGATGACACCGGCCACTTCGACATTGGCACCGGCAAATGCCTGTTTGGCCAAACGCAACCGTTGTGCATCGCTGTGTGCCGCATCGGCCAGCAAAACCACGCGCGCGTTAAACGAAGTGGCCAAACCGGTATTCTGCACCGCCAGCAGGGCTTTTTCCGCATCTGGCGTGATGCCCGCAATCACCAGATTTGCCGCGCCCGCTGCCGACGCGCGGCCGACCAAAGCGTCAAACCAATCATCGTTTTTACCCGCCGCGAGCAGTGCCAAAGCTTCGGCCTCATCGGCCAAAGCATCAAATACCGCCGCATCGGGCAGTACGGCCGCCAATTCGGCCGCCGCCTCGGCAACACGCACATGGGCACACACCGGAACCAGCAAAATATTCGCCATATTTATTTGTCCTTTCAGTTTTCAGTCAACAGCACGCCGCCAAGCGGCAAACCCCGCCAATATAACCGAATTAGCCCGCAGGTTAAATGGTGCGGCCGAAAAAAGCCGCTTATCTGCGGCCATACCGCCCAACGAGACGGTCGGGCTGCAAGCCAACCATACCGGCAACCGCCATGACGGAATCCGATAAACATCAAAATTCGGTACATCTCCTGTCCCGAAACAGCAGAAAACCGTACAACCCGTTCCGACATACACCATCGGCGGTCTATACCGCCATACCGCGCGGCGGTATGGATCGGGTACGGGACAAAGCCGAGGTGACAAGCAGGCCTTCCGGTTCCGCAACCTGCGCGCCAAAGCCGCTACGGATAAAGACGGGTTACAGGGTGTCGAGGCAGCCGGGGAATGATTGGGCTATGCCAACCGGTTCATGAACCTCCACTATATCCGCAACCGGAAAGGACGCTGGGTCACGCCCATAAAACAGCCCTGAACAGGGCTGTTTTTCTGCCCGGGAGAGGCGGGAAAAAACGGGAAATGTAGAACAGACGGTAAAATGTAGAACAAAACCGGCCGCGAAAGTATGGGGTACAGCCAAAGCAAAACCGCTTTAACCTGTCGGATTAAAGCGGTTTTTTAATGTGGTGCCCAGGGTCGGACTCGAACCGACACACCTTGCGGCGGGGGATTTTGAGTCCCCTGCGTCTACCAATTTCGCCACCTGGGCAGGTGAGGAAAGTGCGTATTATAGCGCCCGGCCCAATGCTGTAAAGCCTTTCGGCGGCAGCCTCAGCAGAAAAAACAACAAGTATTTGATAAAACTTAAATTAAAATCCCCACTTTCTGCCGTATCCTGCCTGATGCCGTCTGAAAACAGACATGGCGGTTTTCAGACGGCCTCTGTCCGCAACGTGTAAACCAAACCACAAAACGGGTAAAAGCGCGTGGACGAACTTGTCAGCAGCGGAACTTTGTTTTACCCTGCCTCTCCCGAATGTGCAGCTGTACCGCCATACGGGTTTCTCCACCACGATGAAGGATTGTGAAATGAAGAAAACCTTTGCCGCTTTGCTGATTTCGGCCGCAGCCGCCAGTCCTTTGGCGATGGCAAAAGATGTGAATATTGCCGAAAACACTTCCGGTCTGCCTGCCGCCCAAGTGGAAAACATTGCGCGCGCCGCGATGGCTCTGGGCGCGAAAGAGCCGCTGGTGATTCAAAAATCCGCCGACGGCGTGCGCATTTCCGGTTCGGACAGCGCCGTATGCCAAGTCAAGCTCTCTCAGGATGCGAATCCGAAAATTCTGAACGTTTCCTGCAAAAAATAATCCGATAACGCCCGTCAGGCCGTCTGAAATGCACTTTGGCCGTTTTCAGACGGCCTTTGCCTGTCCTGCACCGTCCGAAAATATCGCCCGGGCTATCGGTTTGGCCGTTTCGGGAGTAAAATCCGACGTTTTGACCAACGGTTGTTACTATGTCTGCCGCCCTGTCTGCCTTTATTGAAAAAATCAAATCCCGCCAAGCCCTTATCGGCATCGTCGGCTTGGGCTATGTCGGCCTGCCGCTGATGCTGCGCTATCAGGCGGTCGGCCTGCGCGTACTGGGCTTCGACATCGATGGCGAAAAAACGGCCAAGCTCAACCGGGGCGAAAGCTATATCGGCCATATCGGCGCGGCACAAATCGCGGCGGCGCGTGCGGCAGGCTTTGAAGCGACAACGGATTTTTCGCGCATCGGCGAAGCGGATGCGGTGATTTTGTGCGTTCCCACGCCCTTGAACAAACACCGCGAACCGGATATGAGTTTCGTCATTCACACCGCCGAAGCGGTCAAACCGTATCTGCGTGCGGGACAAGTCCTGTCGCTGGAATCGACTACCTATCCCGGCACCACCGAAGAAGAGCTGCTGCCGCGCATCGAAGCGGGCGGCCTGAGGGTGGGGCAGGATATTTTTCTGGTTTACTCGCCCGAACGCGAAGACCCGGGCAACCCCGATTTTGAAACGCGCACCATTCCGAAAGTGGTCGGCGGCCACACCCCCGCCTGTCTCGAAGCCGGTATCGCACTGTACCGCGCGGCCATCGACCAAGTCGTCCCCGTCAGCTCCACCCGCGCGGCCGAACTGACGAAACTGCTGGAAAATATCCACCGCGCCGTCAATATCGGTCTGGTCAACGAAATGAAAATCGTGGCCGACAAAATGGGCATCGACATTCACGAAGTCATCAACGCAGCCGCCACCAAGCCTTTCGGCTTCGTCCCCTATTACCCCGGCCCGGGCTTGGGCGGCCACTGTATCCCCATCGATCCGTTCTATTTAACGTGGAAAGCCCGCGAATACGGCGTGAACACGCGCTTTATCGAGCTGGCGGGCGAAGTCAATTCCGCCATGCCCGCCTATGTGGTGGACAAAACCGTGCTGGCCCTCAATCATTTGGGGCGGGCGGTCAAAGATGCCCGTATTTTGGTGCTGGGCATTGCCTACAAAAAAAACGTGGACGATATGCGCGAAAGCCCGTCGGTGGACATTATGGAACGGCTGCGCGGCTTGGGGGCAAAAGTAGCATACAGCGACCCGCATGTTCCCGTTTTCCCGAAAATGCGCGAACATACGTTCCACCTGCAAAGCGAACCGTTTACCGCCGAAAACCTCGCTTCGTTCGACTGCGTGATTCTGGCCACCGACCACGACACTTTCGACTATGACCTGCTGCACCGCCACGCCCGCCTGATAATCGACACGCGCGGCCGTTTCCGCGAACCGTCCGCCCATATTGTCAAAGCCTGACCGGAAGGCCGTCTGAAAACGGCGGCGAAAGACCTCCGCCCACCCGAATATCAAAATAAACATGACGAAAAACCGAATGATTGAAGAATTCGACCGCCCGAAAGTGGTTGACCGCACCCCCGAAGAAATCGCTATCGGCCGTGATTCTTACCGTCAAATTGTAGCCAGCTTCTCTCTCGAAGATGCAGAGCCACAAGATTTCTACAAAATCATATCAATGGAACGCATACGCGGGGAGCTGACCGAAGAGCAGGCGCGGGCTATCATGCTGGACAAGCTACCTGAAGAAACGGCGCGTATCAAAGCAAAAATTACCCGCTTGGCTGAACTCGGTTTATCTTGGAAGGATTTATAGCAGCGCAAACCGAAACACCTTCCCGAATGCATGCGGTCTGCCGCAACAAGTAACTGTTCTGTTTCGGCCGCCGACTGCCGCCGTGATTTTCAGACGGCCTGATTCCGATATTGAGAAAACGAGAAAAAATGTTTGAAACCGTTCAAAACCGCAAAATCAAATTCGCACTGGCCGGCTGCGGCCGCATTGCCGCCAACCATTTCGGCGCGCTCGAAGCTCTGGCGGCCGACTGCGAACTGACGGCCGTGTGCGACCCCGACCCCGCCGCGCTGCAACAGGCCGTAGCGCGTACCGGTGCCAAAGGCTATGCCTCCTATGCCCGAATGCTGGACGAAACCGATGCCGATATCATCGTTTTAACCACCCCCTCCGGCCTGCACCCCGATCAGGCGGTGGCCGCGCTGGAAGCCGGTTTCCATGTGGTCAGCGAAAAACCGATGGCCACCCGCCTGCACGATGGCGAACGTATGGTCAAAGCCGCCGACCGTGCAGGCAGGCGGCTGTTTGTCGTCAAGCAAAACCGTCTCAACGCCACCTTACAGCTGCTCAAACGCGCCATAGACGAAAAACGCTTCGGCAGAATTTCCATGGTGCACCTGAATGTGTTCTGGACACGCCCTCAGGCCTATTACGACCAAGCCGGCTGGCGCGGCACATGGGAATTTGACGGCGGCGCGCTGATGAATCAGGCCAGCCATTACGTCGATCTGGCCGAATGGTTAATCGGCCCCGTACAGGACGTGCAGGCCATGACGGCCACCCACCGCGACATCGAAACCGAAGACACCGCCGTGATGAATATCCGCTGGCGCAACGGTGCGCTGGGCTCGATGGCGGTTACCATGTGTACCTACCCGAAAAATCTCGAAGGTTCGATTACCATTCTGGGCGAAACCGGCAGCGTGCGCATCGGCGGCGTGGCCGTCAATGAAATTCAGCAATGGCAGTTTGCCGACACGCGCGACTACGACGAACAGATCCAAACCGCCAATTACGCCACCACATCGGTTTACGGTTTCGGCCACACACCCTATTATCAGAATGTTATCGACGTGATGCGCGGGCGCGCCGGGCCGGTAACCGACGGGCGCGAAGGCCTGAAATCGCTCGAACTGCTGATTGCCGCCTATTTGTCCGCACGGGATAATAAAACCGTCTCACTGCCTCTGGTATATTGATCCCACCCGGCAAGGCCGTCTGAAAATATACTGCGGCAGCTTCTGCCAAACGTCCCCACAGTGTTTTCAGACGGCCCGAATACCAACGATTAAACCGGCAAAGCCGGTTTCAGCGGAGTTTTTATGAGCACACCGATTACCGACAAACCGAGCAAAGAAAGCTCGGCCAATTACAGTTTTCTGATGATGCCGCGCCACGGCCTGCTGATTGTCTTTGCCGTGTTAAGCGTTTTTGCCCTGATGGCGGGCATCTGGTGGCTGTTTGTCCCCAGCATCCTGCTGGTGGCCCTGGGTATCCGCGACAAAATGCAGACCCGCCACGCCATTTTGCGCAATTACCCCATCGCCGGCCATATCCGTTTTCTGTTTGAAACCTTCCGCCCCGAAATCCGCCAGTATTTTCTGGAAACCGATCAGGAAAAAGTACCGTTCTCGCGCCAGCAGCGCGCTTTGGTATACCAGCGGGCAAAAAACGTAGACAGTACCGATGCTTTCGGCACCCTGTCCGACTTCTACCGCGAAGGCCACGAATGGTTTATCCAATCGCAATACAGCCGCAAGGTGTCCGACAGCCACTTCCGCATTACCGTCGGCAACGAACATTGCAGCCGGCCCTATTCGCTGTCGGTATTCAACATTTCCGCTATGAGTTTCGGCAGCCTGTCGGCCAACGCCGTTGAAGCCCTCAACCGGGGCGCGGCAGCGGGCGGTTTTGCCCACGATACCGGCGAGGGCAGCATCAGCCCCTACCATCTGAAACACGGCGGCGACCTCATCTGGGAAATCGGCACCGGCTATTTCGGCTGCCGCACCGACGACGGCCGCTTCAATCCGGAAACCTTCGCCAAACGCGCCGCACTCGACAGCGTGAAAATGATTGAAATCAAAATCTCGCAGGGGGCGAAACCCGGCAAGGGCGGTATGCTGCCCGCCGCCAAAATCACGCCCGAAATCGCCGCCACACGCGATATTCCGCAAAACGTGGACTGCATCTCGCCCGCCGGCCATTCCGCCTTCTCCACCCCGCTGGAACTGGTGGCGTTCTGGCAGCAGCTGCGCGAACTGTCCGGCGGCAAACCGGTCGGCTTCAAACTGTGTATCGGCCAGCCGTGGGAATTTATGGCGATTGTCAAAGCCATGCTCGCCACCGGCAATTACCCCGACTTTATTGTCGTGGACGGTGCCGAAGGCGGCACGGGCGCGGCACCGCCCGAATTTATGGACCATCTGGGCATGCCGCTGACAGACGGCCTGCTTCTGGTGCACAACACCCTGGTGGGCGCGGGCATACGCGAAAAAATCAAAGTGGGTGCCAGCGGCAAAATCATCAGCGGCTTCGATGTGGCACGTATGCTTGCCATCGGTGCCGACTGGTGCAACAGCGCACGCGGCTTTATGTTTGCCGTCGGCTGCATCCAGTCGCGCTCCTGCCACACCAACCGCTGCCCCACCGGCGTGGCGACACAAGACCCCGAACGCCAAACCGCGCTGGTCGTGGCCGACAAATACCTGCGGGTGAAAAACTTCCACGCCAACACGCTCAAAGCGGTGGCCGATATTGTCGGCGCGGTGGGACTGGAACATCCCGACGAACTGAAAGCCTACCATCTGGTGCGCCGCCAGGCCGACGGCAGCATCCGCCTGTTCTCGCAGCAGCACCACCTGCTGAAAAAAGGCGCGCTGCTCGACGGCAGCGAAAGCGGCTCGTTCTACGGCCAGATTTGGGACATGGCCGACGAAAACAGTTTCAGCCCCAAACACCTGCCCGCATAAGCTGCTTTACGCTTTTGACAAACTGTCTCGCCGGATTCCAGAATCCGACCTACACGAGAAAAACGCCCCGCAAAGGCCGTCTGAAAACACCGTAGGTCGGATACTGGTATCCGACACCGGCCACCCGTAACAGGCGGAATCGGTAACATCGGAATGTCCGGCATTGAGCATCACTTTTGGTAAACCACCTCGTCGGATTCAAGAATCCGACCTACAAGAAAAACGCCCCGTAAAGGCCGTCTGAAAGCACGTAGGTCGGATACCCGTATCCGACACCGGCCAGCCAATAGTCGGATTCCAGAATCCGACCTGCATCAGGAAGCCCGCCGACACCATTCAAGGATAAACCATGACATACAGTGTACACCCCAGCGCCATTGTGGACGAAGGCGCGCAAATCGGTGCCGGCAGCCGCATCTGGCATTTCGTCCATATCTGCGCGGGCGCGCGCATCGGCGAAAACTGTTCTCTCGGCCAGAACGTTTTTGTCGGCAACCGCGTCATCATCGGCAACCGCTGCAAAATCCAAAACAATGTGTCCGTGTACGACAATGTAATCTTGGAAGACGGCGTGTTCTGCGGCCCCAGCATGGTGTTTACCAATGTCCACAACCCGCGCGCGCTGATTGAGCGCAAAAGCGAATACCGCGACACACTGGTCAAACACGGCGCAACCCTGGGCGCAAACTGCACCATCGTCTGCGGCACCACCATCGGCCGTTTCGCCTTTATCGGCGCGGGCGCAGTCATCACCAAAGACGTGCCCGACTACGCCCTGATGACGGGCGTACCCGCCCGCCAAACCGGCTGGATCAGCGAATACGGCGAACGGCTGGATCTGCCGCTGACCGGCTCGGGAGAAACCCGCTGCCCGCACAGCGGCGATACCTATATCCTTTCAGACGGCCTGCTGCACAAGGCCGTCTGAATCGGCCAAAATGACTGCCGTCCGGATCCGCGTCCGGCCGACACCAAACAGGATATGAGATACCCTGGCGGCCGATTAACCAAAGCGTCGGATTGAAAAATCCGATCTGCGTTAAACCGCATGGCAAATGTTCGGCCGAAATGATGAATACTGATGTAGGTCGGATACTTGTATCCGACACCGGGCGAAATACCGATACTGCCTATTCAAGTACTTTGTCGGATTCCTCCTTCCGACCGAACCGACTTTTTGAAAGCTCCCGATGCAATTTATCGACCTCGCCGCCCAACAAGCGCGTATCAAAACCGAAATCGACGCCAATATCCAAAAAGTGCTGGCACACGGCCAGTATATTCTCGGCCCCGAAGTGGCAGAGTTAGAGGAAAAACTGGCCGCGTTCTGCGGTGTCAGACACTGTATCGGTGTAGCCAACGGCACCGACGCGCTGCAAATCGCGCTGATGGCTTTGGGTGTGGGCGCGGGCGATGAAGTCATCACGCCCGGTTTCACCTATATCGCCACCGCCGAAACGGTTGCCCTGCTCGGTGCCAAACCCGTTTTTGTCGATATTGACGCCGCCACCTACACCATAGACCCCGCCGCCCTCGAAGCCGCCATCACACCGCGCACCAAAGCCCTGATTCCCGTATCGCTCTACGGCCAATGCGCCGATTTCGACACCATCAACCGCATCGCGTCCCGCCACGGCCTGCCCGTGATTGAAGATGCGGCCCAGAGTTTCGGCGCACGCTACAAAAACCGCCCGTCATGCAGTCTGACCACGCTGGCCTGCACCAGTTTCTTCCCCAGCAAACCGCTGGGCGGCTACGGCGACGGCGGCGCGGTGTTTACCGATAACGATGCGCTGGCAGAAGCCGTGCGCCAAATCGCCCGCCACGGTCAAGACCGCCGCTACCACCATATCCGCGTGGGTGTAAACAGCCGTCTGGATACGCTTCAGGCGGCCGTTCTGCTGCCCAAGCTGGCGATTTTGGAAGACGAAATGCAGCGGCGGCAAAACGTGGCCGCGCTGTATGCCGCCGCGCTCGCGGATACCGGCATTGCCCCGCCCTTTATCGCAGCGCACAACCGCAGTGCCTACGCACAATACACCGTGCGCGTGCCCCGCCGCGATGCCGTTCAGACGGCCTTGAAAGCGGCGGGCATTCCCACTGCCGTGCATTATCCGATTCCTTTGAACAGACAACCTGCCGTCGGCGACCACCGCACGCTGCCCGTCGGCGACCGTGCCGCAGCGGAAGTGTTGAGCCTGCCCATGCACCCGTATCTGACCGAAGTGCAAATAAACCGGGTGGCCGAAGCTCTGCACGCTGCCGTCCGTGCGGGCGGTGAAACGGTTTGGCCGTCTGAAAACGATGCCCGATGATGTACCGCCCGCACCGCACACCTCCTGTTGCCGAACGGCACCGAGTCCGCCTATGAACCGCCGCACAGTTGCCGCCTATGCCTTAGGCCCCGTCGGCAGTGCCGCGCTCGGCCTGCTGACCCTGCCGCTGCTGTCATGGTATTTTCCCGCGCAGGACATCGGCCGCACCGCGCTGCTGCAAACTGCGGTTTCGCTGCTACTGATTGTGGCGGGCATGGGCGCGGATCAGGCCTATATCCGCGAATTTCACGCTGCACCCGACCGAAACCTGCTGCTGAAAAACGTATTGCTGCCGCCCTTGGCCGCTTTGACCTTTATCCTGCTGCTGTGGGCCGCTCTGCCGTTTTCCGCCGCACAACTGCTCTTCGGCAGCCGCAACCCCGCATGGGAACTCTGGATTGCCCTGTATGCCGCCGCCTGGCTGTTTACCCGCTACCTGTCGCTGATTCTGCGCCTGCACGAACGCGCACTGGCTTTTTCTGCCGCCCAGGTCTGGCCGAAGCTCTGCCTGCTGCTGTCGGCACCCGCCGCCGTTGCCGCAGGCGCGCCCGCCGACACCGGCACATTGGCCGCCGCTTTTGCCCTCTCGCAAAGTGCCGCCGTGCTGCTGCTGGCATGGCAGACCCGCATCCAACTGGCCGCCGCCCTGCGCGCACCGTTCAGCCGCACCCTGCTCGGCAGCCTGCTGCACTACGGCCTGCCGCTGGCCTTGGCCGCGCTCGCCTACTGGGGCTTGGGCTCGGCCGACAAATGGCTGCTGAAACAGTATGCCGCACCCGATATTTTGGGCGTGTACGCTCTGGCGGCGGGATTTGCCGCCGCTGCGGTTTTGGTGCAGAGTATTTTTTCTACCATATGGGCACCGACATTGTTCCGCTGGGTGCACGAACAGCGCGACTTAGCACCGGTCGCCCGTATTTTCCGCCTGCTGACCGGTGCGGCTGCCGCCGTGTGGTGTCTGAGCGCGCTGGCCGCCCCGTTAACCCGCCTGTTCCTGCCGACCGACTACGCCGCCGTGCCGTTTCTGCTGCCGCTGGTGATGCTGCCGCCCCTGATCTATACGCTGACCGAAGTCGGCGGCATCGGCATTCAGGTACGGAAAAAAAGCCGCGCCGCCTTGTGGATAACCTTAGCATCGCTCTGCGCCCATCTGGCCTTGGGGCGGCTGCTGATACCCGCTTTCGGTGCGGCCGGTGCCGCCTTGGCGGTGTCACTGGCATTCGCGCTGTTTTTCGTGCTGAAAACCGAATACGCCCGCCGCATCTGGCTGCCGCTGCCGCGCGCCGCCGCTTATGCCGCCGTGGCCGCCGCCCTGCTGCTGGGTTCGGCCTATGCGGCATACGGCGCGGCATACCCTGCGGCCTTTGCTCTATTGTGGACGGTATTGTCCGTTGCATTGGCGGTATCTTTCCGCCGCGATTTGGCCGCCGCCCTGACGGCAGGCCGTCTGAAAACCGCAACAGAACCGCCCGACGGAAAACCGTAACCGCCGCCTGCGGACGCACAAACCGATAAACCGCCCGCCATTGATACGCCCCGTCCTGCCGCCCACCGATACAGTCGGGCATCATTCAGACGGGCGACAGGTTTATACGCAAAGCCCTGTACATGCCCGCCCGAATTGCCTGCCTCCACACCGACCTATGGCGACCTCGGTTTGAGCAGAAAATCAAAGAAGGAAAACATCCGAAACAGATTTATGTCCTGATGATGTGCAAGATTTTGAAATTTGCCTGCGTCTGCATCAAGAGCAATACACCGTCCGACCCCGAACGGCACAAACATAAAATAACAGGCGGCAGATTTACACCTGCCGCCTAAGTTAGTTAACTGAGTTGGTTAAATATATACTCTATCAACGCTACTGCTTGTCAGTATGCAGGGGTTATTTGTATCTGACAAAAATCAACCAAATTGCGCTTTACAAAAAATACAGTATCTTTTTTAGAACACCATGCACGTTTTGCTTCTGCCCTCGTGGTATCCCGTTTCCGCCGACGACCTCAACGGCACATTCTTCCGCCAGCAGGCACAGGCACTCGCACGTGCCGGTGTGCAGGTGGGCGTAGCCGCGCCGGTGTTCCGCTCTTTACGCGGCGAATTCTCCTCATTGTGGCGCGGGCCTTACGGCCGCCAAACCTGCCGCGAACACGGCGTGGCCACCCATATCCACCATTCCATGCTGTTTTTCCCGCGCCTGCCCTATCTCGACCGCTGCCGCTGGCTGGCCGCAGGCGAAGCCCTGTTCGAGGCCTACGCCGCCGAACACGGCCGCCCCAATGTGCTGCACGCCCACTGCCTGAACTACGGCGGCATTCTAGCCGGACGCATCGCCCGCCGCCACCACATTCCCTTTGTCGTCACCGAACACAGCAGCACCTATGCGCGCGGCCTGATCCGTCCATGGCAGCAAAAAGCCATGCGGCAGGCCGCCGAAGCCGCAGCGGTACGGCTGGCAGTCAGCCGCCCGTTCTGCCGCTTACTGGAAAATTACTTCCCCGGTACCGATTGGCAGTATCTGCCCAATATGCTGGACAATCTTTTTGCCGCTGCTCCGCTGCCCGACAAAACGCCCGATCGACCGTTCGCCTTCTGCGCCGTCGGCCATCTGCACCGCCACAAAGGCTTCGATATTGTGCTGGACGCTTTTGCTCTGGCCGCCGCCCAAATGCCCGGCATCACGCTGCACATCGGCGGCGGCGGCAGCGAAGCGGCGGCCTTGGCCGCACAGGCAGGCCGTCTGAATATCGAAAACGCCGTTACCTTTCACAGCGCACTGAGCCGTCAGGGCGTACAGGATTTGATGCGCCGCTGCGATGCCTTCGTTCTGGCCAGCCGCGCCGAAACCTTCGGCATCGTGCTTATCGAAGCCCTCTCGCAGGGCCTGCCGCTGGCGGCCACCGCCAACGACGGCCCCTGCTCCGTTATCACACCCGAACGCGGCCTGCTCGTCCCCAATGACGACCCCGCCGCCCTGGCCCGTGCCATGATCGCCCTGTGCCGCAACCGTTCCGCCTACCCGCCCCACACCCTGCGCGCAAGCGCACTGGCCGAATTTGACGAAACCGCCGTCATCGGGCAGCTGCTGGCGCATTACCGGTCTGCCGTCTAACGGACAGTGATAGCGCAACCGTCGGCAGAGCAGTCCCATGCCGTCCCGGTCAATCCCAATCAAAAAACCGGATTCCGTCATCCGGCTTATCACGCAGCTACCGGTTTTCAAGCCGCCCCCCCTTTAATCAGAATATTCAGACGGCCTGATTCTGACGGTACGGTGTGATCAGTATGCCGACCGTCTGCCGGTTCAGCATATCGGCCAGCGTAAAGCTGTCCAGATGGTTGAAAAATGCTTTGGCCGCACCGTCCAACACCACGGCCAGCCGGCAACTGCCGCTGATCACGCATTGACTGCCCGCCCCCATACACTCGACCAGCTGCACCGGCTCCAGATGGCGGATAACGGCACCGATGCGTATCTGCTCGGCCGGTGCGGCCAGTTGCAGGCCGCCGCCCTTGCCGCGTATGCTGTGAAGAAAACCGCCTTTGACCAGTGCCGTTACCACTTTCATCAAATGGCTTTTTGAAATCCGGTACGCATCGGCAATTTCGGCAATATTGACGAGTTTTCCTTCGTGTGCCGCCGTGTAAATCAAAACGCGCAACGCAAAATCGGTATGCTGGGTAATGTACAACTTGCCACCGCCTGATTAAAGTTTCATAATATCTGAATATTATTTTATTTCCGCCGTTCGGACAAGAATCATGAAACGCCATCCTCTGCTGGTTCCGCTTTCACAGGAACACCATCATTCGCTGGCACTGTGCCTGCGCATACTGCGTGCACCGGAAACCGACCACCGCGCGGCCATTGCCGGCCATTTCGCTACCCTGCTGCCGCATTTTGCCGAAGAAGAACGGCAGCTTTCGGCGGTTTGGCCGCATTTGCGCCACACCGGCTTGCAGCAGCGTTTCGAAGCCGACCATGCAGCTCTGCGCAGTATGCGGATCCCGCCCGATCATGCTGATGCCGCATGGCAGACCCGTTTTGCCGCCTTATTGCGCGGACATGTCCGATTTGAAGAGCGCGAACTCTTTCCCGCCGCCGAACCTTTTATGGAGGCCGTCTGAATATGGCACTGATTCAGATTAAACCGCCCGCAGCGGCCGAATCCGCCCGAACATATCCGCCCGTATCCGCACAACACCCGCTTTGGGGCATGGCGTTCCGCCCGCTGTATCCGGCTGCCGCCGTTTTCGGCGCGTTTTCGGTTTTACTGTGGATTGCGGTTTACCATCAATGGCTGCCGCAACCGGCCAATCCGCTGTGGCACGCGCACGAAATGATTTGGGGTTATACCGGCGCGGTGATTGTCGCCTTTCTGCTGACGGCTGTCGCGACCTGGACGGGACAGCCGCGCTGGCACGGCAGGCCGCTCATGGTTTTGCTGGCATTGTGGCTGGGCGCGCGCCTGATGCCGCTGACCCTCCCCGGCGCGCTCGCCGGTACGGCGTTTTACTGGCTCGCCGCCGCCCTGATGGGATACTCGGTCTGGCAGAGCCGAAACCGGCGCAACTATATCGCCGTAGCCGCCCTCTTCTGCTTCGGACTGGGACACGCGCTTTTTAATGCGGCTTATCTGCAGGCAGATGGCGCACGGTTGGGCGATTATCTGCTGGCCGGTTTGATACTGGCGGCAGGCTTTATCGGCCTCATCGGCAGCCGCGTGATTCCGTTTTTTACCGCACGCCGTCTGAATACGCCGCAGACCGCATCGCCCGCCTGGCTGATGGGTGCACCGTTGTGGCTGCCCATGACGGCTGCCGCTTTGCTGGCCGCGCAATCCCTGCCGCTGACCGCCGCTGTCTGCCTGACGGCCTGCGGCATCATCGGCCTGGTTCAGACCGTCCGCTGGCATCACGCACGCATTTGGCGCGAACCGCTGTTATGGACACTGCATTTGGGCTATGCCCTGACCGCACTCGGTTTGGCCGTATTGGGTGCCGCTTACTGGCTCCCCGTATGGAAAAGTGCCGGTATCCACCTGATTGCTGTCGGCGGCATCGGCCTGCTCACCCTCAGCATGATGACGCGCACCGCACTGGGACATACCGGCCGCAGCCTCTACCCCGCGCCCCGCCCCATGCCGGCCGCCTTTATCCTGATGGCCGCCGCCGCCCTGCTGCGCCTCACGGCCGCCATTACCCTTACCGCCGCACCGGCACTCTACCGTCCCGCCCTGGCCGCCTCCGGCCTGCTCTTTGCCGCCGCCCTGCTGCTGTTCGCCATACGCTACCTGCCCTGGCTGCTGCGGCCGCGTACAGACGGCCTTCCCGGTTAAAAGACAAACAAAAAGCACAGCAAAATGCTGTGCTTTATTTCTGCCAAGCGCTCAAAGCTCGATACCTTTGAGCTTGGCCACGGTATTGATGTCTTTGTCCCCCCTGCCGGACAGATTGACCAAAATCACTTGGTCTTTGTCCATTTTCGGCGCATTTTCTACCGCCCATGCCAGCGCATGCGAGCTTTCCAGCGCGGGAATGATGCCTTCGTACCGGCACAATAAATCAAAAGCCTGCAATGCGGCATCATCGTTGGCGGCATGGTATTCGACACGGCCGGTGTCGGCCAGATGACTGTGTTCGGGGCCGATGCCGGGATAGTCCAAACCGGCCGATACGGAATGTGTGCCGAGCACTTGGCCGTTTTCATCCTGCATCAGGTAGCTGCGGAAGCCGTGCAGCACGCCGATGGGCGCGTTTGAGGTAATCGGGGCGGCATGTTCGGGCGTATCCACCCCCTTACCGCCTGCTTCCACGCCCACCAGCCGCACGTTTTCTTCGCCGATATAGGGATAGAACAGGCCGATAGCGTTGGAACCTCCGCCGACACAGGCCACCGCCACATCAGGCTGTCTGCCGACGGCTTCAAGCATCTGTTCTTTCGCTTCGTTGCCGATCACGCATTGGAAATCGCGCACCATTTCGGGATACGGCGCGGGGCCGGCCGCTGTGCCGATGATGTAGAAGGTGTCGTCCACCCGCGCCACCCATTCGCGCATGGCCTCGTTCATGGCATCTTTGAGCGTGCGGCTGCCGCTGTCCACGCTGACCACCTTCGCACCCAACAGTTTCATGCGGAACACGTTGGGGGCTTGACGCTGAATATCGTCCGCACCCATGTAAACATGGCATTCCATGCCGAAACGTGCCGCCACGGTGGCCGAAGCCACGCCGTGCTGCCCTGCGCCCGTTTCCGCAATCACACGCTTTTTGCCCATGCGTTTGGCCAACAGTGCCTGACCGATGGTATTGTTTACCTTGTGTGCGCCCGTGTGGTTCAAATCTTCGCGTTTGAGCCAGATTTGCGCACCGCCCAACTGCGCCGATAAACGCGCGGCATGGTAAACGGGGCTGGGGCGGCCGACATAATGCTTCAAATCGCGGCGGAACGCTGCCCAAAACTCAGGATCGTTTTTGGCTTCCCGATAAGCGGCCGCCAATTCTTGCAGGGCGGGAATCAGGGTTTCGGCCACATACACGCCGCCGTGCTCGCCGAAAAAGCCCTTCTCGTCCGGGGCTTGATAATTGTGCATATTTTTCATCCTTTCCAATAGCAGACGGCCGTCTGAACGCAGCGGAGCCATTTCAATGTCAAAACGGATTGTAACATCAAGCGTTGCCATACGTTGATTCAGACGGCCTGCCTGCATCAAACCGCTATCATGCGGCAAATTTGACCGATACGGCTCATCATCATGTCGGATTCGGATCATCCGACCTACATTTCAACTGACCGGCCTCGGGTTTCAAGCGTCAAATATCCGCCTGTCGGGCAGCAGCAGCGAAAGCCGCCATTTTCTGCGGACATTTGATGCCCGGCGCGCTTTCCACCCCGCTGGAAACGTCCAGCGCGGCAGCACCGCTGATTCTGACGGCTTCTGCGGCATTTTCGGGTGTGAGGCCGCCTGAAAGTATCCAATGGCCGTTTAAATCCGGCGGCAGCATCTGCCAATCGAAACAGTGTCCCGTCCCGCCGTACTCACCTTCGATATGGGCATCAAATAAAACGGCACGCGCATCGGCATAACAGTCCAACGCGGCAGGAATATCGGCCGCCTGTTTCACACGCACGGCTTTGATATACGGCCGCCCGAAACGGCGGCAGAATTCGGGCGGCTCGTCGCCGTGAAACTGAATCAGGTCCACCGGCACCTGCGCCAGAACCTCTTCGATGCGTTCGGCAGTTTCATTGACAAACAGTGCCACCACGCTGACAAACGGCGGCAGCACGCGAACGATTTGTGCCGCCTGCTCGGGCGTGACGCAGCGTTTGCTTTGAGCATAAAACACCAGCCCGACCGCATCGATGCCCAAACGGGCGGCGGCGGCGGCATCTTCGGGGCGGGTAAACCCGCAGATTTTGATACGGGGTATCATGGGATTCCGTAATAAAAGAATGAAAGAAACCAACCGGCGGAGATGACGGTGGCGCGATATTGGGGTGGGTTTTACAATCCGGTAAGCCCCACATTGCACCGTGCGCATCATATCGGATACCGGTATCCGACCTGCCGTTTACAGAAAAACACCCGGCGTGTAGGTCGGATTTTTAAATCCGACACTTCCCGCATCACCGGCACACCATATCGCAGCACTGCATCGCAGCCGTTACATTATCGATTTCAGCATGATGTCGGATACGAGTATCCGACCTACCGTTTACGGAAAAACATCCGGCGTGTAGGTCGGATTTTTAAATCCGACACTTCCCGCATCACCGGCACACCATATCGCAGCACTGCATCGCAGCCGTTATCGACTTTCAGCATGATGTCGGATACAAGTATCCGACCTACCCTTTGCAGAAAAACACCCGGCGCATAGATCGGATTTTTAAATCCGACATTTCCTACATTATCGGCACATCGTCTCTCAGCACTGCACCACAACCGTTATCGGTTTTTCAGACGGCCTCAATCCGCCGTGCCCGCCAATCCTTTCAGCCAGTCGGGCAGCCCGGGCGCGGGCAGGCCGAATACTTCGGGATAGTCGGCACCGGTCAGGTACAGGCCGTCGGGCATAAAGGTCGGCGGGGCTTTGAGGCGGCTTTTTTCGGCCAGCAGCGCGGCAAATCCGTCCACGCTCAAACGGCCGTTGCCCACATACACCAGCGCGCCGACGATATTGCGTACCATATGGTGCAGAAACGCGTTGCCGTGCAAATCCAGCGCCATCAGTTGCGGCGTGCCGCTCAAACGGACGCTGTATAAGGTTTTGACCGGCGATTTGGCCTGACATTGGGCGGCGCGGAAACTGGAAAAGTCATGCGTGCCCACCAGCAGCGCGGCAGCCTGCCGCATGGCATCGAAATCCAGCGGCGTGTGCGTCCAGCCCGCACGGTGCACCAGATGCGGCGCGCGCACGGGCGACGATTGCAGGATATAGCGGTAGCGGCGGCCGAATGCGTCGAAACGGGCATGAAAATGCGGCGCAACGGTTTGCGCGTGCCAGACCGCCACGCCTTCGGGCAGCAAACTGTTCACTCCGCGTATCCACGCCTGCGGGCTGCGCTCGGCGACGGTGTCGAAATGCACGGTCTGCGCCGTGGCGTGTACGCCGGTATCGGTGCGTCCGGCGGCAACGGTGTCGATCCGCCCGCCCGCAATCCGGCTCAAAGCCGCCTCCAAGGCCGTCTGAACCGTAACCACGCCCGCCGCCTGTTTCTGCCAGCCGAAAAAGCGGCTGCCGTCATACGCCAGCATCAAAGCCCAGCGCGTCCGCAGCGGTTTATCCGAATCCATCGGCAATATCCTGTCGGCAAAACGGGCATTATAGCGGTTTGCCCGTTCCGCCAAAAGCACACTGAAAACGGCTTACATGTGAAAAAGCGTGTAAACCGGCCGCTTTTCAGACGGCCTGACACGGCAGCAGACGTGCAAAAGCACGGCGGTAGCGGTATGATTGCACCTTTCTGCGGCAAGAGCCGCACAACCGGGAAACATCATGACCATGCAATACTATATGCTGCTTGCCACCGACGGCGACGACACCGCCGAAGCCCGCGCACAGGCACGGGCGGCACATCTGGCGCGGCTCGAAGCCCTCAAAGCGGAAAACCGCCTGCTGACTGCCGGCCCCACACCACTGCCGGAAGATGCCGACAAAGTTTCCGGCAGCCTGATTATCGCCGCCTTCGCCTCGCTGGACGAAGCCCAAGCCTGGGCCGAACAGGATCCGTATGTCCAAGCAGGCGTGTACGAAGAAATCCTGATCAAACCCTACCGCGCCGTTTTCCCATGATCCGGACCGATATGCAGCAGCACATTGCCGAACGCCTGTCCGCCCTGAATCTGCAACACTACGAATTCAGCGACGACAGCCATCTGCACGCCGGACACGCGGGCAACACCGGCGGCGGCCATTACCGCATTTTAGTGGTGAGCGAAGCCTTTAACGGCCACAGCCGCCTCGCCCGCCAGCGCATGATACAGGAGCCGCTGCAAGACTTTTTCGCCCAAGGTGTCATTCACGCATTAAGCATCCGCGCGCTGACGCCCGGGGAATATGCTGCCCGCTGAACCCTTCCCAAATTTTTCAACCTGAGGAAAGAAACATGAAAAAAACCTATCTTGCCGCACTGATGATGACCGCCCTCTCCGGCAGCCTGATGGCTCAAACGCTGGTAACGGTAAACGGTACCAAAATCGACAGCAGCGAAATCGACCGTCAGGTGCGCGTCCTGCAACAGACCCGCCAGGCCGCCGACAGCCCTGCCCTGCGCAACGAACTGCTGCAGCGCACCGTTACCCGCACCATCGTCGCCCAAGAAGCACGCCGTCTGAAACTCGACCAATCCGCCGAGTACAAAAAAGCCAGCGAACAGGCACGCAGTGCGGCCAAAGCGGAAGGCGCAGACAAACAGGCCGATTTCAAAGCACAATGGGCCGACTTTGAAACCGGCCTGCTCGGCCAGGCCTACGAAATCCACGTTTTGCGCCAAAACCCGCTGCGCGAAGCCGATGTACAGAAAAGCTACAACGACTTGAAAAACTTCTATCAGGGCACCAGCGAAATCCAGTTGGGCGAAATCGTTACCGAAAATAAAGCCGATACCGACAAAGCCCTGCGCGACCTGAACGCCAAAAAATCCTTTGCCGCCGTAGCACGCCAATACTCTGCCGACCCGGCAGCCAAAGAAAACGGCGGCATCGGTGCGGACTATATCCCGCTGAAAGACTTGGAACAGGCCAACCCCGAAGTCTATCAGGCCGTGCGCAACCTGAACAAAGGCCAGTTTACCCGCACACCGCTCTCCAACGGCAATGTTTACGCCCTGTTTTACGTCAACGACAAACGCGCGGTCAAAATCCCCTCGTTTGACGAAGCCAAAAACAACATCGCCCAAACGCTGCAACTGCAAAAAATCGCCGCCTCGGTCGAAGATCTGTACCAAAAAGCCAAAATCGTACCGGCCAACTAAATCGGCCGCCTACGGATAAAAGGCCGTCTGAATACCGCAACATGCGTATTCAGACGGCCTTAATCATGATTACAGGCTTTTTTTACCGGCATACGGCAACCAGAAAACCGCCTGCCCCGCTTCTTGCCCGCCAGACAAACGGGACATCCGGCCGAAACAAAGCAGCGCAACCTCACCGGCTGCGCTGCTTCGTCTGTCTGGCGGAGTAGGAGGGATTCGAACCCTCGATCCAGGTTTTAGCCCAGATGCACCCTTAGCAGGGGTGTGCCTTCAGCCTCTCAGCCACTACTCCGTTCAAGAATGCGGACTATACGCAAACCCGCCGCCACTGTCAAACCGCATTCCGTTTTTTTGCCGCTGCCGAAAATAAACGGCTGAAATTTAGCCGAATTTAATTGAGGCCGTCTTAACGGGCAAAACCGCCCCACCACATCAGCAGGGAAATGCTGAAAAACGACAGCACGACCGTCAGCAGCATGGCGGCCGAACCGCGTTTTTCATAACCGTACTGCGCGCACACCAGCGGAAAAATGCTCGCCATCGGCACACCGGCCAGCAGCGCACCGATCCAGATGACATCGCGCGCCGCACCGGCCAGCCACAAACCGGCGGATACCGTCAGCGGGAACACAACCAGTTTGCCGATGCTGATCAGCGCAATATCGGGCAGACTGCCGCGCAGTTTCAAACCGGCCAGACTGCCGCCGATCACGAACAAAGCCACCGGCGCGGAGGCCGATGCCAGCATGGCGGTAACCTTGTCGGCCACTGCCGGCACCGGCAGCCAGCCTGCGGCAAAAACCAAACTGACCGGAATCGCGGCAATCATCGGATTGCGCAGCAGATTGCCCGCCACATCACGCAAAGTCTGCCAACGGCTTTTGCCGCTGCCGCCGGATGCGTCGGCCACAATATAAAACAGCGGCAGTGCAATCAGATTTTCCAGCAGGGCATTCATCGCCATATACTGACCGGCCGGGGTGCCGATGGCTGTCGCCAGCAAAGGGTAACCGATAAAGCCCGTATTGGACATCGACATACCGAAACCGCTCAATGCGGCTGCCGCACCGTCCTGACGGCGTGCAAAACGCCCCGCAGCCCAGCCGAAAACAAAGGCGGCCGCCGTGCCGCCGCCGTAACCCGCCAGATAAGCAGTATCGAACGCTTCGGCCAACGGCTTGGTGGCAACGGCCTGAAAAATCAGGGCAGGCAGCCCCACCCTCATCACCAGCTTGGCCGCGCCGCGCAATTCGTCAAAGGCAAACCAGCCCGCGCGCACTGCCGCAAAACCCAGCAGCAGAATGGCAAAGACCGGTGCGGTAATCTGAAAAATGGCCAACATGGCGGCTCTCCGAACAATTCTGCACTTCAATTTTAGTCCGCCCCGATACTGCGGGCAATGATACCGGATGGCGCGCAGCAGTATGTTTTTCGGGTTATACTGCGCTTTCCCGTTTCCCACCTCAAATCAAAAGGACACCTCCATGCAGCACCAAGCCGTTATCGGGCATATTGTAAACTGGCTGAAAGACTATGCACTCAGCGCCGGCATGAAGGGATTTGTTGTCGGCGTATCCGGCGGTGTCGATTCCGCCGTCGTCTCCGCACTGGCTGCGCGCACCGGCATGGATACCCTGCTGCTGGAAATGCCGATCCGCCAGAAAAGCGATCAGGTAAACCGTGCGCAGGAACATATGGCGGCACTTTCCGCCGATTTTGCCAACGTCCGCACCCTGCGCGTGGATCTGACACCCACATTCGAACAGTTCGAGCAGACGGCCGAAGTCAGCGAAACCGATTATCCGGCCAAAAATCTGGCTCTGGCCAACAGCCGTTCGCGCCTGCGTATGCTCACACTCTATTACTACGGCCAACTGAACAATCTTTTGGTGGCCGGAACCGGCAACAAAGTCGAAGATTTCGGCGTCGGCTTCTTCACCAAATACGGCGACGGCGGCGTGGACATCAGCCCCATCGGCGACCTGCTCAAAAGCCAGGTTTACCGGCTGGCCGAGGCTTTGAACGTATCGGAAGCGATCAGGCAGGCCGTGCCGACCGACGGCCTGTGGGACACCGAACGCAGCGACGAACAGCAGATGGGCGCCACTTACCCCGAGCTGGAATGGGCGATGGGCGTGTACGGCAGACAGCCGCCCGAAGCATTCACCGGCCGCCGGCGCGAAGTACTGGAAATCTACACCCGCCTCAACCGCGCCATGCAGCACAAAATCCGCCCGATTCCCGTCTGCACCATTCCCGAAGCACTGCTGGAATAAGCCCCGCCGCCGAAAAAATGTAAAGCCAATTTTTCAGACGGCCTATTTCCCGGCACCTGAAACTTAGGCTACAATTCCCAATCTTTTTCTTCCTGTTTATCTTGTCAGCACAAAGGTTTCATCATGTTAAAAGGCAGCTTGGTCGCCCTGATTACCCCCATGCACGAAGACGGCAGCGTCGATTATACCGGCCTGCGCCAACTGCTCGACTGGCATATCGACAACGGCACCGACGGCATTGTCGCCGTCGGCACCACCGGCGAATCGGCCACCCTCTCGCCGGAAGAACACATCAGCGTCATCCGCGAAACGGTCGAACATGTAAACGGCCGCATTCCCGTCATCGCCGGTACCGGTGCCAACAGCACGCACGAAGCCGTCGAATTTTCCAAAGCCGCCGAAAAACTGGGAGCCGACTACACCCTGTCTGTCGTCCCCTATTACAACAAGCCCTCGCAGGAAGGCATCTACCGCCATTTCAAAGCCGTCGCCGAATCCGCCGCCATTCCGATGATTCTTTACAACGTACCCGGCCGCACTGTGGTCGATATGGACAACGAAACCGTTCTGCGTCTGGCCGAAATGCCGAACATCGTCGGCGTCAAAGAAGCCAGCGGCGACATCGCGCGCGAAATCGACCTCATCAACCAAGCCCCCGAGGGCTTTGCCGTCTATTCCGGCGACGATCCCACCGGTCTGGCCTTTATGCTCTGCGGCGGCCACGGCGTCATTACCGTAGCGGGCAACGTCGCCCCCAAACTGTTTGCCGATATGTGCCGTGCCGCCCTTTCCGGCGACATCATGCTGGCGCGCGAACTGAACAGACAACTGGTTCCGGTTTACGGCACCATGTTCTGCGAACCCAGCCCCGCCGCCCCGAAATGGGCGTGCAGCCTGCTCAACCGCTGCACGCCGCATGTACGCCTGCCGATGATGGAGCTGAGCGAAGCCGGCCGAGACAAAGTCCGTGCCGCCATGCAGGCGGCCCGATTGATTTAATCCACAGGGAAACATTGTTATGAACCGTATCCACCCGGCCGTCTGGGCCGCCGCCGCACTCGCACTGTCCGCCTGTGCCGCCAAATCCGAACAGCCCAAACTCGATTATCAAACCCACAACCGCCAAGTGGTCGATCTCTCGATTCCGCCCGACTTGACCAATCCCGCACAAGGCAATCTCTACCAACTGCCCGCAGGCAGCGGTGCCGTCCGCGCCAGCGACATCAACCGTACCGGCACCGTGCGCCGCGCCGAAACGCAAACCGTCCTGCAAAAAATCGACGGCGTGCGGCTGGAACGCGAAGGCAGCCAGCGCTGGCTGACCGTTTCCGGCAAAACGCCCGCCGAAATCTGGCCGCTGCTCAAAGCCTTCTGGCAGGAAAACGGTTTTATCATCCAAAACGAAGAACCCGCCATCGGCCAAATGGAAACCGAATGGGCGGAAAACCGTGCCAAGTTGCCTGCAGACGGCCTGCGCAGCCTGTTTGAGAAAGTCGGGCTGGGCGGCGTGTACTCCACCAGCGAACGCGACAAATTCCTGATCCGCGTAGAACGCGGCCGCAGCGGCAGCACCGACATCTTCTTTGCCCACAAAGGTATGCAGGAAGTCTATACCGGCAAAAGCGAAGACACGACCATGTGGCAGCCCCGCCCCAACGATCCCAATCTGGAAGCCGCATTCCTGAGCCGCTTTATGCAGTATCTGGGCATGGATGAAAAAGCCGTTGCCGATCAGGTTCAGGCCAAAGAACAGCGCAGCACGCCATCCGATCTGGCACGCATTGACGGCAGCACACTGATTCTCAGCGGCGACTATCAGCGCAACTGGCGGCGTACCGCACTGGCACTCGACCGTATCGGTCTGACCGTTGTCGGCCAAAATGCCGAACGCAACGCCTTTTTGGTGCAGCCTGCCCCCGACGAAAGTGAAGCCGTACGCACTGCCAAACCCGGCCTGATTGCCCGCGTGTTCGGCAGCGGAAAAACCACCGCCGCACCGGAAAAACGGCCCGAGCTGATTGCCTACGTTGAGCCGCTGAACAACGGCAGCGGCGCACGAATCAGTATTCTGAACAAGGACGGCAGTGCCTACCGAGGCCGCGAACTGTCCGGCTGGATCTCGCGCCTGCACAACGAATTGCGCTGACCAAGACAGCAGGAGGCCGTCTGAAAACCTGTCCCTGCGTTTCTGTTTCACAGAAACCCGCTGTGCCCGTTTTCAGACGGCCTCCTGCCTGACCTGCTTTCCGCATCGCGCCAGCCTGAAACGTCATAAAAATCATAAATATGCCGAGCTATACCGACATTCTGCACCAGCGGCTGCACAAACTGCATTTTTATGCCGCCAGCATTCCCGCCGCATGGCTGCCGCACCGTTTCCTGACCCGCCCGGCGGCCGATGCCGCATCAGAGCTGGCCAAACTGCCCGCCGGTCTGCAAAACCACATCCGAGAGCGGATTCACTATTACAACCGCCTCACCACATCCTTTACCCCCCCCCCGCAGCACAGCGACACCGCCGCTTCCTTCTGCCGCAAAGGCAAAAGCTCCGCCTATTACTACGACTTAAAAAAACTGCTGAAAAGCTTTCCGCCCGACCAACGCTTCGGCTACCTGTTCGGTGACATTACCCATATCCCCAACCACCCCTTATTCGTCAAAAGCCGTCCGATTTCCGGCCGCGCCGTCAATGCCGTCTTACTGAAACTCGACAGCGTGCGCCATTTTTACACCGTCAAAGACCGCCGCACCTTCCACAGCAAAAAAGACCTGCTGGTTTGGCGCGGCAGCGCACACCAACCGCACCGCTTACGCTTTCTGGAACAGCACCACGCCACCCCGTCGTTCGATGTCGGCTGCGTACACGAAAACTCCCGCCACCGCCCCTATCACAAAAACTACCTGACCATTTCCGAACAACTGCAATACCGCTACATTCTCAGCATCGAAGGCAACGATGTCGCCACCAATCTCAAATGGATTATGGCCTCCCGCTCCGTTGCCGTGATGACCGAACCGCGTTTTGAAACCTGGCTGATGGAAGGCCGTCTGAAACCCGATGTCCACTACATCCACGTTCAGGACGATTACGCCGATCTGACCGAAAAACTGGCTTTCTACCGTGCCCGTCCCGCAGCGGCAGAAAAAATCGCCGACCAGGCCAACGCTTGGATGCAGCCGTTTTTCCAACCCCGCTGGGAATGGATCACACAAATCTTAACCATGCAGAAATACTTCGACTTACTGCGCCCCTGACCAACGGACAACCGCGCCATGACCAAACGCCGCACCTTCCTGCTGCTCACCATTCTGTTCACCCTGCTGTTTATCACCCTGATTGCGCTGGGCAGCTACCTGCTGTCGGTTCACAGCCGCCAGTTCGGCATTGCCGCCTTTTTATTCGCGTTCGCCGCCGTTTTCGGCCAAATCGCCTCGCTGGCACTGTTTTTGCGCGAACACCTGCGCCACAAAGCCTTGGCACAGCGAAAAAGCGTCTTCGATCACGAATAAACACCCGCAAACGTCACACAACAGGGAAACCGATGCAGTCACTGGCACTGCGGCATACCGTGAGCGCGGCCGCCCCGATTGGCAGGTATGGCTGAACAGCATCGGACACGACGGCACACAACTGGAAACAGACGACACCGTCAGCTTTATCGACAGCGGCAGGAAAAAAGCCGTAAAAATCAGCTATCAGTCCGATGACCCGTTTGACTTTGCATACCGGGTCAGCGTTTTTGATGCCGACGGACACGCGATAGATGTCCTCAATATTATTTTCCGCCGCCATGCAAAAAACCAAGCCGAACTGCCCGGAATTTTGCAGGCATTTCTGACCGACACCCGAAACCGAAACGCTCAGGAAACATAAACCATGTTTGACCATATCGTTTTAGCCAGCAACAATGCCGGCAAACTTCAAGAATTTTCCCGTCTGCTAGGGCAGCAGAATATCCGCATCAGCCCGCAGTCCGATTTCGATGTCGGCGAATGCCCCGAACCGCATCCGACCTTTGTCGAAAACGCCTTAGCCAAAGCGCGCCACGCGGCCAAAATCAGCGGGCTGCCCGCACTGGCCGACGATTCCGGCATCTGCTTTCCCGCCTTAAACGGCGCACCGGGCGTATTGTCCGCCCGCTTTGGCGGCGAACCGAAATCCGATGCCGCCAACAACGCCAAAGCCGCCAGCGAACTGGCCGGAAAAACCGATTTATCCGCCTATTACGTCTGCGTACTGGTTCTGGTGCGCCACGAACACGACCCGCAGCCGCTGATTGCCGAAGGCATCTGGCACGGCCGCTGGCAGGCCGAAGCGGCCGGTACGGGCGGCTTCGGTTACGACCCGCACTTTTTCCTGCCCGACCAAGGCTGCACTGCCGCCGAGCTGGCACCCGAGCAGAAAAACCGCCTCAGCCACCGCGGCCGCGCCCTGGCACAACTGCTGGCACAAATCCGCACCTTCCACACCCGCTGACCGCCGTCCGTCGCCATACTTATTTTCAGACGGCCTAAAAACACAGGAAAAACCATGAACTTTCAAGATTATCTCGCCCAAATGCCCGACATCGGCCACCTGTCCGGCCTGAATATTCTCAACGCCGACGGCAGCCTGCACCACCATATCCCCGCCGCACCGGGCAAACTGGGTTCGCTCAAACTCTACTATGCCCTGCTGCAACAGTTTGGCGGCACCCTCGACCGCCGTGCGGCCGAACAAGGCCTGATCTGGTTTGCCGAGCATCTGGCCGACGCACGGGCCAATCCCGGCAAACACCCGAATATCGACCTGCTGCTGCACGTCGAACAGAGTCATACCGTATTGACCCTTCAAGCCGTCCCCGCCGCATAAGGAATGGCACCGCCGCAAAAAAGCCGCCTGGCACACAGTCCAAGCGGCTTTCATCTGGTGGGTCCGGTGGGTTTCGAACCCACGGCCAAGGGGAAAAGTGGGCAGAAATTGGGAATTGCCGTTGTCGGAATTTTTGCTGATGTGATCAGAAAAATGATTGAGGAGCGGAACGGGGCGAATCATGATTTTTGTTCGTTCGTAAAAATGGGCAACCTATCAACTACAACCAATTGAGATACAGAATTAACCGGGCAGGAAAAAGAGCAAATGTAGATAAAAGCGGATTTCCATTCAGGGATATACGGGCCAAGGCGGAACGGATAAAGATGAGGAAGCCGGATTGAGTGCGGCAAAAAATTTACTTGGCCACAAAAACAGCAACATGACAACGCATTAGTGAGACACAGAAAAGGAAAACTGGTGCAGCCGACGAAGGAATTTTTTGCACAAAATCCAAACGAAAAAACGAACCAATGTAGAACAAAAAAACGGGCAATTGCAGATGGGCAAAAATAAAAACCGCCTGAAATCAGCGTTTCAAGCGGTTTTTTATATGGTGGGTCCGGTGGGTTTCGAACCCACGACCAAGGGATTATGAGTCCCCTGCTCTAACCCCTGAGCTACAGACCCGAAAACGGATTAGCCGCGCATTTTAGCGTTTATTCCCCCCTGCGGCAAGCGGCTTTGTCCTCAGCCGAATGCCGCCCACACGGGCGCATGATCGCTGGGACGCTCCTGGGCGCGCGCCACGGTATCCACCTGTACATCATTCAGACGACCGCACAGGGCTTGGCTGATTAAGATGTGGTCGATGCGCAGCCCCTGTTTGCGCCGGAACATTGCGCCGCGATAGTCCCACCAGGTGTAAAACGCGCCTTCGGGATAAATCCGGCGCAGGCTGTCGGTCAAGCCCAAATCCAGCAGCGCGGCAAACCACGCGCGCTCTGTCGAAGAACAATGGATTTTTTCATGCCATTTTTGCGGGTCGTAACAGTCCGCATCGGCCGGCGCGATATTGAAATCGCCCAGCAGCACCAACTCGGGATACTGCGCCAACTGTCCGCGCACAAATTCGTTCAGGGCGGCAAACCATTGCTGTTTGTATTGGAATTTCGGGCTGTCCAAGGCTTCGCCGTTCACGCAGTAAACATTAATCACGCGTACGCCATCAATCGTGGCGGCCAATACACGCCGCTGTTCATCGTCGGGCAGCGCGGGCAGGCCTGTATGCACATCGGCGATTTCCTGTTTGGCCAACAAAGCCACGCCGTTATACGTTTTCTGCCCGCTCCACACCGCGCGGTAACCCGCCATTTCGACGGCGGCGGCGGGGAATTTGTCCTGATCGAGTTTCAATTCCTGCAAAGCCAGCACATCGGGTTGGTGCGTGTGCAGCCAGTCGAGTACCTGCGGCAGGCGCACATTCAGCGAATTGACGTTCCAAGTGGCAATTTTCATGACAAATCCGTTCCTCGGCCAAAGGGCGCATGATACGGCGGTTTGCCCGCTTTGGCAAAAGGCCGTCTGAAAAACGGCATACCGGCTGTTTCAGACGGCCTCTGCGCACCGGC
Source organism: Neisseria leonii (assembly GCF_028776105.2). Lineage (NCBI taxonomy): Bacteria > Pseudomonadati > Pseudomonadota > Betaproteobacteria > Neisseriales > Neisseriaceae > Neisseria > Neisseria leonii. Next base: position 231,297 of record NZ_CP145606.1, on the reverse strand, counting down.
ATGCCCGTTCTGCGGGCCGTTTTTTCCATTATAATCACCGTTTTTTTTACCCGTCCGCCGCCTCATGCAGACCATTGCCCTGCCCCCGGAAAACCTGATTATTTACACGCTCGACATGGTGGGGATTTTTGCCTGCTCGGCCGCCGCCACCGTATTGGCCAAACGCCTGAATCTGGATATTTTCGGCGCACTTCTGGTTTCGTGCGTCGGCGCCGTCGGCGGCGGCACCCTGCGCGATCTGCTGCTCGACCGCCACCCGATTTTCTGGCTGCACGATTTGAATTATCTGTATCTGATTTGCGCCACATCGATTACGGTTCAGATTTTCTACCATTGGTTTGAAAAGCTCGACCGCGCGATGCGCTGGTTTGACGCGCTCGGGCTGGCGGCGTTTACCGTTATCGGCATCGAAGCGGCACTGGCACAGAATATGCCCCTGCCCGTTGTGCTGCTGATGGGCATCATCACCGCCGTTGCCGGCGGCATGATGCGCGATGTCTTCTGCCGCCAGCTGCCGCTGCTGCTGCACAAGGAAATCTACATTACAGCGGCATTAAGCGGCGGCATTGCCTACCTGCTCATGCGCCATGCGGGCATCTCGCTATGGCTGCGCGACGTCGCCACCCTGCTGCTGATTTTTACCGTGCGTATGCTGGCGGTATACCGGGGCTGGAACCTGCCGAACATTACCCTTCCGCCCGGACCACGGCCGGACAAATCCGCCAACTGAAACCGCCGCCTTCTCCGCCACTCCCCATTATCCGCACCGTACTCAGGCCGTCTGAAAAACCGCTTTCGGGACTGTGTCATACCCAATCTGTCTGCATACCCGCCCTATCTCGGCCTGAACACCCCCTCTCCGAAAGAACAGCATAACCGGCCATACACCGCCAACCGGTCAATCAACCGGCCATACCGATAAAAAAAAACAGGGCAAATATGCCCTGTTTTGCTTCATGCCGTCCGGATTACCACTGATACAGTGCACCGGCTCCGATACCCACCGTACCGTTGGTGTTGGTGGACACATTGCCTTTGATAATCCAGTTGCCGCCGTCACTCATGGACGACATACCGATGGCAACAGCCGATTGGCCGCCGTAGTGGCCGCCACCGATACCGAAACCGGTTACACCCGGACGGGTAACCTGCGGAATCGAGCTTTGGGCAATCGCACCGGCCACACCGGCATAGGCTTTCTTACCGATGGCCGCCATATCGCCGCCCAACCGCTTCAACTGACCGACATTCACCGCATCGGTATCCGCCACACCCGGCGCCACATTGGTGATGCGGTTGCCGCCGTTGTTCAGACCGCTGCCCGTCAGGCTCACAGGGGCTGCACCGTTGCTGCCGCCGATGGTGATGCCGTCTGTATTGACGGTGGTGTTACCCGCAGTAACGGTATTCGCAGTAACGGTATTCGCCGTTACGCTGCCCACTTTCACATCTTTGGCAAGCTGAACTTCCAAGGTACCGTTACCGTCAGCTTTGACATTGATGTTGCCTGCGGCTGATTGGAAGGCGGCCGATTGGTCTTTATCAACGCCTTCGCCTTTAACGGTAACCAGTGTGTTCAGCTTGTGACGGTTCAGTTCGCCGTTGTTGCCGGTGAAGATTAAGCCGTCGTCCAAGTTGGCAACCTGGTTGGTTTTGGTGTTGCCGTCTTTGTCTTTGGTTTCATAAACCAGACGGGTTTCGCCATTTTGACCCGGCAGGCCGTCTGCGCCGTCTTGACCGTTAACACCCTGCGCACCGTCAGCACCTTTCAGGGTCAGACCGTTTGCACCGTCTTTACCGTTCAGGCCGATCGAGCCGTCTTTGCCGTTGATCACAACCGCAGAGCCGTCTTTACCGTTGACACCGATGGTACCGTCTTTGCCGTCTTTACCCGGCTCGCCTTTTTCGCCGACGGTAACGGTATCGGCTTTCAGGTCGGCAGTGGTGGCAAAGGTAACTTTGCCGCCGGCTTCCTGTTTCACAATCATGTTGTTACCGGCCACCAGTTCGACCGCCTGACCCGATTTAATGACCTCGTCGTCACCCAATGTTTTCTTGCCGCCGTCGGCCGCAGAGGTTTTCAGGGTGAAGCCGATACTGTCGACCGCATCGGAGACAGCCTGTTTCAGCTGATCTTCGGTTGCCGCCTGACCTGATGTGATCTTATTCGGATCCCAAGTTTTGTTGGTCAAACCGCCGATGGTGCCTTTATCGCCGTCAATGGTAACCGGGTTGTTGCCACCCACTTTCAGGCTGTTGCCGTCCAGTTTGGTGTCGCCGATGGTCAGGCTGCCGTCTTTGGTCAGATCAACATCTTTGTTCAGGCCGTAAGTGATGTTGGCACCGTCACGCTCAACAGTAATGTTGTTCTTGGCTTTGAAGGTGACGGTATCGGCCGGGTTAATCAGCTCTTTACCGTCTGTGCCGTCCACTGCCAAGTTCCAACCTGAGTTGTTGATGGCTTTCGCCACATCGCCTGCGGTAATCAGGCTGTCCGGGTTGTCCGCTTCGCCTTTGCCGCCGGTGACGGTAATGCCGCCGGTAATGGCTGCAATCTCACCGTTTTTATTGATGGTGGTGGTCACTTCGTCTGTTACGGCCGTAACGGTGTAAGTGGTCGAGCCGTCATTGTTCTTGGTTTCTTCAACCATAATGCCGTCGCCTTCGGCCACTTTGGTGGTGGCGGCCGCTTGGGCGGCTTTCAGCTGCGACAGGTTCACCGCATCGCTGTCCTCCGTACCTTCGGCAAGGTTCGTGATCTTCACCGGCGACGCTTGGCCTCCTTCCACTTTGCCTACTTTGAAGTTGCCGTTGCCGTCGTGCGTCAGCATCGGGCCGTTGTTGATGATCAGGCCGTCCGATGTCAGTGCGGTGTTGCCCAGCTTCACGCTGCCTTTCTCTGTCAGGTCGAGATCGCGGTTCAGTTTGACGGTCAGTTTGCTGCCGCCGTCCGCTTCTACGCTGATGTTGCCTGCAGCCGACCGGAAGCGCTCGGCATCTTCTTTGCTTACGCCTTCGCCTTCAACGGTTACCAGTGTGTTCAGTTTGTGACGGTTCAGGGTGCCGTTGTTGCCGGTGAAGATCAAGCCGTCGTCCAGGTTCGCTACCTGTTTGGTAACGGGTTCGCCTGTAGTCGGGTCTTTGATCTCGTAAACCAGACGGGTTTCGCCGTCTTTGCCCGGCAGGCCGTCTGCACCGCCTTTACCGTCTACGCCCTGTGCTCCGTCCGCTCCTTTCAGGGTCAGACCGTTCGCGCCGTCTTTGCCGTTCAGGCCGATCGAGCCGTCTTTGCCGTTGATCACAACCGCTGAGCCGTCTTTGCCGTTGATGCCGATCTTGCCGTCGACGCCGTCTTTGCCGTTAACTCCGTCTTTGCCGCCAAGGGTCAGGTCGGTGTTCAGCGCATAGCGGATTTCGTTGTCCGCTACGGTGGTGACGATGTTTTTGTCGGTGCTGGTGAAGTTCACTTTTTCGCCCAGCTTGACGGTGTCTTCTTTGGCATTACCCGACAGCGCGCTGTGGTCGGCCGTGATGTTGAAGCCTTTGTCTACCAGGGTTTGTGAAGCGTTCTTCAAATCGCCCACGTTCACTGCGTTGTTCAGTACTTCGCCTTGGGCTTCTGCAAGGGTAACCGGGCTGCCGTCGGCTTGCTTCAGGCCGCTCTCCACGCCCTGAATCTGGATCGGCGATACGGTGTTGTTGCCGTCTACGCTGCCCAGTTTCAGGTGGCTGCCGTTGTGCGTGATCATCGGGCCGTTGTTGATGATCAGGCCGTCTTTGGTCAGCGCGGTTGATCCGATCAGCACCGAACCGTCTCCTGTCAGATCAACGTCTTTGTTCAGACCGTAGGTAATGCTGCCGTTCTCACGGGTAACATTGAGGTTGTCTTTGGCCTTGAAGGTGACGGTGTCGCCCGGTTTGACCAGCTCTTCGCCGTCTGTACCTTCGGCTGCCAAGTTCCAACCGCTGTTGTTGATCGCTTTGGCCACATCGCCTGCGGTAATCAGGCTGTCCGGGTTGTCCGCTTCGCCTTTGCCGCCGGTGACGGTAATGCCGCCGGTAATGGCTGCAATCTCACCGTTTTTATTGATGGTGGTGGTCACTTCGTCTGTTACGGCCGTAACGGTGTAAGTGGTCGAGCCGTCATTGTTCTTGGTTTCTTCAACCATAATGCCGTCGCCTTCGGCCACTTTGGTGGTGGCGGCCGCTTGGGCGGCTTTCAGCTGCGACAGGTTCACCGCATCGCTGTCCTCCGTACCTTCGGCAAGGTTCGTGATCTTCACCGGCGACGCTTGGCCTCCTTCCACTTTGCCTACTTTGAAGTTGCCGTTGCCGTCGTGCGTCAGCATCGGGCCGTTGTTGATGATCAGGCCGTCCGATGTCAGTGCGGTGTTGCCCAGCTTCACGCTGCCTTTCTCTGTCAGGTCGAGATCGCGGTTCAGTTTGACGGTCAGTTTGCTGCCGCCGTCCGCTTCTACGCTGATGTTGCCTGCAGCCGACCGGAAGCGCTCGGCATCTTCTTTGCTTACGCCTTCGCCTTCAACGGTTACCAGTGTGTTCAGTTTGTGACGGTTCAGGGTGCCGTTGTTGCCGGTGAAGATCAAGCCGTCGTCCAGGTTCGCTACCTGTTTGGTAACGGGTTCGCCTGTAGTCGGGTCTTTGATCTCGTAAACCAGACGGGTTTCGCCGTCTTTGCCCGGCAGGCCGTCTGCACCGCCTTTACCGTCTACGCCCTGTGCTCCGTCCGCTCCTTTCAGGGTCAGACCGTTCGCGCCGTCTTTGCCGTTCAGGCCGATCGAGCCGTCTTTGCCGTTGATCACAACCGCTGAGCCGTCTTTGCCGTTGATGCCGATCTTGCCGTCGACGCCGTCTTTGCCGTTAACTCCGTCTTTGCCGCCAAGGGTCAGGTCGGTGTTCAGCGCATAGCGGATTTCGTTGTCCGCTACGGTGGTGACGATGTTTTTGTCGGTGCTGGTGAAGTTCACTTTTTCGCCCAGCTTGACGGTGTCTTCTTTGGCATTACCCGACAGCGCGCTGTGGTCGGCCGTGATGTTGAAGCCTTTGTCTACCAGGGTTTGTGAAGCGTTCTTCAAATCGCCCACGTTCACTGCGTTGTTCAGTACTTCGCCTTGGGCTTCTGCAAGGGTAACCGGGCTGCCGTCGGCTTGCTTCAGGCCGCTCTCCACGCCCTGAATCTGGATCGGCGATACGGTGTTGTTGCCGTCTACGCTGCCCAGTTTCAGGTGGCTGCCGTTGTGCGTGATCATCGGGCCGTTGTTGATGATCAGGCCGTCTTTGGTCAGCGCGGTTGATCCGATCAGCACCGAACCGTCTCCTGTCAGATCAACGTCTTTGTTCAGACCGTAGGTAATGCTGCCGTTCTCACGGGTAACATTGAGGTTGTCTTTGGCCTTGAAGGTGACGGTGTCGCCCGGTTTGACCAGCTCTTCGCCGTCTGTACCTTCGGCTGCCAAGTTCCAACCGCTGTTGTTGATCGCTTTGGCCACATCGCCTGCGGTAATCAGGCTGTCCGGGTTGTCCGCTTCGCCTTTGCCGCCGGTGACGGTAATGCCGCCGGTAATGGCTGCAATCTCACCGTTTTTATTGATGGTGGTGGTCACTTCGTCTGTTACGGCCGTAACGGTGTAAGTGGTCGAGCCGTCATTGTTCTTGGTTTCTTCAACCATAATGCCGTCGCCTTCGGCCACTTTGGTGGTGGCGGCCGCTTGGGCGGCTTTCAGCTGCGACAGGTTCACCGCATCGCTGTCCTCCGTACCTTCGGCAAGGTTCGTGATCTTCACCGGCGACGCTTGGCCTCCTTCCACTTTGCCTACTTTGAAGTTGCCGTTGCCGTCGTGCGTCAGCATCGGGCCGTTGTTGATGATCAGGCCGTCCGATGTCAGTGCGGTGTTGCCCAGCTTCACGCTGCCTTTCTCTGTCAGGTCGAGATCGCGGTTCAGTTTGACGGTCAGTTTGCTGCCGCCGTCCGCTTCTACGCTGATGTTGCCTGCAGCCGACCGGAAGCGCTCGGCATCTTCTTTGCTTACGCCTTCGCCTTCAACGGTTACCAGTGTGTTCAGTTTGTGACGGTTCAGGGTGCCGTTGTTGCCGGTGAAGATCAAGCCGTCGTCCAGGTTCGCTACCTGTTTGGTAACGGGTTCGCCTGTAGTCGGGTCTTTGATCTCGTAAACCAGACGGGTTTCGCCGTCTTTGCCCGGCAGGCCGTCTGCACCGCCTTTACCGTCTACGCCCTGTGCTCCGTCCGCTCCTTTCAGGGTCAGACCGTTCGCGCCGTCTTTGCCGTTCAGGCCGATCGAGCCGTCTTTGCCGTTGATCACAACCGCTGAGCCGTCTTTGCCGTTGATGCCGATCTTGCCGTCGACGCCGTCTTTGCCGTTAACTCCGTCTTTGCCGCCAAGGGTCAGGTCGGTGTTCAGCGCATAGCGGATTTCGTTGTCCGCTACGGTGGTGACGATGTTTTTGTCGGTGCTGGTGAAGTTCACTTTTTCGCCCAGCTTGACGGTGTCTTCTTTGGCATTACCCGACAGCGCGCTGTGGTCGGCCGTGATGTTGAAGCCTTTGTCTACCAGGGTTTGTGAAGCGTTCTTCAAATCGCCCACGTTCACTGCGTTGTTCAGTACTTCGCCTTGGGCTTCTGCAAGGGTAACCGGGCTGCCGTCGGCTTGCTTCAGGCCGCTCTCCACGCCCTGAATCTGGATCGGCGATACGGTGTTGTTGCCGTCTACGCTGCCCAGTTTCAGGTGGCTGCCGTTGTGCGTGATCATCGGGCCGTTGTTGATGATCAGGCCGTCTTTGGTCAGCGCGGTTGATCCGATCAGCACCGAACCGTCTCCTGTCAGATCAACGTCTTTGTTCAGACCGTAGGTAATGCTGCCGTTCTCACGGGTAACATTGAGGTTGTCTTTGGCCTTGAAGGTGACGGTGTCGCCCGGTTTGACCAGCTCTTCGCCGTCTGTACCTTCGGCTGCCAAGTTCCAACCGCTGTTGTTGATCGCTTTGGCCACATCGCCTGCGGTAATCAGGCTGTCCGGGTTGTCCGCTTCGCCTTTGCCGCCGGTGACGGTAATGCCGCCGGTAATGGCTGCAATCTCACCGTTTTTATTGATGGTGGTGGTCACTTCGTCTGTTACGGCCGTAACGGTGTAAGTGGTCGAGCCGTCATTGTTCTTGGTTTCTTCAACCATAATGCCGTCGCCTTCGGCCACTTTGGTGGTGGCGGCCGCTTGGGCGGCTTTCAGCTGCGACAGGTTCACCGCATCGCTGTCCTCCGTACCTTCGGCAAGGTTCGTGATCTTCACCGGCGACGCCTGGCCGCCTTCCACTTTGCCTACTTTGAAGTTGCCCTCGCCGTCGTGTGTCAGCATCGGGCCGTTGTTGATGATCAGGCCGTCCGCCGTCAGTGCGGTGTTGCCCAGTTTCACGCTGCCGTTCTCGGTCAGGTCGAGATCGCGGTTCAGGCCGTAGGTTACTTTGCCGTTTTCTTCCTGTTTCACAGTCAGATTTTTGCCTGCCGCCATATCTACGATACCGCCGGCCTTGATGACTTCGTCTGCACCGGATTCTTTGCTGCCGCCGTTGGCAGAAGTTTTCAGGGTAAAGCCTGCATTATTGACAGCATTCACCACATCGCCGACGGTGGCAATGCTGGTTTCAGGGCTGTCGGACTTGGCTTTGTTGCCCTCGGTAGTGATATTGCCCGTATTCACGGCCAGTTTGCCGCCGTCCACTTTTACGGTGGTACCGTCGGTTTCCACATCAAAGGCGATAGCACCGTTTTGGTTTTGGGCGGTGGTGGCATTGCCATCGACAAACTTCACTTCGTTGTTGGTTTGGTCGATAGTCTGTACTGTTTCGCCGTTTACCGATGTGGTAAAGCGTTGAACGGCTGTATCCGCTTTGGCCAGGCTTTGTTTTGATTTATCAGATAAATCAATCGCATAGGCACGGGTTTTCTCATCGGCATTGCTCGCCTGTCCGGTCGGGGTAACGGTTACCGCCTCAGAGCCTGCACTGGCAGTGGTATCCCACGCATCCACTTTGTAGATGGTTTGACCGTTATCGCCCCGACGGCTGCCGACTTTGGTGTTTTTGCCGTCTTCAAGCTCGGTTGTCGCAGCCGCTGCCGCCTTGGTCAGCTGCGATACATTGACGGCATCGTTCGGATCAGTACCGTCGGCAACATTTTTAATCTGTTTGCTGCCTGCGTTGATGCCGTCTGAATGGATGGTAACCGGCCCGATTTTGACTTCATTGGCAGTCACTTGGTTGAACGCAACATCGTCTGCGGTTGCCACGGTAATATCATTGCCGTTACGGGTAATGGCGATATTTTTACCGTTGATAAACTGCACTGTGCCGCCCGGGGCAACACGGCTTGCCGTATCGTTGTTGGCTTGAATATTCCAGCCTTTGTCGGCGTGATCGTAAACATTTTTCAGCTGGTCTTCGGTGGCTGCCTGACCTGAGACAATGGCATTCGGGTTAAAGGTTTTGTTGGTCAAACCGTTTACCGTGCCGTTATCTCCGTTAATCACCACAGGGTTGGCACCGCCCACGGTCAAGTTCTTGCCGTTCAGCCGGGTGCCGCCAATGGTGAGCGAGCCGTCTTGGGTCAGGTTCACATCTTTATTGAGCTTAACCGTCAACGTATCCGTACCGTCAGCGACTACGCCGATATTGCCGTCGGTCAGATTGTCGGCACCAGCTGCGTTGCCTTTGACATTGACGGTTTCGCCCAATTTGCGGGTTACACTGTTGCCGGTATCGCCGGCAAAAGTAATACCTTGGGTATCGACGGCGTTTTTCGCATCTACGCCTTTCTGAATGTCTTCTTTGGTTTTACCGGACAAATCAATCGCATAGGCACGGGTTCTCGCCGAAGTATCGCTTGCCTCGTCGGTCGGGGTAACAGTGATGGCCTCAGAGCCTGTGGCGGTGGTGTCCCACGCATTGACGGTGTAAATCGTTTGACCGTTGGCACCTGTGGTAGTGTCGGTATCCACGGTTACATTGGTGCCTGCTTTCACCTCGGTTTTGGCGGCGGCGGCGGCTTTGGTTAATTGATCCACATTCACCGCATCGGTCGGGTTTTTGCCCGCTTCAACATTGGTAATCGACTTATTACCCGCATTGATGCCGTCTTTATTGATGGTCACAGGACCAACAATCAATGAGCCGTCGTCGCCCAGATTCACATTTTTGTTTAAGGTAACTTTGTACTCTTTACCGCCTGTTTGGTTCGTGCCGTTTTCAGCAACCGTGATATTGCCCTCACCAACTACGCTCTCTTCTTTGGCGATTTGCTCTTTGATTGCTTGGCTCAAATCAATGGTGTAGTTGCGGGTTTTGGCGTTGTCGTCATCTTTGGACGCAACCGTTACCGCTGCACCGTCCGCTGCTGCTACTTTGGTATCCCAAGCGTCTACGGTGTAGACATCTTGTTTGTCCGCACCTTGGGTTTTGGTAACTTTGGTGTTTTTGCCTTCTTGCACCACAGTTTTGGCGGTTTTCAGCTGTGAAACATTCACCGCATCTTCATCGTTTTCACCAGCTGCCAGGTTGGTGATTTTGATAGGAGGGCCCTTATCGCCACCCACCATCAGGTTGCCTTCGCCATCATCGGTGAGTTTCACATTACTGTCATGACCAAGGGTTACGCTGTCAAAGCTCACATCATCCTTGGTGGCGTAAGTGATTTGTGAACCATCGCGTTCAACTTTTAGGTTTTTGCCTGCTTTAAAGGTAACGCTATCACTTGGGTTAATCTGCTCGCCAGTGGCTTCAAAGCCGGCTTTTAAGTTCCAACCAGATTTGTTAATCGCATTGGCCACATCGTCGGCGGTTACCAACGCCCCTGTGGTGGTCGGTGCAGTAACTTTGCCGCCTGCAACGTTTAATGCGACAGTATTGGCTTTGACCACACCCCCGTCTACTTTGATGGTGGTGTTGTCTGTTTTGACATCAAAGGCAATATCGCCGCCGTTTACATTACGGGCGGTGGTGGCATTGCCGTTGACAAAATTGACATTGCCGTTATCACGCACGGTTTGAGCCGTTTGACCATTGACCGAAGTGGTGAATGATTGCACCGCCGTATCGGCTTTGGCGAGGCTGTCTTTGGCAGATTGGCTTAAATCCAGCTCAAAGTTGGTGACATCAGCCGTGCCTTCTTTTGCCGTGCCTTTGTTGGCAACGGTCAGCTTGCTGTTGTCCGCCACGGTAACTTTTGCCGAGGTGTCTTTGGCTGAGACGGTGTATTTCGGATTGCCGTCGCTACCTTGGCTTGGTTCAACGGTTACATTTTCACCAGCCACAACTTCAGTTTTCGCCGCTTTAAGCTGTTTCACATTGACCGCATCGTCATTGTTCACGCCGTCTGCCACGCCGGAGATGGTTTTATTGCCTGCGTTGATACCGTTTTTGGTTACGGACGGGCCGCCGGTAATATTGAGGCCGTCTGAATTGAGCTTGGTACCGCCAAGAGTAACCGAGCCTTGATTGGTCAGGTTGAGGTTTTTATTCAATTTGACATAAAGCGCATTATCCGCAGCCGAAGACACCACACCGATATTGCCGTCCGTCAGATCCCGGGCGTTTTTGGCATTGCCCTTCACCGCCAAAGCCTCACCCAGCTTGCGCGTGACATCAGTGCCACTGTCGCCGTTGAAAGTAATGCCCTTCGTATCGACAGCGTCTTTGGCCGCCTTACCCTTGTTGATGTCGTCTTTGACCTGCTGCGACAGGGCAATAGTGTAATCACGGGTATAGGCCGTCTGATTATTGTCCGGAGAAACCGAAATACCGTCGCCCGCCCGAACGGTCGTATCCCATGCGTCGACTTTGTAGATTTTTTGGCCGTTTGCACCGCTTGCCGGGGCGGCAACATTCGTGTTTTTGCCGGATTGGACTTCGGTTCTGGCTGCTGCAACGGCTTCATGAACGGTATTTTTGCCCGTACCGCCGATATTGGTAAAGGTAATATCGCCCTGTTTGTTGGGATTCAGCCTTGCATTGCCGCCGAAGTTTTGTACTACGGCGTTGGCCGCATTGCCCAGTACCTGATTGGTGGCGTAGAGCTGGCTGCCGTTGATGGCATCGGTGGAAGTGGCGGAGATTTTACCTGCGGCCACATTGATGAGTTGGCGTTCGCCGCCTGCTTTGCCCACGGAAACCACACCTTTGGCCGCGCTGCCCTGTCCGGCAAACGTTCCGTAGGTTAAGCCGTTGAGCGTGGCTTGGGATTCGGTGGTGGCGGCACGGTCGGTTGAGCCGGCACCCAGCACAACGCTGTTGGCTTGGGTCGGGGCGGTATCGCTGCCCAAGACAAAGGTATTGTCGGTGCGGACGTTATTGCGGAAACCGAGCGCGGCCGACTGGCTGGCCGATACCTGATTTCCCCGGCCGACCGCCAAAGCAGTAGGTGCGGAAACCGTATTGTTGTTACCCAGCGCATAAGCGTGTTCGCCGTTGGTAATGATATTGCGGCGGCCGACTGCCAGCGCGGATTCGGACTTGGCATCAATTTCATTGTAGCGGCCGAGCGCGGCGGCATAATTGGTATTTACCTTATTGGTTTCGCCCAATGCCACGGAACTCTCGCCGGATATGGTATTTCGGGAACCGATGGCAATAGAGTCTTTAATGCTGGTTTTCGCGTCGGCGGCTTCGATTTTATTTTGATAACCGATAATGGTGGCCGTGCCGTCTTTCGTCATCGCCTTATTTTGAGAGCCGACAACCGTGGTGCTTTGGCTGGTATCGAGCTGCCCCAGAACCGGTGTTTCGTTTTCCACACCGACTAACACCGAGTTTAAGCCGCCTGCCGTATTTTTGTAACCGACGGCCACCGAATGCATACCTGAGGCTTTGTTGTCCTTACCTGCCGCCAGCGCATATTGGCCGGTGGCACCGCCTTTGGCATCAATCGGGCCGTAGTTGGTAGCGGGGTCGCCCGCAGGCTGGTCGGTCCGCCATTCGTTGACGTGGAAATAATTATTCGGCACGGCTGCGCCGCTGCTGTTTTTGGCCACTTCGAGCACTTGATAGAGCTGGGAGCCGTTAATCGCATCGGTGGAATCTGCCGCCACACGGCCTGCGGCGACGTATTGAATTTGGCGGTATTTGTAGTCGTCGGAGGCTTTGGTAACATCTGTCCAGCGTTGGGCATTGCCCAAGTTGCCGCCGCCGGGCACTAATGTGCGCTGACCGGTGGCTTCCTGCACGGTTCTGCCCGAACCCACTGCCAGTACGCTGGTGTTTGCCGTCGGGGCACCGGCGAAGGTATAGGTTTTACCGCCCACAGTGAATGATTGGGCTTCCTGCCCTGTGTTGGTCTCGCCGGCAATCGAGTAAGCGCCCAATGCCACATTGCCTTTGCTGCTGCCGCTGTTCATTGCCGCACCGTCTGAGCCGAGCGCTTGGGTTCTGGCCGGGCTGGCAACCGAAGCATTAAAGCCCAATGCCGTGCCGTACCAGGTGTAGCGGGTGGAGGCGAGGCCGCCGATGGCGATAGAGTGGTGCGAGCCTGCCGCCATATTGGGTTTGTCGGCATTCACTTGCTCGCTGTAAGCCGACGCGCCCTGCATCGATACTGAGGTTTCACCGATGGCGATGGAAGAATAATCCGCCGTGTCATAAAAAGAGTTTGCGGCAGTAGCGTGCGCCTGCGCAGCCAGGCCGAAGCCCAATGCCGCAAATACCGCATAGGAGATTGGCGTGATTCTGGCCGATTTCACGGTTTCGACCGCCGCGCCGCCCGCACCCTGACTCACAGTGTTGTCTTTGCCCTGCGATTTCGCAAATTCTGCAACTGCTGTGAACGTGTTGGTTGTTTTATTAAAAACAACTTTATAAATATGATTCATCGATATTTCCTCGGATAGTGGACCGTGTGCCGGAAACTGCACAAAACTGCCTGAAAATTCAGCACAATATATGCATATGGAATAAAGAATACTTCTCAGTGCGGGATTATAAACCCGTATTTCAGACGGCATTAAGTAGACAAAATGCCACACAAACCCATGATTTATTTTAGTTTTATTACTCTAATTTATCGGAATCTACTTATTATTTATCAGGTTTCTTAAAACACGCCGCCGGCCGGCCAAGGTTGTAACCCCCCCCCCCGGCCTTACATTTATTTACAATTATTATTTCTATATTTAACAATGTGACAGCCTGTTCCCGCTGCAAACCCCGCATCAGGAAACAAAAACTTGACTTTGCTGACGAAATCCGATAATAGCGCGCGTAACACTGCACCACAGGGAAAGCGGCCAACCGGCATGGCCGCAAGCCCGCCTGCGGCCTGCACAGCGGAAACGGCGGGCCAGATTGCCCAGCGTGCGGCGGCAATCAAAACGGGCAGCCCGAAAGCTGCCCGTTGGTTTGGTGTGTTCCGACGGTGTTATTTGCCCGCATCGGCCGTCGGATTGATCAGGATTTCGACGCGGCGGTTTTGCGCACGGCCGGCTTCGGTATCGTTGGCGGCAACCGGACGGCTGTCGGCATAGCCCACAGTGCTCAGGCGCGAAGCGGCAACACCACGCTGAGTCAGATAGGCGGCAACGGCTTGGGCGCGACGCTCGGACAGCGGCTGGTTGATGGACAGGCTGCCGGTATTGTCGGTGTGGCCGGCGATGGTGATGGTGGTTTCAGGATACTGTACCAGCGTTTCGGCAGCCGAGTTCAGCGAGGTAACGGCCGTATTGTTGAGCGTGGCACTGTTGGTGGCGAATGTTACGCCGCTGGGCATGGTCAGTTTGATTTGGTTACCTTCGCGGCTCACTTCCACCGGCGTGCCTTTCAGGCTGTCGCGCAGTTTGGCTTCCTGATAATCCATGTAGCCGCCCACGCCCGCACCGACGGCACCGCATGCCAAAGCCGCATTGCGCGCGCCTTTGCTGCCGTTGGTCAGCGCACCCACCACACCGCAGGCAGCCGCGCTGCCCAAGCCGTACATGGCGGTTTTGCTGGCAGACTTGCTGCCGTCGGCGTTGGTCACGCAGCCGGTCAGCAGCATGGCGCAGGCTGCGGCGCTCAGGGTCATCGGTTTCAGAAATTTCATGGTTGAATCCTTTCTTATCGGTATGTGTAAACGGCATCAGGCCGCCCGTGTCGAAACACTGTCTATTGTGTCAGCCCGTATCGGAATCGCGGCTGCCATGGTGCATATTCGGCCATTTTGCCCGAAGGCGCAAAATCCTTAACCCGAAATTACTTCTGCTTACGCTTTCTGTCAGCCAAATAGATACGCAGGCGGATTTTGATGTCGTAGCCGATGGAACCGAAACCGAACCAGAACAGGACGGCCGCCACCGGCAGGGTAAAATGGTAGCCGACACGGTGATACCCCCATGCGCCGAGCAGCCCGCCCAAAAAGAAGGCGGCAATCAGGCCGGTAAACAGTTTCATTTTCGGGCGGTTTACCGCCACATCGGGCAGTTTGGGATTGCTGCTGCGCCGGTAATACAGCACTTTGGACAATTCGATGCCCAAGTCGGTGGCCGTACCCGTCATGTGGGTGGAGCGGATGGCACCGCCGGACAATACCGTCATCACGGTGTTGTGCATCCCCATGATAAAACTGAGCAGCAGAAGCGCGGGCGGCAGCAGCAGACTGTGATCAATCAGTGCCATGCCCAACAGGCCGAACAGCAAGAGATAAACGGCTTCCAGCCACAGCGAAAGGCCGTAGCCGCTGCGGAAACGCTGCCGTTTGGCCCACAGAACCGTCCAGTTGGCGTGTGCCGCACCCAGCACGAAAAACACCACGCCCAACAGGGATACGGCCACTGCATACCATTCGCCCACATACGCCATATCGGCGGCATAGGAAATTTCGCCGGTAACGTGCGACACATAGCGTGCCAAAGCAAAAAAACCGCCCGCGTTAATCGCACCGGCCAGCAAGGCCATCACATAGCCCAAGGCGCGGAAACGGCCGTCTGAAATCGGGCTGTCGTGCAGATACGGCTTGTCGGCCTGCCAAAACGGCGTGTGATGGCGTTTGAAACGCGCGCGGCGGTTCATGATTCTCCTTTATCGATTGATTGCAGGCCGTCTGAAAATGCCGTCCGAAAACCGCTGTTCAGACGGCCTGCCGCCGGTCAGCCCAAAGATACCATTTCAATCTGGTTCAGCGTCCGCCCCAAAAAACGCTCGCCTATGGTTTGGAAACGCAGCGGAATATCGCTGACGTAAAAACGGTAATCCGCCCCGCATACGCCGGGCGTATCATTGAGCAAATCCTGTGCCTGCAATGCCTGCGCCACGGCTTCGGCGGTGGTCAGCGCGGAATCGACCAGATGCAGATGCGGTGCTTCGCGCTGAATCAGCGGTTTGAGCAGCGGATAGTGGGTGCAGCCCAACACCAGCGTATCGACCCCTTCGGCCAACACCGGCTTCAAATACTCGCGCGCGGTCAGGCGCGTAACCTCGTGGTCCAGCCAGCCTTCTTCCACCAGCGGCACAAACAGCGGGCAGGCCTGCGAATAAACGCGCGCCTGCGGATTGGCCTCATGAATCGCCCGCGCATAGGCATTGCTGTTTACCGTGGTATTGGTGGCAATCACACCGATGCTGTTGTTGCGGGTGGCCGCCAGCGCGGCGCGGCTGCCGGCCGAAATCACGTCCAGCACCGGCATATTGCCCGCCATCTGACGCACCCGCTGCCCGGCCACCGCCGCAATCGTATTGCAGGCCACCACCAGTGCCTTCACTTCGTTTTGCAGCAGGAAATCGACAATCTGCGCAGTAAACGCTTCGATCGTGGCGCGCGATTTCACCCCGTACGGCACACGGGCGGTATCGCCGAAATAAACAATATTTTCCATCGGCAGCCGCTCCATCAGCGCGCGCACGTTGGTCAGGCCGCCCACCCCCGAATCAAACACGCCGATCGGCCGCTGCTTTACTGCATCCATCATCTGTCCCCTGCGGCATTCTGCGCCTGAAAAAGCCCCATTCTACACGTTTTCCCTGCCGCAAGGCAGCAGCAGACGGCTTGGAATTTAAACGAATTTACGCAGTTCCATGGTTTGCAAAAGCAGCCGATTCAAGCATAATTGCCGATTTATCCGATACATTCGGCCATGAGTGACTGCACGCCCGTTTTTCTGCCCGACGAAGCCGCCACGCTGGCACTGGGCGCGTCGTGGGCCCGCGTTCTGACTGCCCCGCTGACAATTTACCTGCAAGGCGACCTGGGCGCGGGGAAAACCACATTCGTGCGCGGCCTGCTGCGCGGACTGGGTTACCGCGGCACGGTAAAAAGCCCCACCTACGCCATTGTCGAAACCTATGATTCAGACGGCCTGTGCCTCAACCATTTCGACCTGTACCGTTTTTCGTCCCCCGAAGAATGGGAAGATGCCGGACTGGACGACACCGCCGCCGCATCGCTCAATCTCATCGAATGGCCCGACAAAGGGCGCGGCTTCGCCGCGCCCGCCGACCTGACACTCACCCTTTCCCGCGACCGCGACGGCCGCCGTGCCGCCGTTTGCGCCCACAGCGCGGCGGGACAACAAAGTTTGCACGCATGGATTCAAAACTTACCCGCCGCCGGTTTCTAAGCTGCGGTGCCGCAGCCGGATTGCTGTTTACCCTTGCCCCCGCCACGGCCCGCGCCGCACCGCGCTTTGTCGCCGTCCGCATCTGGCCGGCCAGTGCCTACACCCGCATCACGCTCGAAGCCAGCGAAGCACTGCAATACAATTATTTCTCGCTGGACAACCCGCGCCGGCTGGTCATCGACATGAAAAACGCCCGGTTGGACACCGTCCTGCAAAGCATCGGCAGCAAAGTCCAAAGCAGCGATCCATACATCGGCAATATCCGTGTCGGCCAGAACACCCCCGACACTGTGCGCGTGGTCGTCGATTTGAAAACCGCCGTCAATCCGCAGCTTTTCGCGCTCAATCCGATCGCCAACTTCCGCCACCGCCTGGTCATCGACCTGTATCCCGCCCATGCGGCGGAAACGGACGACCCGCTGATGGCACTGCTGGCAGACTATTCCAAAGGCCGCATCAACACCGACGGCACCGGCGCGGCCACCCCGCCCGTCCAAACGCCGCTGCCCGAAGCCCCGCCCGCCCGCAGCGGCGCACGCAGACGGCCTGTCGTTATTCTCGATCCCGGACACGGCGGTGAAGATCCGGGTGCCATGAGCAAAAACGGTTTGCGCGAAAAAGATGTGGTTCTGTCCATCGCCCGCGAGACCAAAAAGCTGATGGAAGCACGCGGCTATACGGTGCATATGACGCGCAACGAAGACGTTTTTATCCCGCTGGGTGTGCGCGTGGCCAAAGCCCGCCAGTTGCGCGGCGACCTGTTCATTTCCATTCACGCCGATGCGTTTACCAATCCCGATGCGCGCGGTTCGGGCGTTTACGTACTCAATACGCGCGGTGCCACCAGTGCGGCGGCCCGTTTTCTGGAACAAACACAAAACGCGGCCGACCGGATCGGCGGTGTCAAAAGCATGGGCAACCGCAGCGTGGACAGCGCCATTCTCGATATGACTCAAACCGTTACCAACCACGACAGCAAAGCGCTGGGACAGCACGTCCTGACGGAACTGGGCAAATACAACCGCCTGCACAAAGGCCGTATCGACGAAGCCAATTTCGCCGTCTTGCGCGCGCCGGACATTCCGTCGATTCTGGTCGAAACCGCCTTTATCTCCAATCCGGTCGAAGAGCAGAAACTGGCGGGTACGGCCTTCCGCCGCGAATGCGCGCAGGCCATTGCCGACGGCACACAGAAATATTTGGCCACCGCCGTTTTGGCACGCCGCTAATCTGTATCCCATCAAACAGGCCGTCTGAAAACATATTCAGCTCTGTTTTCAGACGGCCTGCCGTTATATCGCCGTAGTTTGTCGGATTCTCGAATCCGACAAACCGAAATTGATACAACAATCAATACAGCGAATGATGATGTTCTTTCAACTTGAAAATTTATTTTGGTAAATCATCATGTTGGGAAAAATGTTCATACAGAAACAATCTATTGCAATCATCTTGTCTATCAAAAAAATATATAAAATCATTTAAAAAATCATCAAATTCAAATAAATATTTGAATTTGATGGTAGACAAAGTACGTTGGATTTCAAATAATTCTATGAAAATCTTATCTGCATTTTCGATATTTGAGTGCCTTATTAAGGCAAACAATTCTCGGATTCTGGTGGTACAAGATACAAGTAACATATCTATTTGCTGTCTTAAATAATAAAATTCTGATGCTTTATGAATTAAATCTTCAAGAAATATCATAAATTCAGTTCCTTAAGACTGCCCCGTTCAAGGCTGTACTGTATCACCGTTTCTTCATTTGTCGGATTCGGGAATCCGACCTACACGGCCAATGCGCGGCGGATGTCGTCTGCCGTTTTCAGCGTACGCACGCGTGCAAACAGTGCGTCGGCCTCGGGATAGGCTTTGCGCAGCATTCCGAGCCACTGTTTGAGCCTCGCCTGCGGATATTGGTTTCCCGCCTCTTTCGCCACGCACAAATCGAAAAAGTGCACAATCCATTGCGCCACTTCGGCAAACGGGGCGGCTTCGGCCGTCTGCCCCGCTTCATAACGCTTGATTTGGCGCGCCAAATCGGGACGCATCACCGCCCCGCGTCCGATCATCACGCTGTTGCAGCCGCTCTCGCGGCGGATAGCGAGATAATCTGCCAAACAGAAAACATCGCCGTTGGCCGTTACCGGAATGGAAACCGCCCCAGCGATTTTACGCACCCACGCCCAATGTGCGGGCGGATCGTATCCTTCCACTTTGGTGCGCGCATGTACTGTCAGGCCGCATGCGCCACCTTCCGCAATCGCCGCCGCATTTTCCAAGGCCAACGATTTGTCTTCAAAGCCCAAACGCATTTTACCTGTCAGCGGGATATGCGCCGGCAGGGCTTGGCGCAAGGTTCTGACAATATGGAACACCCGTTCCGGCTCTTTGAGCAGCACCGCCCCGCCCTGATGCTTATTGACTGTCGGCGCGGGGCAGCCGAAATTCAAATCGATTTTGTCCACGCCGAAACGCACCGCTTCCAGCGCATTGCGTGCCATATTGTCGGCATCGCTGCCCAAAAGCTGCACGGTGCACAGCACTCCGGCCTGCGTGCGGTTGCCGTTGGCGATTTCGGGTGCATAACGCAGCCAAGTGGCACGCGAATGGACGGTATGGGTGATGCGCACAAATTCACTCACACACTCGTCGAAACCGCCGATTCGGGTCAGCAGGTCGCGCATCGGCGCATCGGTCAGCCCCTGCATGGGTGCCAACACCAGCCGGACGGGAGATTGGGTTGTCGTCTGCATGGCGCGCATCATACCAGATTGCAACCATGCCGTCTGAAAACGGGCGCAGCGAGTTTCTGCGAAGCTAAACGGTTTCTACGCAGCTAAAACACCATTAAGTGCGGTTTTTGAGCGGTTGCTTGGCTGAAACCGCACTTTTCCTGTCGTTAAAATGCCGGATGCCGATAAGCGTGCTGATTGCAAAATCAGATGAAAACAAAAAAGCATCTTGCTGTTGAAGATGCTTTTTTTCTTGAATTCCGGTACCTGAAGCCGTATCGGCGGAGACCGCCGTTTTTTTCAAACCATAGAAAAGGACATGGCAACTTCGGCATGATGCTGCTTTCGGTTTCGGGTTTTGATGTCCCCAGGCCGTCTGAAACCCGCTTATCCGTTTCTGTTCCGCAGAAAGTTTCAGCTTCGCAGAAACCCGCTGCGCCCGTTTTTGCTTCGCAGAAACCCGCTGCGCCCGTTTTAGCTTCGCAGAAACTCACTACGCTCGTTTTAGCTTCGCAGAAACTCACTACGCTCGTTTTAGCTTCGCAGAAACTCGCTACGCTCGTTTTAGCTTCGCAGAAACTCGCTACGCTCGTTTTCAGACGGCCCGGGAAAAAACTCACCCTAGCAGCAAAGCGTCGTCGGCTACTTTTTCGCCGCGCGTCTGCTCGAACAGATCCAGCAGATCGGGTACGTCCATACCGGCGCGTTTTTCGCCCGATACGTCCAGCACCACTTTGCCCTGATGCAGCATCACGGTACGGCTGCCGTGATCCAGGGCCTGACGCATCGAATGGGTTACCATCATGGCGGTCAGCCCGTTTTCGGCCACAATCTGATCGGTCAGCTCCATCACAAATGCCGCCGTTTTCGGGTCGAGCGCGGCGGTATGCTCGTCCAGCAGCAGGATTTTGCTCGGTTGCAGGCTGGCCATCAGCAGGCTCACGGCCTGACGCTGGCCGCCGGAAAGCAGGCCGATGCGGTCGCTCAGGCGGTTTTCCAAACCCAGCTTCAAAACGGCCAGTTTTTCGCGGAACAGTTCGCGGTTTTCCTTGTTGAGCGCAAAACCCAAGCCGCGCCTGCGGCCGCGCGAATAGGCCAGAGCCATATTTTCTTCGATGCTCAAAGCCTCGCAGGTACCGGCCAGCGGATCCTGAAACACCCGTGCCACCAGATGCGCGCGCTTGTGCGCAGGCAGGCGGGTAACGTCCTGACCGTCGATATGGATACTGCCGCTGTCCACCATTAAATCGCCGCTGACAGCATTGAGGAAAGTCGATTTGCCCGCGCCGTTGCTGCCGATGACTGTAACAAATTCGCCTTTGGCGATATGCAGGCTCATACCGCGCATGGCGGGATTTTCAATCGGCGTGCCGCGGTTGAAGGTTACTTTCAAATTGTCTGCGCGCATCATGATGTCTGTTTCCTTTTCAAAGAACGTTTAATCACATTCAGGCGCAATGCCAGCACCACCAAAACAGCGGTAATCAGGTTTAAATCTGTCGGCTGTACGCCCAAGCTGCGCAGAAAATCGTTACCCAGTGCAAACGCAATCAGCAGGCGGTATACCACCGCACCCAGAATCACGGCCAGCGTTACTACAATAATGCGTTTGCTGATTAACAGGTTCTCGCCGATGATGACCGCAGCCAAACCGATGACAATAGTGCCGATACCGCTGGCCAAATCGGCATTGCCGGTGGTTTGGGCGAACAGCGCGCCGCCCAACGCAATCAGTGCATTGGAAACCGCCATACCCAATACAATCATTTTCGACGTGGCCACACCCTGAGATTTGGCCATGCGGGCGTTTGCTCCGGTGGCGCGGATGGCCAGCCCGGTCTGTGTATTGAAAAACCAGTCCAGCAGCAGTTTGGCACCCAACACAAAGAAGAAAATCACCAAGGGCTGTACCCAAAACTGATTACTGTAATCCGCTGCCACAAACGGGCTGAACACACTCTCTGTGCCGATTAAGGGAATATTGGGCGTACCGCCGGTAATCCGCAGATTGACCGAATACAGTGCCACCATGACCAAAATGCTCGCCAGCAGCGGCAGAATTTTCAGCGACACATTGAGCCACGCCGTTACCATACCGGCCAGCGCACCGGCCGCCGCACCGGCCAGACAGGCCAGCCACGGATTCAGCCCCGCGCCCAGACACACGGCAAACACCACCGCACCCAAAGGAAAGCTGCCGTCGGCCGTCAGATCGGGAAAATCCAAAATGCGGAACGAAATCAGCACACCCAAGGCCACCAGCGCATAAATCAGACCGGCTTCGATACCGCCGAAAAAGGCAATCAAACTCATATCAGCCTCTCTTGTGTTCCATACTTTTATAATTCAGATGCCGTCTGTACATGGTCTGGCGAACATGATTCAGACGGCATCGGTTGATGCGTACAGCGGGTTATTCCTGTACTTCTTTCGCTTCTTTCAGCAGTTCTTCCGGCAGCGTTACACCGACTGCGGCGGCATTCTTCTTACTCAGGAACAGATCCAGCGTATCCATGCGGGCAGGCGGCAGATCGGCGATGCTTTTACCGTCTTTCAACACCCCTGCCGCCATCTGGCCGGCTTTTCTGCCCATATCGTAATAATTGACACCCAATGCGGCCACCGCACCGCGCTCCACCGAACCGGTATCGGCCGCCACCAGCGGACGTTTCATTTCCACTGCGGCTTTATACATGGATTCGTATTGCGATACGACGTTGTTGTCCAGAGAAGTGTAAACCACATCGACTTTGCCGTTCAGGCTGCGCGCGGCCGTCAGCACATCGGACGAACGCTGGGCAGGGGCCGCCACCACATTGATGCCGTCGGCCGTCAGTTTTTCTTTCAGCTCGTCCAGCACCACGGTCGAATTGACCTCACCCGGGCTGTACACATAGCCGATGTTTTTCACATTCGGCACGATTTTCTTCATCAAATCGATTTGCGGTGTCAGCGGCAGCAGGTCGGAAACGCCGCTGATATTGGCACCTGCCTGCTCCCACGACGGCACGAGTTTAGCGGCCACCGGGTCGGTTACGGCAGCGAAAACGATTGGAATGGTTTTGGTGCTGGCCAGCGCAGATTGCGCGCTGGGCGTGGAAATGGCCACAATCAGATCAGGATTGTCGCCGACAAATTTTTTGGCAATCTGTGCCGCATTGGCCGTGCTGCCCTGCGCACTTTGGAAATCCACTGTCAGATTCTTGCCTTCCTCATAACCCTGCTCTTTCAATTCGTCCAACACCCCTTGGCGGGCAGCGTCCAAAGCAGGATGTTCCACAATAGCGGTAATGGCGATTTTTTTCGCTTCCAGAGCCGGAGCAGATGCAGCCGTTGAAGCGGCAGTATCGGCCGCAGCAGGCGCAGCCGCTTTTTCAGACGGCGAACAGGCGGCCAGCAGGGCAACGGCCATAGAGGCCAGGGCAAATGAAGGGGCGGTATGCAGTTTCATAACAGACTCCTTGCAGAATATCGTTATTCTCGTTAAACACAGGTTACGTACCGCCGATATGACAGCCGCAACCGAAAGCGGTTTAATCATAGGGCAGTTGCCGGCAAAAATCACGCGCCCGCTTGCCTGAAAAACCGTTTTCTTAGCATCTTCTACCGAAAAAAATATTATTTTTTATGCTTAAATCATAATATTATTTTAATATTTTTTGTTTTTTTAAAATTAAATTTAAAATTTATGAGAAATATAGACAGAAAATTGGTTTTTTACTCCATTCTCCACATTTTCACACCAAAGCAATTTAATACGCAAATATCATACAATATTGGCATAATAAGTCGCACTTTATCTGTTTTATTAATTTTTTAACCATTTCATACCGAAAATGCACATCGGATTACCCGGAAACCGGTGCAGAAGGTTTCAGCAGAATCAAAACAGATAAAATAGTTTTTCGGAGCCAAACGCCATCTGTATCAAACCGGGAAACGAAAGCGGGCGGGTTGCTGAAAAGCGGAAACCTCTTGACGGAGGCCGGCAAAACTCAAACTTCCCGGCTGCCCCGATCCGGCAGAACAGGCAGTGATTCCGACATTCCGAAGCGTATCGGACAATACCGAATAGACATTTCCATCTGTGGCGGCACCCGCTTTGCAGCCGAAGCACCCGCCTATGCGGTAAAAAGGCCGTCTGAAACCGTGGTTTCAGACGGCCATAAATACTGCATCTGTTTTCAACCGAATCTTATCCTGCCGTGCACACCACCCCAACCAACTTGCCGGTATAAGCCGTTTTCCCCCATACCGGCGCACTTCCGGCCGCATCGGCCTGCACGCCGTCCGCACAATCCACCAATACGGGCAGGCTGTGTGCGGGTTGGCCGCGCTCAAAAAAATACAGCGTGACTTTTTTCCAATGCGGATAAGTATGATTGGGCACGATATTACCCGTATCTGCCGCAATAAAACGGCTGACTTGCGGTTTGATATACGACCATGGGCGGTAAAAACGGGTTTCCTTCGACTCGGCCACTACCTCCGCTCCCGCCGGCAGGCGCGATGCGGTATGGCTGTACCAAGTATATTCCTGATAAACCTGAAAGACCATTACCCCCAGCGCCGCAGACACCGGTACCAACCAGCGCGGCGCGCGTTTCCAAAACCATTTCACGCTCAAAGCCACACCGGCAAACCCCAGTGCAGCCGATACTGTCGCCACCAATTCCCAAAACATTGCTTCTCCTGTCCGGTCCTCAATCCTCATGCCGCTTAACGCCGACGGATGAAACCGACCCTGCCGGCCTCCTGCTGCCAAGCCGCCGACACCGGCCGTATCTTTACTTCATTCAAAAATTTTCAGACGGCTTTATTACAGGCTCAAAGAAACCTAACAAAACCTCACGGTATCTTTTGAGCCACGGTCATCATCGCTTGCGTCAGCCCGGTTCGAGCTCCTTTATTGACTATCCGTTAAAATCAAAGGAATCCAACGATGTCTACGCCCATAATCCCCTCCTTGACTTCCGCCAAAGGCAGTGCCGGTAAAACGACCTTGACCGCAAACTTGGCCGGCTCTTTCTGTTTAAAACACTGTCCAATCGGCAAAACGTTTATCTATATGCCATTCATTATTGAGACAATCAGCTACCATATAAGCACCAAACTGTTGAATACTGTCTTGCCATGAGGTTGCCGGCTCTACATCGGCAAAATGACCATATCCGCATTTTTTATAAATCAAATGACCATATTGCCGCTGCTTACGCAGACGCAACGATACATCAAGCTGTTGCGATAACTGATTTAATATATCCAAAACAAAAACTTCGCCTAAACTAGCAAAATAATCCTGCCGCAAACTAATCAGCAGGCTGCTGAATTTCGGAAAATCTTCACTCAACAAAAACACACATTCAGGTGTTGCCTTTTGCGCGATACATTTTGAAAAATGAGGAAACACCGCTCCCAAAAAATCCAAATGGGCATTTTTGTCTTGTCGGTAAACATCCGCTATTTTCTCCAATTCTTCTGCTTGCCACGATAAAGGAAGCTGTTTGCGGATTCTACCTAATTCTTCATTTTCCTGTATTATTTCGTAATCACTATTCCAAGCCCAATCAATATGTTGGCTATGCTGATATGCTTTTATTGACGGTGCTTCTCTCATATTTGGCACAATCTGCATTAAATGAGCGATAAATGCCCGCCAAAATTCACTATCCTCCAAATATTGATTTAATAAAAGCGGCGAACACAAAATAAAATTTTGATGTTCCATACGATAATTTGACGTATTCATGTTTTCAGGCTCATGAAAATTTGGCTTGGCAGACACAATCCGACCGGCTCGCTTTCATGCGGCATCAATTCCGCGCAATCGTATAAGTCCGCTTAATTTTGCCCTGCAACGGAATCAAGCCATACAGCAAGGCTTCGGCAGTAGGCGGACAGCCCGCACATACACATCAACAGGCACAAACAGTCGCAGCCGCGTACCACAGAATAAGAATAATGATAATAGCCGCTACCGTTGGCAAATGTGGCAGACACAAAAAACCGCCTGCAAATCCTAGTTTACAGGCGGCTGATTGTCAAGAAATCTTAACAGTATCAGTGATCCAAAGCTTTACCGGCACCTTTCGGATAACGTACGCTTTCCACCAGCTCCTGAATTTCCTGCGGCGGCTCTTTGCCCATCATCGATACGGCAAAGGCCACAACAAAGTTAATCAGCGCACCCACAGCACCGAATGCGGGCGGAGAAATACCCAAGAACCAGTTGGCTTCCACATTTTCAAAAGTATTGGTGCCGGGAATAAAGAACCAGCCCAGATACAGGAAAATGTAGATAACGGTTGAAAGCAGACCCGCCAGCATACCTGCGGTCGCACCGGCACTGTTGATGCGTTTTGAGAACGTACCCAGCATCAGCGCAGGGAAAATCGAAGAAGCCGCGATACCGAATGCCAATGCCACAACCTGTGCTGCAAAACCAGGCGGATTCATGCCCAACCAAGTCGCGATCACAATCGCAGTTGCCATAGAGACACGTGCCGCAGTCAATTCGCCTTTGTCGCTGATATCGGGTTTCAGGATTTTCTTAATCAAATCATGCGATACGGCTGAGGAAATGGCCAGCAGCAAACCGGCTGCGGTTGAAAGTGCCGCTGCCAGACCGCCTGCGGCAATCAGGCCGATGACCCAGTTGGGCAAATTAGCGATTTCGGGGTTGGCCAACACCAAAATGTCGTTGTTTACGGTCAGCTCATTGCCCTGCCAGCCGCGCTCGGCTGCCGTAGCTTCAAATTTGCTGCCCTTATCGTTGTAGTATTGAATCAGGCCGTCACCGTTTTTATCCTCGAATTTCAGCAGGCCGGTGGTTTCCCAGCTCTTCATCCATTCAGGACGCGCCTCATACGCCAGCGGTGCTTCTTTCGTGCCGTTCGGATACAGTGTATTGACCAGATTGGTACGCGCCATCGAGCCGACCGCAGGCGCGGTGGTATAGAGAATGGCGATAAACAGCAGCGTCCAACCGGCAGATACGCGGGCATCAGATACTTTCGGTACAGTAAAGAAGCGGATAATCACGTGCGGCAGGCCGGCCGTACCGATCATCAGCGACAGAGTAAACAGGAACATATTGAGCTTATTGGACACATCGGCCGTATAGGCATTAAAGCCCAAATCGGTAATCAGACCGTCCAAACGTTCCAACAACGGCTGGCCGGAAACCGCATCCGTACCGAACATACCCAATTGCGGCAGCGGATTGCCCGTCATCTGCAGCGAAATGAATACCGCCGGAATGGTATAAGCGATGATCATCACGATGAATTGCGCAACTTGTGTGTAGGTAATACCTTTCATACCGCCCAACACGGCATAGAACAATACCACTACCGCAGCAATAATCAAACCGGTGTCGTTACTCACTTCCAAGAAACGGGAGAATGCCACACCCGCACCCGTCATCTGTCCGATAACATAAGTAGTGGAAGCCATAATCAGACACACCACCGCCACCAGCCGCGCGTGTTTGCTGTAAAAACGGTCACCGATAAAGTCAGGCACCGTGAATTTGCCGAATTTACGCAAATACGGAGCCACCAAAAGCGCCAGCAGTACAAAACCGCCCGTCCAGCCCATCAGATACACCGATGCACTGTACCCGCTCATCGCCAGCATACCGGCCATCGAAATAAACGATGCCGCGCTCATCCAGTCGGCCGCAGTGGCCATACCGTTCAACACCGGATGCACACCGCCGCCGGCAACATAAAATTCTTTGGTCGAACCGGCGCGCGCCCAAATCGCGATACCGAAATACAGTGCAAACGAAGCACCGACAAATAAAACGTTAATCCAAAATTGGCTCATGGCAATCACTCCTCTGCAACGCCGAACTGCTCTTCGATTTTATTCATGCGCCACGCATAAAAGAAAATCAGTGCGATAAACGACAAAATCGAACCCTGCTGGCCGAACCAAAAGCCCAAATCGACACCGCTGAACGTAATACCCGAAAGCAGCGGGCGCAGCCAGATGGCAAAGCCGTGCGAGCACAATGCCCAAAGAACCAAACAGATGACAATCAGGCGGATATTGGCGCGCCAATATGCCTCCTGAACATGCTTCTCCGTCGTCATTTCCGTCTCCTTCAATTCATTCTGAAAACAAACTTCACAGCGGCCGCCCGCAGGAAGCAGCAGACTATTTTCTACTTGAACGGCATACACCGTTCGCGAAATCAGCATAACATAAATTAACACCTTTGCAAGCACAAAACCGCCGTTTTCCGCACAGTTTTTTTGATAATTTATTAAATAAACACCCTCCATTCATCAAAAATCAAACCATCATAACTTTGATTTATATTAAAAAATAAATTAACGAGCTTAAAATAACAAATTAACAATCTATAAAGTGGATTCAGACGGCCTACCCTGAGTCTTTACACAATCAAACATTACGTACCCACCCCGACCGGCCAGCCTCCTCCCGGCGTCGGCACACCTTCCACTTGCCAGAACAGCGATAGTTTGCGATAATTCAAAACTTAGCCTGCCCGACAGGATCCATGAAGCATAGGCACAACCCCTATGCCCGCCAATTGAAAAGGAAACCGTTATGAAACAAGGTATTCACCCCGACTACCACGAAGTAAACGTTACCTGCTCCTGCGGTAACAAATTTGCCACCAAATCCGCCATGAGCAAAACCGACTTCAATATCGAGGTATGCTCCGAGTGCCATCCTTTCTACACCGGCAAACAAAAAATTGTCGATACCGCCGGCCGCGTGGACAAGTTTAATCAAAAATACGGCAATATGTTCAAACGCTGATTGCCGACGACAAAAAAGACCGCCTGATGCGGTCTTTTTTATTGGATCGAAAACAGGGCATACCTCGCTTCGAGTATCGGATTCATGTCTCTGCCCTGCCCCTACCTGCGGTTTTCAGACGGCCTGTATGACAGATTCCGCCCAAACCGCCGGGACTCGGAAACGGATAAGCAGACATCGGGCAGAAATCCGCCCCGCCATACCCTGTACCCCCGGCCGTCTGAAAACGGCCGGAAAGCAAAACGGGCAAACAAATAGGAATCAGGTAAAAAATCAGCCGGATTGAAAAATCCGGCTGACCATAAAAACCCCGCCCTCAGACACGCCGCCAAGTCGTCGTGCCGTTTTTATCCTCCACCATGATACCGGATTCGGCGAGCAAATCGCGGATACGGTCGGACTCTGCCCAATTTTTCTCCGCACGTGCCTGCCTGCGCTGTTCGATTAAGGCTTCGACCGCTTCGCCGGAGAGGCCGTCTGAAATACCGCCGCCCTGCAAAAATACCGACGGTTCGCGTTGCAGCAGCCCCATCATGCCACCCAAAGCCTTCAAACAGCCGGCCAACTGCGCATCGCGGGTTTTATTCACTTCACCCGCCAAATCAAACAGCACCGCCACCGCTTCCACCGTACCGAAATCATCGTTCATTGCGGCGTAAAAACGGCGGGTATAGTCATTCGTCTCCCCGCAAACCGCAATTTCGGCAGGCGGCGTATTGTTCAATGCGGTGTACAGACGGGTCAGCGCACCTTTGGCATCATCAAGATGGGCATCGGAATAGTTCAGCGGGCTGCGGTAATGCGCGCGCAGGATAAAGAAACGCACCACTTCGGGATCGTATTGTTGCAGCACATCGCGGATGGTAAAGAAGTTGCCGAGCGATTTGGACATTTTTTCGCCGTCCACACGGATAAAGCCGTTATGCAGCCAATATTGGACATGGCTGGCTACGGTTTTCCCCGCATGACTGTGACCGCAGACACCGCCGTGCGCGCCCACGCTCTGCGCGATTTCGTTTTCATGGTGCGGAAACTGCAAATCCGCCCCGCCGCCGTGAATATCGAACACCTTGCCGAACAACTCTTCCCCCATGGCGGAACACTCAATATGCCAACCCGGCCGGCCCTTGCCCCACGGACTGTCCCAAAAATCGGCTTCATTGGGTTTGGCCGCCTTCCACAGCACAAAATCCAGCGGGTCGCGTTTAAAGCTGTCTACTTCCACCCGCTCGCCCGCACGCAGATCGTCCAAGGATTTGCCGGACAACTGGCCGTAGGCGGCAAACTCGCGCACCGCGTAATAAACATCGCCGTTGTCCGCCGGATAGGCTTTGCCGTTGGCAATCAGCTGCTCAATCATGGCAATCATCTGACTGACGTGTTCGGTGGCTTTCGGCTCGGCATCGGGACGCAACACACCCAGCGCATCGGCATCTTCGTGCATCGCGCGGATAAAGCGCGCGGTCAATTCGCCGATGGTTTCGCCGTTTTCAGCGGCGCGGGCGATGATTTTGTCGTCAATATCCGTGATATTGCGCACATACGTGAGCGGATAGCCCTGCGCCCGCAGCCAGCGGGCAACCATATCGAACACCACCATCACGCGGGCATGGCCGAGATGGCAGTAGTCATATACCGTCATACCGCAAACATACATACGCACGTTTTCGGCATCGATCGGAACAAATTTTTCTTTTTGACGGGTAAGCGTATTGTAAACAGTCAGCATGGTTTTTCTTTAAATCGTTTTTTCTGGAATATCAATCGGGAACCGGCATCACGGCCATGTTCAGACGGCCTGATCGGGGCAGAATACAGTTAAAGGCACACCTTATTTGACCAACCGCCAGCCGCCCTGCCCGCGCAATAGTCGGATTGTACCGTCGCGTGAAACGTAGCCGCCTTTCACGCTTTCCAAAACCGTATTTTCCGCGATGCCCGCCGCGAAAATTTCGGCGCGGGATTTGTCGTCCGACAAAACGGCATATACTGCCAGCGTGTCGTTATCGGGGTCGGCTGCCTCAATGTCGGGCCGGTCGAACGGCTGTATACACTGCTGTTTCAGCACCGACCAGCGGTAACCGGCAGAAGGAATACAGCCGTGCGCATCGCGGCCGCCGCCGGTTACAGGCTCGGTTTCAAACAGTAAAGACGTGCAGGCTGCCAGTGCGGCGGCAAGCAGGGCGGGCATGATTTTTTTCATGTTCGGCTTTCTTGGGTTTGGAAATACTTTTTACGCAGGCCGTCTGAAAAGTTTCAGACGGCCTGAGGTTTAACCTTATCCGTTAAGGAAAGTCTTTCCGATACTGCACCATAGCGGTTTGGTTTGCCATTTGGTTATAGAGTGCCTGCGCGGCCGTGTTGTTTTTATCGGCTACCCAATATACGCGGTTGAGCTTTTCTGTTTCGGCAA
Organism: Neisseria leonii; assembly: GCF_028776105.2. Taxonomy (NCBI): domain Bacteria; kingdom Pseudomonadati; phylum Pseudomonadota; class Betaproteobacteria; order Neisseriales; family Neisseriaceae; genus Neisseria; species Neisseria leonii. The sequence continues at coordinate 200,752 of NZ_CP145606.1, read as the reverse complement.
AGCGGTAAACGGCTTCGATCAGGCTGCGTGCCACGCCTTGCCTGCGACAGTCCTCGGCAACGAATAAGTCTTCAAGATAGCAGCATTTGCCGATGTTCCAAGTATTCGGGTGGATAACGATATGCGCAAACCCCACCAGCCGGTTATAGGCATCGAAGGCGCCAAAACCCTTTATATCGGCCGACTGCATGATGCGCCGCCATGTGGCGGCGGCGGTTTCCCTGCTCAATGCGGCATGGTAAAAATCGAGATAAGCCTGCCATAAAGGCAGCCATTCTGCTTCATATTCGGACGAGAGCGGGCATACGGTAACATTCATTGCCGGGTTCCTGCCGGTTTCGGATTTGGTTGGGGGATTGTAGCATACGGTGCGGCAAACGGTTTACCTTTGCCGCCGATTCGGCATACAATAGAGCGGTTTCCGGCCGTGCCGGAGCCTTTCCCACATTCATCAATAAGGAGTTTTCCGATGGCTGTTTTAGTCAGCAAACCCGCCCCGTTTTTCCATGATGCCGACAAAAAATTCTCTGCCGTTCTGGGCAGCGGCGAAGTTGTCGATAATTTCAGCTTCGCCGAAGCGGCCAAAGGCAAATATGCCGTGGTTTTCTTCTATCCGCTGGACTTCACTTTTGTGTGCCCGTCTGAAATCATTGCCCACGACAAACGCGTGGAAGAGTTTAAAAAACGCAATGTCGAAGTATTCTCCGTTTCCATCGACAGCCAGTTCACCCACGCCGCATGGCGCAACACGCCGGTCAACGAAGGCGGTATCGGCCCGGTGAAATTCACCATGGTGGCCGACGTGGCACACGAGCTGGCCAAAGCCTACGATGTGGAAAGCGAAGGCGGCGTGGCGTTCCGCGGCTCGTTCCTGATCGACAAAAACGGCATCGTACAGCACCAAGTGGTAAACAACCTGCCACTGGGCCGCAATGTGGACGAAATGCTGCGCATGGTGGACGCGCTGCAATTTACCGAAGAGCACGGCGAAGTGTGCCCGGCCGGCTGGAACAAAGGCGACAAAGGCATGAAAGCCGACGCGCAAGGCGTGGCTGCTTATTTGTCTGAATCGGCCGACAAACTGTAATCTGCCGGACATCAGCAAATGAAACGGAACGGGCAACCCGTTCCGTTTTTTCACCCCGCAACAGAGGCCGTCTGAAAGCCACTATTTCAGACGGCCTCTGAACCGGCGGCACGGTTTGCCGGCACTCTGCCCTGTTTGCACCGCCCATGGCCGGAATCATCCGCTGCGCTTTCAGTTTCAGACAGCCTTCGGCGGATTCAGCCGAATCCTATTCTGCTTTGAAAACCGCCGTATCGGTTTTCGGCTGCACCGACTCAAAACCGGCCTCCGCTCCCGCAGCATCTGCCGCCCGTTCGGCCTCCAAACGTTTTTTCTCGCCCAGATACAGGCTGATCTGGCGCACCAGCTCCTGCGTGCCCTGATGTGTCAGTGCGCTGACGGTAAACAGGCGCGGGGTGTGCATATCGAAACCGAAACGGTCGTCCGGCGCGGGATAATCCCAACCGATTTGCGCCAGAAAGTCCGCCGTACGCGCTTCGGCCACGGCTTCGTCCAGCATATCGATCTTGTTCAGCACCAGCCAGCGCGGCTTGTCATACAGTTCTTCATCATATTTGCGCAGCTCATCGATAATCGCCAAGGCCTCGGTGGCCGGATTGGCCGTTTCGTCAAACGGTGCCAAATCGACCACGTGCAAAAGCAGGCCCGTGCGCGACAGATGTTTCAGGAAACGGTGCCCCAAACCCGCACCTTCGGCCGCACCTTCAATCAGGCCGGGAATATCGGCCATGACAAAACTGGTATTTTCATCCATGCGCACCACGCCCAAATTCGGATGCAGCGTGGTAAACGGATAATCGGCCACTTTCGGCCGCGCGGCGGATACCGCACGGATTAAGGTCGATTTGCCCGCATTGGGCATACCGAGCAGCCCCACGTCGGCCAGCACTTTCAATTCCAGCTGCAACGTGCGCACCTCGCCCGCCTCGCCCGGTGTCGCCTGTTTGGGTGCGCGGTTGACCGAAGATTTGAAATGGATATTGCCCAGCCCGCCTTTGCCGCCCTTAGCCAGACAAACCCGCTGGCCGTGATGGGTCAAATCGGCAACGGTCTCATCGGTATCCACATCGCGGATCACCGTTCCCACCGGCATATGCAGCACCACATCTTCCGCCCCTGCGCCGTAACGGTCGGAACCGTGCCCTTTCTCACCGTTTTTCGCCTGATACCGTTTGACAAAACGGTATTCCACCAGCGTATTGACGTTTTCGTCGGCCAACGCGAACACACTGCCGCCGCGCCCGCCGTCGCCGCCGTCCGGCCCGCCGCGCGGTACGAATTTCTCGCGGCGGAAACTCACGGCACCGTTGCCGCCCTTGCCTGCTGCCACTTCGATTTTTGCTTCGTCGATAAATTTCATGTTTTGCCCTTATCGGACAGTTTGCCCGAAAAATCAATCAGGCCGCATTATAAACCATTGATGCACCGATGCCGTCTGAATTTAACTGCCGCAACGCAGCTTGACGACCAACCTCCCGCCCCCCCCTGCTACGCCGCAGCCATGCCGTCTGAAAATGGCGGCTTTCATATGGATTTCACAGCGAATATCGGTTGGAAAGTGAATCCTGCTTCCCTTGATAGCTGATAAAACAATCTGCCCCATCCGACCTTTCCGCACGGCTCTCCTTTTTTATCCATACCGCTTACCAAACAGTAGGTCGGATACTCGTATCCGACTTTTTCCATGTAAATGTTTTACCAATTCAGACTGCAAATGAAGACCCATACTGCTTTTACATGATTGGATATTGTTTGTCGGATTTAAAAATCCGACCTACTCGATCTGCCATTGTTGGCTTCGCCCCTTTTTTGGAACGGTCAAGCAGTTGCGTATGCAACGCCTGTTCCAATTCGCTCAAACGGCGGCTGATGGTCGCAATCGGCACGCCTAATTTTTCGCTGGTTGCCGACAAACTGCCTGTTTGCACAATCGCGACAAATAGGCGGAGGTTGTTTAAGTCCATAATTTTTTCCAAATATGAAAGATAAGTTACTGCTTTTGCTATTTTAATCTATATTTCGGAATAAATTTGTTTTAATTTGTGTTTGATGGTTTGGTAATCGGTTGGTTGCAGCCTGAAATTGGTAGTTTTTTCTTTGATGAGATGGTTAGATTTGGAAAAATAGGACAAATAATCAGCAGATGGGGAGGATTGTGGTGAAGTTATCCAAAAATGCCGTCTGAAAAGTGTTTTCGGGCGGCTTTTGCAATGCTGAAAATTCGACTGATTTATTTTCCTAATTTGAAAAATAACATTCCAAAAATCGCTATTTAAATTTCATTATTGCGTTGTTATATTGGCATTAAATTTCCAAATGAAGGACAACGCAAATGAACGATTATTTAGACAACACAAACAAGCAGATGAAATTGGCGATGATGTTTGTAACGGGTTATGGTAACGAATCCTACGCTTGGCGGCTTGCTGATAGCAATGAACGGGCGTATACCGATATTGACCAGTATATCCGTCTTGCCCAAATTGCTGAAAAAGGCAAAATCCACACGCTATTTATTGCCGATACGCCCTCAATGAGCGGGGCTGGGGTTCAGGGCGATTTTTCCAGAAAATCACCGATGTTCGTGATGGAACCGATGACCATCTTTTCTGCGGTTGCCACGCATACTCAAAAAATCGGCTTGGTGGCAACTTTCTCCACCACTTACAACCTGCCTTACAATTTGGCTCGCCAATTAAAAACGCTGGACATATTAAGCGGTGGGCGTGTCGGTTGGAATGCGGTAACCACAGGCACGCCACAAACTGCCTATAATTTTGGCAACCAGCCGTTGCCTGATACCACGACACGCTACGAAATGGCTCACGAAATGGTGGAAGCAGTACAAACGCTGTGGGGCAGTTTTGGTGAAAATGCTTATATCACTGACAAAACCACAGGCGTGTTTGCCGATATGAGCCAAATTCAGCCAGCGAATTTTGTCGGCAAGTATTATCAAGTGAAAGGGGCGTTGCCAATTCCTGCTACGCCACAAGGGCAACCACCGATTTTTCAGGCAGGTCCAAGCCCTGAAGGGATTGAATTGGCGGGCAGATTTGCCAGTGGTGTTTATGCCAATCCGTTTACGATTGCAGAAGCCCGAGCCTACCGCCACCGCTTAAAACAAAGTGCGATACAGCACGGCAGAAATCCCAATGAAATCAATATGTTTGGTGGCTTTATGTTCACTATTGGCGACAGTTACGAACAAGCCCTTGCTCGTCGCCACGAGTTGCTTGGTTTTATGAGCGATGAGGAATTTTACGGACAAATCCACTATTTATCGGCGATGATTGGGGTTAATTTGCTGAATGTGGATATTGATAAGCCACTGCCAAAACCACTGCAAGCACAAGCCACGCCGCACCCACACGACCCTCGTTCGCCGCGTGCGGTGGAGCTTATCAAACAAGGATTAAGCCCCAAAGATGTGGTTGCCAACGGCGTAATTAACTATCACCCTGTGGTGGTCGGCACGGCAGAAGATGTGGCGGATTTTATGGAACGCTGGTTTAAAGCAGGGGCAGTGGACGGCTTTTCACTCGCCCCCGACAGCCAGCAGGGTGTCAAAGATTTTGTAGAAAAAGTTGTGCCAATCCTGCAACAGCGGGGGATTTTTCACACTGATTACGAGGGCGAGACTTTAAGAGAGCATTTGGGCGTTAGCTACCAGTATGGGCTGAAAAATTAAGAAAAACCAAACACCGTTTGTCAGTCAAAAGGCAAGCGGTGTTTTTTATTGGCTTTGTTAAAATGATTTTCAGACGGCTTATTCTTATTTTGCACAATTTAATTTTATGATAAAATATCATTATATTTTTCATTTTAAGAAACCAAACCCATGTACGAACAACTCAAACTGTGCAATCAACTGTGTTTTCCGCTGTATGCCATTTCCAAACAAATCACCCGCCGTTATACGCCTTTTTTGGATAAGCTTGATTTGACTTATCCGCAATATTTGGTCATGCTGGTGTTGTGGGAATTTGGCGAGATGAGCGTGGGTGAGATTGGCGAAAAACTGCACTTGGACAGCGGCACGCTGACACCGCTATTAAAACGCTTGCAAAGCAAAGGCTTGATTGAGCGGGTGCGAAGCAAAGATGATGAACGCAGTGTCAAAATTTCTCTGACCAATCAGGGGCGGGCGTTGGAGCATCAAGCGGTTGATGTTCCCAATCAAGTTTCAGACTGCCTGAATTTAACGGCTGATGAAGTGGAGCTGCTGCAAAAAATTGCCAGCAGATTGGCTGTGTGATAACACAACCGACGCTTATTAAAATAAGTGGTGATTTTTTGCCAAAAATATTTTTCAAAAATATATTGCACACAATCTAATTTTACACTATAATAGTCGCATTCACCCACAAACAGGAGCAATTCCATGTACAAAATCCACGAGTTATTAAACGAAATGTTGGCGATTTATTGGTCGGCAAGCATTCAGCACCGCAGTCATGTCGCCGTGATTGAAGCCGACGGAGCAAGTCTTCTTGCCAGCGAAATGGAAAGTAAGATTGCCGATGAGCCAGAGACGATTGTCAAGTTGCAAAACCGTCTTTTGGATTTGGGCGGTCAAATCAGTTTTACGGTCAAGCAGCCCAACATCGGTAAAAATTTGCGTGAAGCCCTGCAAAACGACTATGAACTGCAAAAAAATGCCAGAGTGGGGCTGAATGCGTGGGCAAAAATTGCCAGCGATGAAAATGATGCAACCACACGCATTTTGATTGAAGAGATTTTGGCAGATGAAGAAGAGCATTTGTCTTGGCTGGAACAAGAGCTGAATTTGCTTGAAAAGCTGGGCGAGCCACTTTATTTGTCCAAAAGAATGTAAGTTTTGATTTTTAACCTAAATTTTATCCAAAATAAGGAAAATGCTATGAAAATTTTCTACCACACTTCAGCCACTGCCACAGGTGGACGAGACGGCCGCACCCAAGTAGATGATGGTTCAATCGGTTTTGATTTGGTCGGTTTTCAAAATACGGACGGCAAAGTCGGCACAAACCCAGAGCAACTCTTCGCCATGGGTTATGCTGCCTGTTTTGACAGTGCGATGAACCATGTTGCTCCAACTTTGGGCATTGTACCCAAGAAATCCAGCACGACCGTTGCGGTCGGTATTGGACAAAAGCCAAACGGTGCATTTGGCTTGGATTTGGATATTACCATTACGGTGGAAGGATTGAGTGTAGAAGAGGCGAAAAAACTCATTGCCAAGGCACACGAAGTCTGCCCATATTCCAATGCCGTGCGTGGCAATATTGAGGTGCGTCTGCATGTTAAAGTGATAGAAGCGTTTGATTTGTAATTGATAAAATCAAATAAAACACCGCTTGGATTTTAAATGCAGGCGGTGTTTTTTGGCTTTGTTAAAATGATTTTCAGGCTACCTTTTGGCTTAACAAGCGGTCAGATTTCGCAAAACTTTTACTAATCTGACCGCTTGTTTTTAATTTTCTAACAGTTGATTTTTGTACAATAAATTGAAAATACAGAATAAGCAAATTGTTTATTTTCTGTTGTATGAACATGGATTGGTCAAAATGGATTTTTGGTTCAGAAAATGCGATAATGTGGGTAAATTTTAGGAGATATTCTATGAGTTATAATCTTGATTTTATTGGTGATGATGATTTGTATCAACATACCAAAAATACTATTTTAAAATATCGTTTTAACATTGATTTTAAAACATTAAATGCCAATTTGCTTGATCCTGTCAAACTAACTTTTGACAGTGCGGTGTATCACGGCAATTATGATAATGTTACGCTAGAACAAATTATAGAAGATGAAGTTAGACGGCAAATGGACAAGTCCAATACCAATCACATTGGTTATTTTCATCAAAATATTTTTAACTTTATTGGCAAAAATAATGGTTGGATTGTACCAAAAACAGGCTTTGATATTGAAAACGATGAACAAAAAATCTATGTGGAAATGAAAAACAAGCACAACACAATGAATAGCTCATCATCAGCAAAAACTTATTTGAAAATGCAAAACAAACTATTAAATGAGTCTAATGCTACTTGTTTATTGGTAGAAGTGATTGCTAGAAAAAGTCCAAATATTGTTTGGAGTTGCACTGTCGATAAACAAAAATTAAGCCATAATCAAATCCGTCGAGTATCTATTGATAAATTTTATGAAATAGTAACAGGTAATAAAAATGCCTTTGCTCAATTATGCAAAGTTTTACCCAAAGTTATTTGCGATGTTTTGGGAAATGAACAAGAAAAAATCATTCAAAACACAGTTATTGATGATATTAAAAAAGAAAAAATAGAACATATTTTAACTGCACTTTATGTAATGTCGTTTAAGACTTATCAAGGCTTTGGTAATTTTAAGTTGGCGGCTCAATGAAAAATTTAGTATTTGATTTTGATGATTTAGAAAATAATTCTAGATCACTGCAAGCCAATTCAGCTTATAAAAGTATTGAGCTTTTTGCAGGAGCAGGCGGTTTAGCGTTAGGGTTAGAACTGGCAGGATTTGATGCTGTTTTATTAAACGAATGGGATAAATATGCCTGTGCTACTTTAAGAGCCAATCGCCCCAATTGGAATGTCTTGGGAGGTGATGTTTCAGAAGTGGATTTTACCCCTTATCGTGGACAGGTAGATTTTTTGTCAGGCGGTTTTCCGTGTCAGGCATTTTCCTATGCAGGACTTGGAAAGGGGTTTGATGATATTCGAGGTACAATGTTTTTTCAATTTGCTCGTGCAATTGATGAAGTTCGCCCCAAAGTAATTTTGGGCGAAAATGTGCGTGGACTGGTCAATCATGACAAGGGACGCACTTTAACAAAAATCAAAGAGACTTTAAAAGAACTTGATTATATGCTGATTGAGCCCAAAATTTTAAACGCAATGAATTTTCGTGTGCCACAAAAACGAGAACGCATTTTTATTGTGGGCATTCGCCATGATTTGGTAGACAAGGCAAAATGGCATTGGCCCACACCTTATCATCGTCCGATGTTGATGTCCGATGCCTTAAAAGCGGGCGAATTGTACGACTGTGATGTACCAGATTCGGTAGGACAATCCTATCCCGAGCATAAAAAAGCAGTGTTAGACCTTGTGCCGCAAGGGGGGTGTTGGCGTGATTTACCTGACGATGTGGCAAGGGCATACATGAAAGGCAGTTATTTTTTGGGCGGGGGTAAAACAGGCATGGCAAGGCGATTATCGTGGAATGAACCATGTTTAACTTTAACCTGCTCACCTGCACAAACTCAGACCGAACGATGCCACCCAGATGAAACCCGCCCCTTAACCGTGCGTGAATATGCTCGTATCCAAACTTTCCCTGACCATTGGGAATTCTGTGGATCAATAACGCAACAATACAAGCAAATTGGTAATGCTGTACCTGTGAATTTAGCAAAAGCAATGGGCTATGAGTTAATCAACTTGTTAAATCATTTATCATAAAAACAAAAACTTAGGTATTTTTTGCTTGACAAGCAATCAGATTTCGCCAAATTTTTGCTAATCTGACCGTATGCTTTCAAAAATTGAAAATATCTTTCCACTTTTCGCCATTCAGTTTCAGTTTTCGCAAGGGTAAAATTTTCCCAACTTTTACCCATTAAGGAAATTTTATGAACACATTATTCAAACGCAGTTTGCTCGTAGCAATGCTTGGCTTGATTGGCGTGGCTTGTACGCCTGTCAGTCAGCTTGATTTAACGCACACGATGCAATCGGCTACGATTGACAGTGCCAAATCGGTAGAAAATCTGCGATACATCACAGGGGTGCAAGCAGGCGAGGACTTGGTGCAAATCCCAAACAGCAAATGGCTTATCGCCAGTGGTATGGCAGAAAAAAGTGGTTTACATTTGATTGACAGCCAAAGCAAAATCGCCCAGCGTTGGTTTGCCCCCAAAGCAGCTTCCCCATCAAGCCAATATCCTGACAGCCAACCACAGCCATTGCCTGATGAAATGCAGGCACACGGTATCAGTATTCGTGAAATCGGCGGCGGTAAATCGTTACTTTATGTGGTCAATCACAACGGTAAAGATGGCAAAATTACGCGTGAAACCATTGAGATTTTTGAGGTTAATGCCAATACCGCCACGCCAACTTTAACTTGGCTGGGCAATGTGCGTATGCCGAATGATGTTGCAGGTAATGCGGTGGTATCAGGGGCGGACGGCTCAATTTTTGTTACCGTGATGATGCACCCGCAAAACAGCCTTGATGAGATGTTTGCAGGCAAAATCACAGGGGCGGTTTACCGTTGGACACCCAAAACTCGCCAATTTGAAAAATTGCAAGGCTCTGAATTTAATGGCAATAACGGCATTGAATTATCCAAAGACGGGCAATTTATCTATGTCGCCCATATGAAAAATCTCAGTAAATTAACCAACAGCAACCCCACCCAAATTGTCGCCACCACGACACTGGATTATGGTGTGTTTGATAATTTGCATTGGAACGGTAATGTGTTAATCACCGCAGGATCACAGACAAAAAATTGCGGCAAAACAATGACTGCTGACTGTCTAAAAGATTTTCACATCACCGAAATCAACCCTGATAATTTGGCAGTCAAACCGCTGTATCAAGGCAAATACAATCAAGTATTTAGTGGTGTTTCTACCGTACTGCCAGTGGGAAAAATCTATTATTTAGGCTCATTTTACCGTGATAGATTGGCGTATTTTGAAACAAAATAAACCAAAGGCAGCCTGAAAAACCTTGCAGATAATTTTCAGGCTGCTTAATAAAAACCCAGCCATGATGTTAAAACATTTACTTGCAATTCGTCCTAAAATTGACTAAAATACCGTAATTCGTCAATTTTAGGACTATTTTTATGACAAACTTACGCCAAAATCCGCTTGATAAGATTGGTGATATTTGCACGCAAATGCTGGCAAGTTATGATGAATTTGCCAAACGCTGCGGCATTGGTGGCAATGAGCTGGCGATTTTGTATACGCTGTGGGTGGACGGCGACTGCACACAAAAGCACATCAGCGACAAATGCCAGCTTGCCAAGCAGACGGTGCATACGCTGTGCAAGCGGTTTGAGGCAGACGGCATTTTGCTTGCCAGCACAGGCAGCGATAAGCGTGAAAAAATCATGTCGTTTACCGACAAGGGGGCGGCATTTGCCGAGCGGATTGTTGTGCCGCTTTTGGCATTGGAAGAGCGAAGCATTGACACATTCGGCAGGGATAGGATTGCTGTTTTGTTGAGTGAATTTGATGCCCTAAGCCGTATTTTGGCAGACACTTTGGCACAGCACGGCACACAGCCTGATACCCAAAATCCAAATCAAAACCCAACCGATGGAAAATAAACCATGGCAAATGCAGTACAAACTTTAACGCACATCGCCATCACCCATAAGTCAAAACTTGAGGCGACCTTTTCTTTGGTGGCGGCAGAGAATCTGCTGTTTTTGCTTTATCCGCTCGTGGGCAGTTTTGCGGTCAATGCAGTGATGGCAGGCAGGCTGTGGCAGGCACTTGCCTATGCGGCGATGGTGCTTGTCATTTGGCTGGTCGGCTCGGCACGGCGGGCGGTGGATACACGGGCGTTTGTGCGGATTTATGCCGATTTGGCGGTCAAAGCGGTCGCCAACAAAAAACAACAAGGCAACACCTCGTCGGCAGCTGCCCATGCGGCACTGGCACGGCAGTTTGTGGACTTTTTTGAAGAGCAGCTGCCGACATTGATTACCGCTGTCTTTTCGGTGGTGGGGTCGGTGGTGATGTTGCTTGCCATCGAGTTTTGGTCGGGGGTGATTGCGTTGGCGATTTTACTCATCTTTTTGGCGGTCATGCCCAGTTATACCCGCCAAAACGACAGGCTGTATTTTAAATTAAACAACCGTTTGGAGCATGAAATTGCCGTCATTGAGCGACACACGGCGACACGCAATGAGCTGGTCAAGCACTACAATCTGCTTGCCAAAATCCGCATTGCCATCTCCAACCGCGAGGCGGTAAGCTATCTGATCATCGGTGTGGCATTGGCGGTGCTGTTTGGTGCGTCTTTGGTGATTTTGACCAACAAAAGCGTGCAGGCGGGGCATATTTATGCCGTCATCACCTATTTGTGGGGCTTTGCGATGAGCCTTGACGATATGCCCAGATTGGTTGAGAAATTCTCTGAATTAAAAGACATTGGTGCGAGGGTGGAGGTGGATGCCGTCTGAATGGTACAGGTTTGGCACGGATGTCGGATTTTAAATTAACACCTCCATAGTGCTTTTTGCATGATTAAACCGTTTTACCATGTCGGATATCAATATCCGACTATCGCTACTTTTATTATCAGCAATTCTTGATTTAACGCTTTGATTAACTCATTTGGGGCTTGATCTTTAAACAGCATTTGCAATCTATCCCAAATTTTCGGTTGCGTGGTCTGAATAAATGTCGCCACATCATCAGGAAAAAGTGCGGTTTGTTTATCGTAACTTTTAGGGTCGCCTTTGCTGTAACCACCTTCGGTTAATAAGCTGTGTTCAATTTCGTTTTCAAAGTTTTGTTCGGTGTGCATTTATGGCGTTCTCCGTTTGGTCAGGCTTTTTTCCAATGCTTCCAATTCGCGTAAATCTTCGGCATCGGCTTGTTGCTGTTTCAGTTTTTGCCGTTTAGTATGGAATTGTTCATATTGTTGATGGACAATTTGCTCTGCTTGTTTATGCGTGCGTCCGCCACGATTACCCAACACCGGAAAGTTATTAAATTCCAATAAGGCATCTACATTTTTCTGCCAAAAAGCAAGAGTTAAATCTTGATTGTTTTTTACCCTTAACTCGGCACTTTCAAGAAAAATCGTTACCAAACGGTTTAACGAATCCAGCTCATCGCTGTGCAGATAATTTTTGGCGATAATCACATCGCCTTTACGCACCACACTGCCTTTCCAACTGGTTAAGCCCATATTCGGTTTATCTGCATCGGCACGGCTGATAATCAATTCTGCTGCCGTTTGGTTTGTTACCGCGTAAAGTAGTTTATTTTGTGTTTCGGCAAAAAACATCTGCGTGGCTTTGTCGCTTGTGTCGTAATCGCTGGATAAGCTGAATAATTCTCGCACTTTTTGATAAAACCGCATTTCACTGGCACGAATTTCACGGATTTGGGCGAGTAATTCATCAAAATAATCTAGCCGTCCTTGTGGATTCTTTAATCGTTCGCTGTCAATTAAAAAACCTTTTTCCAAATAACTTTGCAAGGTGGAATTTGCCCACTTGCGAAACTGCACGCCACGCGGACTACGCACACGAAACCCCACCGCCAAAATCATCGGTAAGGCGTAATGTTTGACCTCGTATTGCTTACCGTCTTCGGCAGTTATTAAATAATCCTTAATAACTGAATTTTCATCTAACTCATTATCCTGTAATATATTTTTGATATGTATATTGATATTTGGCACAGAGGTGGCAAAAAGTTCGGCGAGCTGGTTTTGGGTCAGCCACGCTTCATTGTCCTGCACCAGCAGCGATACTTTGCTTTTGCCGTCATCGGTGTGGTAAATAATTAAATCGTTCATTTTTTCTCCTGTTGGTTTCAGGCAGCCTGAAAGCCTAGTTTACTTTAATTTTTCCTGTAACCGCTTGGGTAATCAGGGCATTGCGGTATTCTTTCAGACGGCTGATGGTTTGGTTTACCGTGTAGCATAAACGGTCTATTTGGGCGGTTTGTTTGTCCAAATAGTCGGCGATGGCGGTTTGTTCGGTAAGGGGGATTTTGACAATCTGCAATCTAACCAAATCAGCCGCATTGATTGCTGGATAGCTCACGCCAACCGAATGAGCCACAATCGCATCAATCATTTTTTCAGACTGTATCCAGTAACCTAAAAATTTTGGAGACAATGCTGATTTTGGTCTTAATACGGCAAATCCTGTGGAAACAATCAAATTTTCTTCGGCATTGTTTATTCGTCATTAACGGTAGCTTCATATTTCAGACGGCTTATTTCCCAATGCACTGGCACTTGCCCCAACCATTCTACGCCGCTATCTTTCATTGCTGTATCAGGGTTTAAGCCTTTGGTAACGGCGGTGGTGGTGATAGCTGAAAAGCCTGTCAAAACCCTGAAAAGCAAAAGGCAGAGAAAACCGTTTACGGTTCGCCTCTGCCCATATCGCGGCACGGTTTTCAGACGGCCTTCCGACTGTTTTCACAGACTGTCCTTCACGGCCTGCCAGCCTGAAAAAGCCTGTACCAAAGCCTGCTCCACCTGTCGGCCGACATCTTCCGGCGGCAGGTCGCTGCGGATTACGGCATACCGATCGGGCGCGGTGGCGGCGCGGTCGAGATAGGCTTGGCGCACCCGGCCGAAAAATGCGGCTTCCTCCTGCTCGAAACGGTCTTTTTCACGGACTGCCGCGACACGCTGTATGGAAATTTCAGTCGGTACATCAAGCAGCAGGGTCAGATCGGGGCGCAAACCGCCCTGCACCCAGTTTTCCAAAATTTCGATGTCCGCTGCCGGCACGCCGCGTCCGCCGCCCTGATAGGCAAATGTGGCATCGGTAAAGCGGTCGGACACTACATGAATGCCTTTTTGCAGCGCCGGCAGAATCACTTGCACCAAATGCTCCTGGCGGGCGGCGAACATCAGCAGGGTTTCGCTGCGCAGGCCGCAGTGGGTGGCTGGATCAAGCAGCAGCCCGCGCAAGGCCTCGCCCAAAGCCGTACCGCCCGGTTCACGGGTAAACAGAACAGGCAGACGGTTGGCTTCAAACCAATCTTTTATGACCGCCAGATTGGTGGATTTCCCGGCACCGTCCATGCCGTCCAGCGTAATAAACCTTGCGCGCGCCATACCCGATTAACCTTTAAACACAGGAACCATATCCCAGCGGCTCAATAATTGCGCGGCAATATTGATGACACCGAACGCAAATACCCACACTGCCAGCCAAGTACCGCCGTAAACGCGGTAGCGGCTGCCTGCACCGAAACGCGCACGGGCGCGGTGCAGCATCAGGGCGGGCACCAATGCCGTCCACACGGCGGCGGCCAGACCGACATAGCCGATGGCGGTAACGAAACCGGTAGGAAAAATCAGACAAAGCACCAAAGGCGGCAGAAACGTGAGGGCTGCGGCACGGCGGCGGCCTGCGGCATCGTCGCCGAATTTGAATTTGTCGGCCAGAAAATCGAACAAACCGAGCGAAACGCCGAGAAAAGAAGAAGCAATCGCCATATAGGCAAAAAAGCTCAGGATTTTACCCATGCTGCCCACTTCGGCATACTGCGCCAGATTGTCAATCAGCACACCCACATCGCCGTCGGCCGCGATGACGGGTGCAAACGCATTGCGCGGCAGGTTGCCGTGTACCGCCAGCTGCCACAGCACATAAATCGCCAGCGCGATCAGCGTCCCGATCCACAAAGCCTTCGCCACTTTGGGCGCATCGCCCTGAAAATACTTCAACAAACTCGATACATTGCCGTGGAAACCGAACGATGCCAAACAGACCGGCAGTGCGGCAGCGGCATAAATCCAATACTGCGTTCCCGCCGCCGCACCGCTATCGAACAGCACCGGCAGCTTGACCGAACCGAGCAGCCCGCCCGTCGCCCACAAAAACGTCAGCACCATGCCGCCGATTAAGACGGCCGTGACACGGTCCACCCACTTGGCCGACAGCCACACACAGCCGGCAAACACCGCCGTAAACAGCAACTGCCCCGCATACAGCGGCCACTGACCGCCGAACATGCTGCCGCCCGCCTGCGCGGTCAGATTGCCGCCGACAAAAATATAGGCGTACACCAACAGATACAGCACGAATGCCACCGCCGCGCCGTTAATCAGATTCCAACCCGCACCGAGCAGATCCTTCACCATCGTATCGAAACTCGCGCCGTGCGGGTAATGGGTATTCACCTCCAAAATCATCAGCCCCGACGAAAGCATGGAAAACCAGGTATAAAGCAGCACCAGCATCGAACCGGCAAACCACACACCCGATGTGGCCGTAGGATTCGCAAACATACCCGCACCGATAACGGTTCCGGCAATCAACAGCGCGCCGCCGGTTAAAGACGGTTTGGCAGACATCATTTTCTCCCGCACAATCAAAATAAATTAAGAAATGTTAAGACCGATTATGCCCGAAAACAGGCCGTCTGAAAACGCCGTACCGCACACCCGCTTTTCAGACGGCCTCAGCCTAACCGCCAACCACCTTTTTCCGCTACAATCCGTCCTGCAAACCGGCACCGTCACAACCGGCCGGCGCACCATACCCCCCGGATTCCGCCGCCCCACCCTAGGAGTACCCTATAATGAAAGCCATGATTTTGGCCGCAGGACGCGGCGAACGGATGCGCCCGCTCACCGACACCTGCCCCAAACCCCTGCTGCCGGTCGGCCGCGAACCCTTAATCGGCTGGCACCTGCGCCGCCTGCATGCCGCCGGTATCCGCGAAGTCGTCATCAACCACGCCTGGCTCGGCACACAGATCGAACAAACCTTGGGCAACGGTGCGGCCTACGGCCTGACCATCCGCTACTCACCCGAAGGCGAAACCGGCCTGGAAACCGCCGGCGGCATCGCCACCGCCCTGCCCCTGCTGGGCGACGCACCGTTTCTGGTCGTCAACGGCGATGTCCTGACCGACTTTGACTTTTCCGCTGCCATCACCGCCGCCGGCCGGCTCCGCCCCGATCAAGACGCATTTCTATGGCTGACCGCCAATCCGCCGCACAATCCGAACGGCGATTTTTCCCTGCATTCAGACGGCCTCATACGCTCCGATACGGCCGACGGCGGCCGCGCACTTACGTTCAGCGGCATCGGCATCTACCGCCCCGCCCTGTTCGCAGACATTCCCGCCGGCACACCGGCCAAACTCGCCCCCCTGCTGCGCCGGGCCATGACGGCAAACCGCGTCTGCGGTGCCGAACTGCCCGCCCTGTGGCTGGATGTGGGCACGGCAGAGCGGCTGGCAGAAGCCCGCCGCATCAGCGCGGATTGGTAACGGCCTGCACCGCAGCAGCATTAATTTCATTCATACCGCCATGCAAATTACTCGTTTGCCTACAACCCAAAACACAGGCAAGATGCCAAAATAAACCTTTTCCCCGATTGTTTTTCCACAGGAGAACACCATGAACACTTTTCACCTTTCAGGCTACCCGCGCATCGGCGCGAAGCGCGAACTGAAATTTGCCGTTGAAGCCTTTTGGAAAGGCGATAAAACAGAAGACGAGCTGCAAAACACAGCCGCCGAAATCCGCCGTCTGAACTGGGCAGCCCAAAAAGCCGCAGGTGCCGATTTGGTACCCGTGGGCGATTTTTCTTTTTACGACCACGTTCTGGATCTGCTGTGCACATTGGGCGCGATTCCGAAGCGTTTCGGTTTTGATGCTGCCAAGCTGACACTGCCCGAATACTTCCAACTGGCGCGCGGCAACGCCACCCAGTTTGCGATGGAAATGACCAAGTGGTTCGACACCAACTACCACTACATCGTGCCCGAATGGCACGCCGACACCGAATTTTCGGTCAACGCAGGCCGTCTGATTGCCCAAATCAAAGAAGCCAAAGCACAAGGCCACGACATCAAACCGACACTGGTCGGCCCGCTGACCCTGCTGTGGCTGGGCAAAAAGAAAGAAAACTTCGGCTGCCGCGTCGCAACCCTGCTGCCCAAACTGCTGCCCGCCTATGCCCAACTGCTGCGCGAGCTGGCCGCCGAGGGCGTGGACTGGATTCAGTTGGACGAGCCGGTGTTGGCCGTCGATGCACCGCAAGCCTATCTCGATGCGTTCCCGAATGCATATAAAGAGCTGGCCAATACCGGCGTACGCATCATCATCGGCACCTATTTCGCCTCAGTTGCCGAACACCTGACCCTGCTGAAAAACCTGCCGGTTCACGGTGTACACATCGATGCCGTGCGTGCGCCCGAACAATTGGCCGTGTTTGCCGATGCCTGGCCGGAAAACAAAGTCCTGTCGGTCGGCATCATCGACGGCCGCAACGTCTGGCGCGCCAATTTGAACAAAGTCATCGATACCCTGAAACCCGTGGCCGACAAACTGGGCAACAACCTGTGGGTTGCGCCTTCCTGCTCGCTGCTGCACAGCCCGCAAGACTTGGCCGTCGAAGAAAAACTCGACAGCGAAATCAAATCGTGGATGGCGTTTGCCGCCCAAAAACTGGTGGAACTGGGCGTGGTGAAACAGGCGCTGGCGCACGGAAAATACAGCGTGAAAGACGCGCTGGCCGCATCTGACGCCGCCGCTGCCGACCGCGCCACCAACAAAAAAATCCACAACGAAGCCGTACAAAAACGCGTGGCCGAACTGCCCCAAGGCGCCGATCAGCGCAAATCGCCGTTTGCCGAGCGCATCAAAGCCCAACAGGCCTGGATGAACCTGCCTGCCCTGCCCACCACCACCATCGGTTCTTTCCCGCAAACCGCCGAAATCCGCCAAGCGCGCGCCGCCTTCAAAAAAGGTGAATTGAGCGAAGCCGATTACGATGCCGCGATGAAAAAGGAAATCGCCTACTGCGTGGAAGTACAGGAAAAACTGGAACTCGACGTACCGGTACACGGCGAAGCCGAGCGCAACGACATGGTGGAATACTTCGGCGAACAACTGGCCGGCTACTGCTTCACCCAATTCGGCTGGGTACAGAGCTACGGCAGCCGCTGCGTGAAACCGCCCGTGATTTTCGGCGACGTTTCCCGCCCGAACCCGATGACGGTTTACTGGTCCGCTTATGCGCAAACGCTGACCAAACGCCCGATGAAAGGTATGCTCACCGGCCCGGTAACCATGTTCAAATGGTCTTTCGTGCGCGACGATGTACCGCTGAGCGTGGTGGCCAAACAAATCGCACTGGCTCTGAACGACGAAGTTCTCGATTTGGAAAAAGCCGGCATCAAAGTCATTCAAATCGACGAACCGGCGATCCGCGAAGCCATGCCGCTGAAAAAAGCGCAGTGGGACGAATACCTGGCCTGGGCGTGCGAAGCCTTCCGCCTGTCGTCCACCGGCGCCGAAGACAGCACCCAAATCCACACCCATATGTGCTACTCGGAGTTTAACGACATCCTGCCCGCCATCGCGTCTATGGATGCCGACGTGATTACCATCGAAACTTCGCGTTCGGATATGGAACTCTTGACCGCATTCGGCGATTTCAAATACCCGAACGACATCGGCCCGGGCGTATACGACATCCACAGCCCGCGCGTGCCGACCGCCGCCGAAATCGAACACCTGCTGCGCAAAGCGATGGAAGTCGTACCGGTAGAGCGTTTGTGGGTCAACCCCGATTGCGGCCTGAAAACCCGCGGCTGGAAAGAGACTATCGAGCAGTTGGAAGTGATGATGGACGTAACCAAAAAACTGCGCGCGGAATTGGCCAAATAATTCCCCGATACCGGCAAGGCCGTCTGAAAACCGCCCCCAGGCCTTTTCAGACGGCCTTTCTGATGCCCGCCGCTTTACCCGTTTTTTCCGGCCGCGCCTGCCGCACCGAAAATTGCGCTGAACTTTTCCCTGCCTGCCGCTATAATGTCGGGTTTGATTTTCCCTTTCCTGACAGGTTTCCCATGTCTGTTTACACTGCCGTTTCCGATGCCGAAATACGCGAATTTCTGACCGATTACGATTTGGGCGCATTCGTCTCGCTTACCGGCATCGCCCAAGGCGTAACCAACAGCAATTATTTTCTCACCACCGGACAGGGCCGCTTTGTCCTGACTGTGTTTGAAGTACTGCGTCAGGAAGAGCTGCCGTTTTTCCTCACACTCAAACAGCATCTGAGCCAAAACGGCGTGGCCTGCCCCGCCCCCGTGGCACGCCGGGACGGCCGTTTCGATTCGGTTTTGGCAGGAAAACCCGCCTGTCTGGTCAGCTGCCTGAAAGGTGCGGACACCGGCTGGCCGACTGAAACCCAATGTTTCCACACCGGCGCGATGCTGGCCACCATGCATCTGGCCGGACAATCCTTCCCGATGAGCATGGACAATCCGCGCCACAGCGATTGGTGGCAGCAGTCGGCCGAACGGCTGTATCCCGTATTGGAGGCGGACGATGCCGCCCTGCTGCGCGATGAAACCGCCTATCTGGCCGCCCGCCCCGACAGCGCGCTGCCGCGCGGCATCATTCATGCCGATCTCTTCAAAGACAATGTCCTGCTCGATGGTGAAAACGTCGCGGGCTTTATCGATTTTTACTACGCCTGCAACGGCAGCTTCATTTACGACTTGGCCATCGCCCTCAACGACTGGGCGCGCACCGCCGAAAACACCATCAACCCGCAACTGGCCGCCGCCCTGATACGCGGCTACGAAAGCGTGCGTCCCCTGGAAGCGGCCGAGCGCGCCTACCTGCCCACCGCCCGCCGCGCCGGCTGCATCCGCTTCTGGGTATCGCGTCTGCTCGACTTCCATTTCCCGCAGGCGGGCGAAATGACGTTTATCAAAGACCCGAACGTTTTCCGCGACCTGCTGCTGACCGTCCGCCGCGAAACCGTCGGCTGCCCCGCTTAAACACAGACAGTCAGGCCGTCTGAAAACACCGCCGCGCAGCCTACCTGCCCGGCCTGTTTTCAGACGGCCTGATTATCTTACCGCCTTTGATACCGTCAATCACAAATGCCTCTGCGGTTCAGGGTTTACGGTAAAAATCCGCCTCCCCCTGCGGCCGCGTTTTGAAACGCTTGTGCAGCCAATAATACTGTGCCGGCATTTCGCGCACGCGCGCCTCGATAAAATCGTTCATCCGCTGCGTATCGGCGGCGGCATTTCCGGTGGGGAAATCCGTCCATGCGGGATAAAAGCGCAGCTCGACCCTGCCGTCCGCCATACGGGTGGGAATCGCGGGTATCACTTTGGCACCGGTCAGCGCAGCGATGCGGCTCAAACCGGCAATGGTGGCAGTGGGAATACCGAAAAAATCCACAAACAGGGAATCTTTCGCGCCAAAGTCCTGATCCGGCAGATACAGAAACGGTGCCGGACTCTTTTTCATTTCCTTGATAATGGCGCGCAGCCCTTCGGTACGGCCGATCAGAAAAACATTATTGTAGCGGTGCCGCCCTTGCAGCACCCGGCGGTCGATAACCGGATTCTGCTGGTGCGTGTACATACTGATCAGCGGCACATCTTGGTTGAGCGCATAAACCGCCAGTTCGAACGCCGTGAAATGCGGATACAGCAGAATCACTTTTCCGCCCGCCGCCAGCGCATCGTCCAAATAATGCTTGTCGCGGTAATCCACCAGCGATTTGAGCCGCGCCGCCGAACCGTACCAATACAGCCCGTATTCGGCCAACAATTTTCCCATGTGCATAAAGTGGCTTTTGAGCAGCGCCTCGCGTTCGGCCGCGCTTTTTTCCGGGAAACATTTGGCCAGATTAATCCGCCCCACCCGCCGGCGCGGTGCCACTGCGTAATAAGCCAGCAGGCCTATGGCATTGCCCAATTTCTGAATCCAGGCAAACGGCAGCAACTGCACCAGGTACAGCACAAAAAATACAAATTTCATCACACCCCCCGTCTCATAACCCGCGCATTATAGGCGAAAAGCGGAATTGCCGTATAATGCCGCCAGAAAAAACCCGACCCGCAACCGAAACGGAAAAATCACCATGAGAAAACCCCAACGCGGCTACGCCCGCCAAGACCGTGTCAAAGAACAGATTATGCGCGAACTGGCCGATTTGGTGCGTACCGGCCTGAAAGACCCGCGCGCGGGCTTCATCACCATCAACGAAGTGGAAGTTACCCGCGATTACAGCCACGCCACCGTCTATTACACCGTACTGGACGGAGACAAACGCGCCATCACCGAAGAAGCCCTTGCCCACGCCCGCGGCCACCTGCGCAGCGGACTGGCCAAACGCATCAAGCTGTTCAAAATCCCCGAACTGCACTTCAAATACGACGAATCGCTCGAACGCGGCCTGAGCCTTTCCAGCCTGATTGAGCAAGCGGCGGCCGAAAAACCGGTAGAAGACTGAAAACGGCCGTCTGAATATGAATCCGACTTCCAAACGCGCCGTCAACGGCGTCCTGCTGCTCGACAAACCGCAAGGAATATCCAGCAATACCGCCCTGCAAAAAGCCCGCCGCCTCTACCGTGCCGAAAAAGCGGGACACACCGGTGTACTCGACCCGCTGGCCACCGGCCTGCTGCCGGTATGCTTCGGCGAAGCGGCCAAATTCGCCCAATACCTGCTTGATGCCGACAAAGCCTACACCGCCACCCTCCAACTCGGCCAAGCCACCACCACAGGCGATGCCGAAGGCGACATCATTGCCGAAGCCGGCGGCAACATCAGTCTGCACGCTTTTCAGACGGCCTGCCGCGCCCTGACCGGAAAAATCCGCCAAATCCCGCCCATGTTTTCCGCCCTGAAACACGAGGGCAAACCCTTATACGAATACGCACGCAAAGGCATCACCATCGAACGCAAAGCGCGCGACATCGAAATCTATTCGATTGGGATTCCATTCTTTTCACCACCGCAAGCCGTGATTGACGTGCGTTGCAGCAAAGGTACCTATATCCGCACCCTCAGCGAAGACATCGCCAAACACACCGGCACTTTCGCCCACCTGACCGCCCTGCGCCGTACCGCCACCGCAGGTTTTACCATCGCACAAAGCCACACCCTCGAAACCTTGGCAAATCTCAGCGAAACCGCACGCGACGGCCTGCTGCTGCCCTGCGACGCTCTGGTTCAGCACCTGCCCGCCCTCACCCTCAACCCCGCCGCCGTTGCCATGCTGCAACACGGCCAGCGTCCGCAGCACCGCGACCACAATACGCCGGACAATACCCCGCTGCGCATTTACGGAGAAGACGGCCGCTTTATCGGCCTGGTTCAATATCAGGCCGGAATAGGCCGTCTGAAAAGCCTGCGCCTGATGAACACGGCCGCCTGACAAAAAACTGCCCAACCGGCACAGATTCGGTTATAATGCCGAGCTTGTCTGTTGACAGACAATCGGGAGTTTGCACAGGTTGGTTTCCGACTCGGCAAACTTGTCAGCCGCAAGGCATTTTTCATTGAAGGACGTTTCTCATGGCTCTGACCGTAGAACAAAAAGCACAAATCGTTAAAGATTTCCAACGCAAAGAAGGCGATACCGGCTCTTCCGAAGTACAGGTTGCCCTGCTGACTTTCCGCATCAACGACCTGACCCCCCACTTCAAAGCCAACCCCAAAGACCACCACAGCCGCCGCGGCCTGCTGAAAATGGTCAGCGCACGCCGCCGCCTGCTCACTTACCTGCGCCGCACCAAGCCCGATACCTACCGCGAGCTGATCGGCCGTTTGGGTCTGCGTAAATAATCGATTTCGATTATGTTCCCCTTGCTGCGGCAAGGGGATTTTTACAGGAAAAGCCATACGCCGTGCACACCGTTTCAGTTCACACCCTTTCAGCCAATTTCTGCTGCCGACCGCACTGTCCGTGCACAACTTCCACTGTCCGACATCTCGGTATCTATGTGTCTTTTGCGTGAACCGCCAGACTTGATTCAAACTTGAATTTGAATATCCCCTTGATATACCGTTTGCCATCATCGACAGCAGAATCAATAGGGATATGATGGACTTCATCAAAAAGCAGCCTATTCCCAGTCTGCCGATTGGATTCTTTCTGATCGGCATGATGTCCGCCGCCATTCCGAGCAACGGCAGCAAACCGGCAAATCATTCATGCCATTTTTTAACCCGCCAATCAATCATCGGTTACCGTATCCAGACAAAAACCGCCCAAGCATGAGCTCGGGCGGCTGTTTTCAGCCATCGGCTGCTTATTGTCCGGCACGGTAAATCTTCTTATCCACCCAATACACCAGCAACAACACCGGCAAACCGATCAGCGCGGTAAACATAAAAAAGCCCGGATAACCTACCGTATCGACCATTCCGCCCGAATAACCGCCCAAAACTTTGGGCAGCAGCGTCATCAGCGAGCTGAACAGGGCATACTGTACCGCCGTAAAACGGACGCTGGTCAATGCCGAAAGAAACGCCACAAACACCGCACCGGCCAAGCCTGCCGCCAAATTGTCGAACCCCACCGCCAAATACATAAACAGCACATCATGCCCGCGGTAAGCCAGCAGGATAAACAACAGATTGGTCGCCGCCGCCAGCAGCGCGCCCAGCAGCATCATTTTCATCAGCGCGAATTTCTGCGACAGCAAGCCGCCCAAAAAGCCGCCGAAAACCGCCATCACGACACCGAAAGTTTTCACGGCGGCCGCAATCTCTTCTTTGCTGAAACCCAAATCCTGATAAAACACATTGGAAATCACGCCGGCCACAATATCCGAAATACGGTAGAGGCCGATTAAAGCCAACAGCAGCAGCGACGACTTGCCGTAGCGCGCAAAAAACTCGGTAACCGGATTTACCCACGTTTCCAACGCCAGCCGGCCGGGAACCCAACCGCTTTTGACTGCCGCCCAGCCGGCCGCCGCCGCCGCCATCGCCGCCATGCCCAACCGCAGCGCTTCCAAGCCGAAAGCCGCCAGTGGCGAATCCGCCCCGGTCAGGCGGCTGCCGGCAAAAGAAAATACCGCCACAAACGCTGACACCGCAACAGCAAACAGCAAAATGAGACGCAGATTGTCCGCCAACGGCCGCTTCTGCGTATGAATCAGCGAAACCTGCGGCTCGCGCATCAGCAGCGTCGTCAAAATACCGACCCCCATACACGCCGCCATCACAAAATACGTCTGCCGCCATGCACTATAAAGATACATGCCTTCACGCGAACCGAATCCTGCCGCCAGAAAGAGCGCGCCTGCCCCTGCCGCCACCATGCCCACACGATAACCCGCATTGTACGTTGCCGCCGTAACCGACTGCATCGCATCATTACCCGCAGCGGTTTCGATGCGGTAGGCATCAATCACCACATCCTGAGTGGCCGAAGAAAAGCCCAGCAGAACCGCTGCCGCCGCCATATAGACCAGCGCACCGTTTGCAGCCGGATCCACGATGGCCATCAGGCAGACGGCCGCAGACACCGACACCTGCGCCAGCAGCAGCCAGCCGCGCCGCTTGCCCAGCAGGCGGGTCAGCAGCGGCAGCGGCAGCGCATCAATCAGCGGCGACCAGACAAATTTAAACGAATACGCCAACGCCGCCCAGCTGAACATCGTTACCGTACTGCGCTCCACACCCGCTTCTCGCAGCCACAGCGACAGACTGGAAAAAATCAGCAGAATCGGCAGCCCGGCCGAGAATCCGAGAAAAAACATCACCACGGCACGCGGATCCCGATACGCACCGAATACCCCGCCGCGCCGTCCGCCTGCCGCAGCCGTATTTCGTTCCAAGCTCATTACTTCATTTCCGTCATCACACCGCACAGGCGGCAAACGCGCTATTGTAACAGAGCGGTAAAAACAAAAGGCCGTCTGAAAACGGCATTTTCCCGTTTTCAGACGGCCTTTTATTTCAAGCCGGTTCGTCAGGCTTATTCCACACGCACTTCCACGCGGCGGCCTTCCACATCGTTACCCACGGCACCGGTGGTATTTTCCGGTTTGCGCAGTTCGATGTTGTCGGCATTCACGCCTTGTGCTTCCAAGAAAGCTTTAACGGCCATGGCGCGGTTTTTCGACAATTCTTCGTTGGCGGCAGCATTGCCGGTGCTGTCGGCAAAGCCGCTGACGACCAGTTTTTTACCGTCTTTACCGGCCTGAACCACCTCGGCGGCCACGACATCGGCATCGGCAGCCACATCGGCTTTTGCCGTAGCAAAGTAGAACGTTACCACGCCGTTTTCATACACGACACGGGCAGTATCGGCAGCACCGGCAACCGCTTGGCTGCTTTCAGACGCGGCGGAAGGCTCCGGTACGGGTTCATTCGAAGCCTGAACTTCCGACGCGGCAGCCGGTGCATCAACGGCAGAAGCCTCGGCCGGAGCAGAAGCGGCAG
This sequence comes from Neisseria leonii, assembly GCF_028776105.2. Lineage (NCBI taxonomy): Bacteria > Pseudomonadati > Pseudomonadota > Betaproteobacteria > Neisseriales > Neisseriaceae > Neisseria > Neisseria leonii. Next base: position 175,719 of record NZ_CP145606.1, on the reverse strand, counting down.
CAGGCTGTTGCGGCGCAGCCGCTTTATCGCCCGAGCAGCTCTTGAAGGCGAACAGTGCCAGCAGAGCGGCCAGACCCAGTGCCAGCCATTTGCCCAGACCGGATTTTTTGGCTGCCGCACCGGCTGCGGCAGCGGAACCGGCAGCAGCCGTACCGCCCAGATTCGCGGCCAAAGCGGCTACATTGCTGCTCAGGCCGCTCACGCTGCCGATGCCCAAGGCAGACAGCAGGCCGGTATTCAGCGCGCCGCCCAACCATTCCTGCTGGCCGCCCAACACACGCAGCAACTGGCCCATGTTCAGGTTCTCGCCGCGCAACACAGACAATACCAAAGGCAGAGCCAAAGCCAGCAGCGAGCCGGAAGCCGCTTTGGAGATGCCGCTTTGGTTGGCGATTTCGTCCGCCACGTCTGCCGCATTGCCGCCGAACAGATTCGGCAGCAGGGTTTTGCCCAGACTGATCAGGCTCTGCCAGTTGGTACCTTCGGAAGCTTGTGCCACGGCGCCGCTCAGGCTCTGCCCCGCCTGACCGTTGATCAGATCAAACAGATTGCGCGCGTTTTCAGGCCGGCTGTTGAGGTTTTTCAGCAGACTGCCCACCACGGAAGGCAGCACCAGATTGGCGGCCACCGCGCCGTTTTCGGCAGATTCGCCCTGTTTGGTCAAGAAGTTGCCCAATACATTGCCCAATTGGCTTTGCAGCAGATTGCCCAAATCGATAGACATAATTTTTTGCTCCTGAAGGTTGGATTCACATTTTTATTCGTAAGAAAAAGGCCGTCTGAAAACGGCCGAGCAGGAAGTATTTGCTACTGCCGCACATCTGGCAAGCCGTCAGCAGTATTTTTGACACAATTTAGCACTGACTTACAAAAACGGGTTGTGTTTTTTCTCGTGGCCGATGCTCGTCAGACGGCCGTGTCCGGGTATGACCTGCGTTGTGTCCGGCAGCGGCCACAGCTTGCTGCGGATATTGGCCAGCAGATCCGCATGGTTGCCGCGCGGGAAATCGGTCCGGCCGATGCTTTCGTAAAACAGCACATCGCCCGCGACCAAAAGTTCTGCCTGTGCGCAGTAAAACACCACATGGCCGGGCGTGTGGCCGGGGATATGCAGCACCCCGAAACGGTATGCGCCCACAGTCAGCGTTTCGCCCTCTTCCAGCCAGCGGTCGGGCAGAAAGGCCGGTGAGACGGGGAAACCGTATTGCGCGGTGGCCGTCGGCAGGTATTCGAGCAAAAATTCGTCGTCGCGGTGCGGTCCGGCCACTTCCATGTCCGGCAGCAGCCCGCGCATATCCACCACGCCGCCCACATGGTCGAGATGACCGTGGGTCAGCCAGGCGGCCTTGACCGTCAAACCGCGCTTTTTCGCCTCATCGGCCAGAAATGCGGCATCGCCGCCGACATCGGTGAAAACCGCTTCGCCGCTTTCATCGTCCCAAATCAGGGTACAGTTTTGCCGGAACGGCGTGACCGGCATGATTTCGATTTGTAAAGCCATTTGCATTCCTTTCCGATACGCGGCATGATTTATGACAAAATCATAAAGGAGCGGCGCATGAAATATGATTGGTTGTGGTGCGGGTATCTGCTGTCTGCCGTGGCGGCGGCTTCGCCGATGATGCTGGCGCAGGAGTATAACGGGCAGGATATCGGCGGCTGGCTGATGAGCGAAAAGCTGGACGGCGTGCGCGCCTATTGGGACGGCAGCCGCCTCATCAGCCGTCAGGGCTATGCGTTCACCCCGCCCGCAGGTTTCACCCACAATTTCCCGCCCTATCCGCTGGACGGCGAACTATACGGCGGACGCGGCCGTTTTGAAGCAACTTCCGCCGCCGTGCGCGCGGCCAAAGGCGACTGGCCGGGCGTGAAAATGTATGTGTTCGATGTACCCCAGGCATCGGGCGGCCTCAAACAGCGTCTGGCCGTATTGGCAGGCCGTCTGAAAACACACCCCGCACCGAATCTTCGGATTATCGAACAGTACACCGTGCGCGACAAGCAGCACGCCGAAACATGGATGCGCCAAATTGTCGCCAAAGGCGGCGAAGGCGTCATTCTGCGCCACCCCGACGCGCCCTACGGCAGCGGCCGCAGCAGCCACTACCTCAAACTCAAACCGCAACAGGATGCCGAATGCGTGGTCGTACGCCATCATGAAGGCAAAGGCAAATATCAGGGCAAACTCGGCTCGCTGACCTGCCGCAACGAAACGGGCGAATTTAAAATCGGCAGCGGTTTCAAAGATGCCGACCGCAGCAACCCGCCCCCCGTCGGCAGCACGATTACCTACCGGTACAGGGGTTTCACCGCCAAAGGCCTGCCGCGTTTCGCCACTTATCTGCGTATCCGCAGCGACCGCTGAACGGCATATGTAGTATCGCCTGTGTCCGTAACCGCGCCGCCCGAACCCGGCACCCTGCGTCCGCGTGCCGCTTTTTTCCGCCGCCGCCCTTTTCCCTGTCCGCAAAAGCATTCATAATCGCGCCATTGTGTCCTTTGCCCGCCAACCGCCATGAAACCGCAAACTTGGAGCAGCCGTTTTGCCCGCCGACTGCTGAAAACCCGGCGATTATCGCGCCAAACCGTTTCGCTGGCCTATCTTTTGGCCGGTGCCGCGCTGGTAGCACTGACTGCGCTCTTTTTCGCCAAACTCGCCGACTACGCGCTGACCACCAATCTGATGCTGGCACAGAAATACCCGTGGTTTGTCTGGACGGCACTGCCTCCGGGGCTGATGCTGATTGTCTGGCTGACACAGAAGTTCGCCCCCCATGCCGTCGGCAGCGGCATTCCCCAAGTCATCGCCTCCATCGCCCTGCCGCACAGCCATCAGAAAAAACGGCTGGTGGCTTTCCGCGAAACCCTGCTGAAAATCCCGCTGACTTTCCTCGGTATGCTGGCGGGTGCCTCCATCGGCCGCGAAGGGCCGTCCGTTCAGGTGGGCGCGGCCGTCATGTCGGCATGGGGACGCTGGTGCCGCAAACGCGGGCTGGCTTTTCAAAGCCTGCGCGAGAACGATTTGCTGGCAGCCGGTGCGGCAGGCGGCTTGGCTGCCGCATTCAACGCCCCGCTGGCCGGCGTGGTATTCGCCATCGAGGAATTGGGGCGCGCGGTACTGCTGCGCTGGGAGCGGCAGATTTTTATCGGTATTCTGGCCGCCGGTTTTGTGCAGGTCGCCATTGAGGGCAACAACCCGCATTTCCGCAGTTTTTACGGCGTGGAGCTGAAAAATATGCTGCCTTGGGTGGCAGGCGGTGCTGTGGTGTGCGGCATAGCGGGCGGCCTGTTCGCGCGGCTGCTGCTCAAAGGGCCCGCATGGCTGCTGCCCGAAAAACACCGCGGCCTGCTGCGCCGCCACCCGGTTTTGCTTGCCGGCGTCATCGGTCTGCTGCTGGCCGCACTGGCCACTTTGACCGGCAATCAAACGCTGGGTACCGGCTATTACGAAGCCTCTGCCGCCCTGCGCGGCACTTATGACGCACCGCCCGCCATCGCGGCCGCCAAATGGGCGGCAACCGTACTGTCGTATTGGGCGGGCATTCCGGGCGGCGTATTTACTCCCAGCCTCACCATCGGTGCCATGATCGGCCAGCATATTGCCGATTTGAGCGGTTTGGGTGTGGGGGCGAATGTGGTGGTATTGCTGTGCATGACGGCTTTTCTCTCTGCGGCCACCCAGTCGCCGCTGACGTCCAGCGTGGTGGTGATGGAAATGACCGGCAGTCAGAGCCTGTTGTTCTGGCTGCTGATCGGATCGCTGATTGCCGCGCAGGTATCGCGGCGGTTCTCGCCCAAACCCTTCTACCACGCCGTCGGCCAACGCTTCAAACAGCGGATAGAAGCCGAAACCGCCGCCGAAGAAAAAGCAGCCAAACAAGCCGCACAACCTGCCGATGCGGCACCGATGCCGTCTGAAAACAGACCTTAACCTTTTTTGCGGCCCGGTTCGGGCAGCCGAATCCGCCGCAGCCGAAAAGCCGACCCACACCAGAAAGGACAAACCATGCCGGTCAATTACCGTATCAAAACCGCCGACGAAATCCCCAGCATCAACGGCATTCAAATCTTTACCGGCCAAGCCGGCATCAAAAACAGCGGCCGCGACGACCTGACACTGATGGTGCTGGCACCCGGCTGCACCGTCGGCGCGGTCTTCACGCAAAACCGCTTCTGTGCCGCGCCCGTCCACCTGTGCAAACAGCATCTGTACAGCGGCAGCGAAATACGCGCACTGGTCATCAACACCGGCAACGCCAACGCCGGCACGGGCAGCGAAGGCCGCGAACGCGCGCTGGCCGTCTGCGAAGCAGCCGCTGCCCAAATCGGCTGCGAAACCGGCCAGGTACTGCCGTTTTCCACCGGCGTGATTCTCGAACCGCTGCCGCATCAAAAAATCATCGATGCGCTGCCCCATGTCCGCCCCGTCCATTGGACCGATGCCGCCCGCGCGATTATGACCACCGACACCGTCCCCAAAGCCGCCGGCGGCGAAGCAGGCATCGGCGAGCACCATACCGTCCGTGCCGCCGGCATCGCCAAAGGGGCGGGCATGATCTGCCCAAATATGGCCACCATGCTCGGTTTCATCGCCACCGATGCCAAAATCGCCCAGCCCGTACTGCAACTGCTGACGCAGGAAATCGCCGATCTGTCGTTCAACTGCATCACGGTGGACGGCGACACCAGCACCAACGACAGTTTTGCCATCATCGCCACCGGCCAGAGCGGCCAGAGCGAAATCGACAATATTGCCGACCCGCGCTACGCCGAACTCAAAAACCTGCTCGCCCCGCTGGCTTTGGAGCTGGCGCAGGCCATCGTGCGCGACGGCGAAGGGGCGGGCAAATTCATCACCGTACGCGTCGAAGGCGCGCAAAGCCGCGACGAAGCGCGCCAAGTGGCCTACGCCGTCGCCCACTCGCCGCTGGTCAAAACCGCCTTTTCCGCTTCCGACCCCAATCTGGGACGCATTCTCGCCGCCGTCGGCTATGCTGGCATCGCCGATCTGAACGTCGACCATGTACGCCTGTGGCTGGGAGACGTTTTAGTGGCCGAACACGGCGGCCGCGCCGCAGACTACCGCGAAGCCGACGGCCAAAGCGTGATGCGCGAAGCGGAAATCACCGTACGCATCCATCTGGCGCGCGGCAGTGAAACGGCCGAAATCTATACCTGCGACCTGACACACGATTATGTGTCGATCAACGCCGATTACCGTTCGTAAAACCGCTGTAAAAAATGCCGTCTGAATCGGTTTTCAGACGGCATAAACATTGATGGTTCCGCTGCCGGTGTCATGTAGATACAGAATACCCGGCCTCAGGTTGTAGGTCGGATTTTCGAATCCGACACCGACAGGAAATTTCCATTAAAACCGCGCCGCCGTCAGAATCTGCCAACCAGCATCATGTCGGATACGAAGTATCCGACCTACTCAGCTCACCCTGCGCGAAAATGCCGCCGCAGAACAAAAAACATGACGGCCAGACACGCCAACATGACCGCCATATCGCCGAAAGCGGTAAATTCGCCCCAATAGCGGCCGCCCGCAAAGACAAAGGCGAAAAACGCGTGTAAGGCGGCAAGCAGGAAAAACATGGCGGCAAATGCCCAATTGAGCCGCCGCCAGCCCTGCGGCGAAAGCACCAAAACGGGTTCAAACAGTTTCCGCACCGCCGGTTGGCGGCCTAAAAACAGGGGCGAAGCCAAAATCCCGATGCCGAACGCCGCATTAATCAGCACGGCTTTCAGGCGTATATAGTAATCGTCGCTCAACGCCAGCGTGATGCCGCCGAACACCAGCGTCATCGCCAAGACAAACCACTGCTGCCGTTGCAGGCGGAATTTCTGGCTGACTAAAAAATAGCCGTACACCGCCACCGTAGCCAAAACCAGCCCGGCCGTGGCGGCCAGCACATGATTGTTGCCCGCACCGGCCGCACCCGTCAGTTTGAGCAGCGGGTGGGCGGTATCGGCCGGATCAACGGTCTTGTAGAGATAGAAAAAAACAATCAGCGGAACAAAATCAAGTAAGGATTTCATCAAAACCGGCCTGTAAAATCATCAACGGGGCCGTCTGAAAACAGCACAGACGGCAGGGAAACGGCACTGCGGCGGATTGGCAACACTATCCCGCAATGCCGGCAAATATCCGAACAGCCGCCCCAACGGACGGCTGTTCATTGAAGAGAAGCAAACGGCCTCAACGGGCATCAAAACGCAGATAGCGCAACAGCAGCCCCAAACCCAGCAGGCAGCACAGCAAATAAAGCACACTGGATATGCCGTGCCACTTGCCAAACGACCCGCCGACCCAATCCGACAGCCAGTGGCTGCCGCCCGCTTTGAGGCTTTCGATAACCGGTGTCATCAGAAACTGGTTGGCCGCCAGCAGTACCAACAGCAGCAGAATCATTTTCGGTGCTGCCGAACGGCCGGTAGAAAATCCGTGCCGCATACCGTGCCGTGCCGCCCAATACGCCAGTCCCCATACTGCCAAACCCAGATAATGATTGATGCCGAACATGGTACCGGCCAAAGCACCTGCCTCCAAGCGCGGCAGACGGGAAAACAGCAGCGGAGCGGCAATATAGCCCGCCATAATCTGCATACCCAGCCACACACCGCACAAAACGGCTATCACTCGATTCATTGCTGCTCCCCGATTCTGCTGTTTTTTATGACAAAACAGGCCGATGGTATCATGAAAAGCACAAACGGCAACACCGCCGCATCGCTACCGCCACAGGCCGCCTGAAAACGGCTGTGCCCGGTTTTCAGACGGCCAGATGCGTCCGCATCAATCGGGCAGATTAAATATACTCCACCGACACAATATCGTATTCGCGCACACCGCCCGGTGCCTGCACTTCGGCCACATCGCCCTCTTCCTTGCCGATGAGGGCACGCGCGATGGGCGAACCGACCGAAATTTTGCCTTCTTTAATATCTGCCTCGTCTTCACCCACAATCTGATAGCGTACGGTTTCGCCGTTTTCCAAATCTTCCAGCGTAACCGTCGCACCGAACACCACTTTGCCGTCGGCATGGATTTCGGCCGGATCGATGATGTGCGCCATCGACAGCTTGTTTTCCACCTCCGCAATGCGCCCCTCGATAAAGCCCTGACGCTCCTTGGCCGCCTCATACTCCGCGTTTTCCGACAAATCGCCGTGCGAACGCGCTTCGGCAATCGCCTCAATCACAGCCGGCCGTGCCACACTTTTCAAATGCTGCAACTCTTCTTTCAGCAACTCGGCACCGCGCAAAGTCAAAGGAATTTTCTGCATATTTACTTTCTCCGCCGCAGGCGGTTTTCCTGCGGCCCAATACAAATAAAGAAAAAGGCAAGCCGCCCGAAAAAAATCGGCGGCTTGCACGGCATCCATGCGGGGTATTGTACCAAAATCCGCCGAAACCGCAACGGTGCGGTACAAGCGAAAACCGTTGGTGCATATCCTGCACCCGCCCGCCGAAAGCGGTATAATCTGCGGGTTTGATTCAAGGCGGATTTCTCATGGCCAAAACAGCCTCCCCCCTCCTTCCTGCCGAACGGCGCGCCGCCGTCTCCCTGTCCGGTGTGTACGCGCTGCGTATGCTGGGTATGTTTCTGGTGCTGCCCGTTCTGGCGGTCTATGCCGCTTCGCTGCCCGGTACCGGCAGCAATCACGCGCTGGCGGGGCTGGCGATGGGGGTTTACGGTTTGACCCAAGCCCTGCTGCAACTGCCGCTGGGCTTTGCTTCCGACCGCTTCGGCCGCAAAAAAACCATTGTCGCCGGCCTCATCGTTTTTGCCGCAGGCAGCTTTCTGGCCGCCGCCGCCGATTCGCTGGAAATGCTGGTTGCCGCCCGCGCGCTCCAAGGAGCGGGGGCGGTCAGCGCGGCCGTTACCGCCCTGCTCGCCGATCTGACGCGCAGCGAAGTGCGCACCCGCGCCATGTCCATGATCGGCCTGAGCATCGGCCTGACGTTTTCCGCCAGCCTGGTACTTTCGCCGCTTCTGAGCGCGAAAATCGGCGTCGGCGGCCTGTTCGCCCTTACCGGCCTGCTGACCCTGATCAGTATTTTCGTCGTACTGTTTTACACCCCGAACGCACCGGCCAGACAGCATGAAGATGCGCAGGCGCAGCCCGCACGCTTGGGCGAAGTCTTCCGCAACCGCCGCCTGATGGAGCTGAATTTCGGCATTTTCGCCCTGCACAGCGGCATGATGCTGCTGTTTACCACGCTGCCTTTCGCGCTGGAACAGCTGGGCATGGCCAAAAGCAGCCACTGGCAGTTTTACCTGCCCGCCACCCTGATCGGACTGATATTGATGATACCGGCCATCATCGTCGGCGAAACCCGCAACAAGCTCAAACCCGTCTTCCTGACGGGCATCGCACTCACACTCGCCGCCATGCTGATACTCGCTTTCGGCAGCGGCAGCCTGTGGCTGATTGCCGCCGCGCTGGCCGTTTATTTCACCGGTTTCAACATTCTCGAAGCCAGCCTGCCCTCTATGGTTTCCAAAACCGCCCCGCCCACCCTCAAAGGCACGGCCATGGGCGTGTACAACACCCTGCAATCGGCCGGCCTGTTCTGCGGCGGCCTGATCGGCGGCCGCCTGCTGCAACACTACGGCTTTCAGACGGCCTTTCTCGCCGCCGCCCTGCTGACCCTGATCTGGCTGCTTTCCGCCGCCCGCGCCGCCGCGCCCCGTCCCGTGCGCAATCTGGCATTCAGCACGGGAAAAACTTGGCAGCACCGCCAAGACGAATTACACTCTGCCCTGACCCGCCTGCCCGGTGTCGAACAAGTCAGTTTCAGCCGCAACGGCGACACCGTCTATATCCAGGCCCTGCAACAGGGTTTCGACCGGCAGGCAGCAGAAAACATCATCTCCGGAGCTTAAATAAATATGTCATTGAACAAAGTCATGCTGATAGGCAATCTCGGCCGCGATCCCGAAGTACGCTATATGCCCAACGGCGATCCGGTCTGCAATTTTTCCATCGCCACCAGTGAAAGCTGGAACGACCGCCAGACCGGCCAGCGTCAGGAACGCACCGAATGGCACAATATCACGCTCTACCGCCGTCTGGCCGAAGTCGCCGGACAATATCTGAAAAAAGGCAGCCAAGTCTATATCGAAGGCCGTATCCAGAGCCGCAAATACACCGGTAAAGACGGCATCGAACGTACCGCCTACGACATCATCGGCAACGAAATGCAGATGCTGGGCGGCCGCCAGAACAGCGGCAGCAGCGCCCCTTATGATGATGACCAGTCCGCTTACGCCCCACAGCAGAACAGCCGTCCGGCCGCACCGCCGCAAAACTACAACAGCGAACCGCCGGCCGCACCGCGCCGCCAAGCCCCTGCCGCACCGGTGAAACCCGTCGAAGACATCGACGAAGACATTCCGTTCTGACGGCACACAACCGGGGCCGTCTGAAAACGGGTTGCCGGAAACGGCGGCGGTTTTCAGACGGCCTCTCCCTTTTGCCTTGCGTACTCATTTTCGCCACACACTGTGCAAACCGCAGTAAAAACCGCCGCCCCAACCGCGCCGCAGCCTTCCCTTGCGGCGCTTTTTGCTATAATGCCGCTTTACTTTATCCGCACGGAATATTCCGCATGAAACCGATCTGGCAGGCGGGCAGATTCTCAATTGATTTGAGTGCGCCGAAAATCATGGGCATCGTCAACCTCACGCCCGACTCATTCTCCGACGGCGGACATTACAGCGGCAATATTCAGACGGCCTTACACCATGCCGAATCGCTGGCGGCAGCCAGTGCCGATATATTGGACATCGGCGGCGAATCCACCCGTCCGGGCGCGGCCGCCGTCCCGCCCGAAGAAGAATGGCGGCGGGTCGCGCCCGTTTTGCGCGAACTGGTTTCATGGAACCTGCCCGTCAGCCTCGATACCCGCCGCCGCACCATCATGCAGCGCGCGCTTGAAGCGGGTTACGCGGACATCATCAACGATGTACAGGCTTTGGAAGATGAAGGTGCACCCGAAACACTGGCCGCCCACCCCGACACCGGCATCTGTCTGATGCACATGCAGGGGCAGCCGCCGACCATGCAGGCAGAGCCGCATTACCGCAACACCGTCGGCGAAGTGGCCGCCTATCTGAACCGTCGGGTGCAGGCCTGCCTGACCGCAGGCATCGCACGCAACCGTATCGTTCTCGACCCCGGCTTCGGTTTCGGCAAAACGCTGGCACACAATATCGAACTGATGCGCCGTCTGAACGACGTGCAGCACAGTTGCGGCCTGCCCCTACTGGTCGGCGTATCGCGCAAACGCATGATCGGCGAACTGATCGGCGAATCCGATGCCGCACAACGGGTACACGGCAGCGTGGCGGCCGCTTTGGCCGCCGTGGCGCACGGGGCAAAAATCATCAGGGTACACGATGTCAAAGCCACGGCCGACGCATTGGCCGTTTGGCAGGCTTTGGGCGGTACGCTGGCACAGGACAATGATTCAGGAGCAGCATAAATGAGCAGAAAATATTTCGGCACCGACGGGATACGCGGCGAAGTGGGGCAATTTCCGATTACCCCCGATTTCGTCCTGAAACTCGGCTATGCCGCCGGCCGCGTACTGGTACAGCACGACAGCGGCCACACCCCCACCGTCCTCATCGGCAAAGACACCCGCATTTCGGGCTATATGCTCGAAGCCGCGCTGGTGGCCGGTTTTACCTCGGCGGGCGTTCATGTGGTGCAAACCGGCCCGCTGCCCACGCCCGGTGTGGCTTATCTGACCCGCGCGCTGCGCCTGTCGGCCGGCGTGATGATTTCCGCATCGCATAATGCCTTTTCCGACAACGGTATCAAATTTTTTGCCGAAGGCGGAGTCAAACTTTCCGATGCGGTCGAGCTGGAAATCGAAGCCAAACTCGACGAAGCCATGCAGACCGAACCCTCGCCGCATCTTGGGCGCGCCCGCCGCATCAGCGGTGCGGACGACCGCTACATCGAATTCTGCAAATCCACTTTCCCCAGCCATATGAATCTGCGCGGCTTGAAGCTGGTGGTCGATACCGCCAACGGTGCAGGCTATGCGGTGGCACCGAAAGTCTTTCACGAACTGGGGGCGGAAGTCGTTTCCATCGGCAACACGCCCAACGGCTTCAATATCAACGAAAAATGCGGTGCCACCCACACCAAAACCCTTCAAGCGGCCGTTTTACAGAACGAAGCCGATTACGGTATTGCGCTGGACGGCGACGGCGACCGCCTGATGATGGTGGACAAACACGGCAAAGCCTATGACGGCGACAGCCTGATTTATGTCATTGCCAAAGCCCGCACCAAACAGGGGCTGGATTTCGGCGGCGTGGTCGGCACCGTGATGACCAATCTGGCGATGGAGCTGGCCCTAGAAGAAAAAGGTATTGCCTTTGCCCGTGCCAAAGTGGGCGACCGCTATGTGCTGGAACAGTTGGCCGCACGCGGCTGGCAGGTGGGCGGCGAAGCCTCCGGCCATATTTTGTGCATGGACAAACACAACACCGGCGACGGCATTATTTCCGCGCTTCAAGTGCTGGCCTCGCTCAATATCCTGCAACAGGATTTGTCTGCCGCCGTCGATTGGCAGCCTTTCCCGCAAACCATGATTAATGTCCGCCTGCAAAAAGGCAGCGACTGGCAGAGTGCTTCGGCAGCCGCACTGGCAGAAGTCGAACAGGAACTCGCCGGAGGCAAAGGCCGTGTGGTGCTGCGCGCATCGGGTACCGAGCCGGTCGTGCGCGTGATGGTGGAAGCCCGTCAGGCCGACTGGGCGCAAAGCGGTGCCGAACGCATTGCCCAAGCCATACGCCATGCACAGTAGGCGGCTTGCTGTTAGAATAGCCGCCGTGCCCGTTTTCCCGCCCGCTGATAGGACACCTCTCTTATGTTAGCCTTTTTGGAAGCCTTCTTTACCCAATACGGATATGCTGCGGTGTTTTCCGTTTTGCTGGCCTGCGGTTTCGGCATACCGATACCCGAAGACATTACACTGGTGGCCGGCGGCATCATTTCGGGCTTGGGCTATGCCGATGTGCATATGATGGTGGTGGTCGGCATGTTGGGCGTTTTGGTGGGCGACGGCCTGATGTTTACCGCAGGCCGCATTTTCGGACACAAAATTTTGAATGTGCGCCTGATTGCCCGCGTGATGACTCCGAAACGTTATGCCCAAGTGCAGGAAAAATTCGACAAATACGGCAACCGCGTCCTGTTCGTCGCACGCTTTCTGCCCGGCCTGCGCACACCGATCTACATCACGGCAGGCATCAGCCGCAAAGTATCGTTTTTACAGTTTCTGCTGATGGACGGGCTGGCCGCTCTGATTTCGGTACCGGTGTGGGTGTATCTGGGCAACTACGGTGCGGAAAACCGCGAATGGCTGATGCACCGGGTACACCAATTCCAATACGGCCTCTTTGCCCTCATCGGCATCGGTGCGGCTGTTTTGATCTGGCTGTGGTGGAAAAAACGCCTGCGGGTCAGATTTTTCCGCACCAAAATCGCCGAACTGCGCGCCAAACGCAAACACAAATCCTGAAAAATACGTTTTGATGGAACACAACGAAATACACATCCGCCCCGCACAGCGGGAAGACAGCCGGGGAATCTGGCAGCTGATGCGCGAATTGGCAGTATTCGAGCGGTATATCGACAGCTTTGCCATAACGCCCGAGATTGTCGAACAATGCGGTTTCGATAAAAACCCGCCCGATTTTTACTGTCTGGTTGCCGTGCGGCAAACGGAAATTGTCGGCATCGCCGTGTACTATTTCCTGCCCTTTACCGCGCAAAACCGGCCGGTCGTATTTTTAAAAGAACTGTATGTGGACAGCCGCTGCCGGGGACAGAAAACCGGTGAGAAACTGATGGCCGCGCTGAAAGCGGAAGCCGTCCGCCGCAACTGTATGCAAATCAAATGGACGGTTGCGCCGTGGAACACGGACGGACAGAAATTTTATGCCCGATTGGGGGCGGAACAGAACAACGACTGGCTCCATTACGAATGGGATACAGCAGCGGGCTGAGCGCATAAAGCCGCCCGATACGGCAGGCGGCCAGCCCTTTTCAGACGGCCTAAAACCGACAGGAACCCTCCACATGAATGAAAAAATCTACGGCGACGGCGCATTCCGCCGCGAATCCCTCCAAGGCTCCACCATCGAAAACACCTATGCGGGTGCATTATCCTTTATGCGCCGCCGCTACACACGCGATTTGGCCGGTGTGGATGTGGCCGTGTCGGGCGTGCCGCTCGATTTGGCTACCACTTTCCGCCCCGGCGCACGTTTGGGTCCTGCCGCCATCCGCGCCGCCAGCGTGCAGTTGGCCGAGCTGAATCTGTTCCCGTGGGGTTTCGACCCGTTCGACGATTTGGCCGTTATCGATTACGGCGACTGCTGGTTTGACGCACACCAGCCGTGGACGATACGCGAAACCGTCAAGCAGCACGCATTGGACATTATCCAAAACTCCGCTGCGAAAATGCTCACATTCGGCGGCGACCACTTCATTACCTACCCGCTGTTGCAGGCACATGCCGAAAAATACGGCCGGCCGTTAAGCCTGCTGCATTTCGATGCCCACTGCGATACTTGGCCGGACGACGCGCCCGAATCGCTCAATCACGGCACCATGTTCTACAAGGCCATTAAAGACGGCCTGATTGACCCGAAAACCTCCGCCCAAGTCGGCATCCGCACTTGGAACAGCGACTTTATGGGCATGAATATGCTGTTTGCCCCGTGGGTGAACGAAAACGGTGTCGAAGCCACCGTCAAACGCATTTACGATATCATCGGCGACCGCCCCGTGTACATCACCTTCGACATCGACTGCCTCGACCCCGCCTTTGCCCCCGGCACCGGTACCCCCGTCCCCGGCGGCCTCAACTCGCATACCGCATTGGGCATTATCCGCGCGCTGGGCGATTTGAACATCGTCGGCATGGATGTGGTGGAAGTTTCCCCCGCCTACGACAACGCCGAAATCACCGCCATCGCCGCCGCCCATGTGGCTGCCGATATGCTGTGTCTGCTGCGCAACAAAAAAGTGGCAGGCAAACTGTAACCCGACAGGCCGTCTGAAAACGCCCCGCACCCGTTTTCAGACGGCCTGTTACCGATAAGCGCAACGCGCCACACAGGAAACACCATGTCTGCCGACGATCCCTTACTGCCGCACCGCAATGCCATCGACGAAATCGACGCGCGCATTCTCGAACTGTTCAACCGCCGTGCCGGCCATGCCCGCGCCATCGGCGAATTGAAAGGTACGGGCGTGGTGTACCGTCCCGAACGCGAAGCACAGGTTTTGCGCCGGATTAAATCGCTCAACCGGGGCCCCCTGTCCGACGAACAGGCCGCACGCCTGTTCCGCGAAATCATGAGCGAATGTCTGGCCGTCGAACGCCCGCTGACCATCGCCTATCTCGGCCCGGCCGGCACCTTCACCCAGCAGGCCGCCGTCAAACACTTCGGCCACGCCGCCGATACGGTTGCCTGCGCCACGGTGGACGACTGTCTGAGACTGGTGGAATCACGGCAGGCCGATTATGCCGTGGTGCCGGTAGAAAACTCCACCGAAGGCTCGGTCGGCCGCACACTGGATCTGCTGGTTTCCTCGCCGCTGCAAGCCTGCGGCGAAGTCGTCCTGCGCATCCACCACCAACTGCTGCGCCAAAGTGCGGGCTTGGACGGTGTGCGCACCGTTTATGCCCACGCACAGGCATTGGCACAATGCCGCGACTGGCTCAACAAACACCTGCCCGACTCGGTCGAACGCATCCCCGTATCCAGCAACGGCGAAGCGGCACGGCTGGCTGCTGCCGACAACAGCGCGCTGGCCGTGGCGGGCATTACCGCCGCCGAAATCTACGGCCTGAACCCCGTCGCCCGCAATATCGAAGACGAACCGAACAATACCACCCGTTTTCTGGTACTCGGCCACCAAAGCACCACGCCCACCGGCTGCGACAAAACCTCGCTGGTTTTCTCCACGCCCAACCGTGCCGGCGCGGCGGGCGATCTGATTATGCCCTTCGGCCAAGCCGGTATCCAGATGAGCAAATTCGAGAGCCGCCCCAGCCGGACAGGGCTGTGGGAATACGTGTTTTTTATCGACATCGAAGGCCATCGGGACGAAACCGCCATTCGCGATGTGCTGGCACAATTTGCCGCACGCAATGTCTTTGTCAAAGTCATCGGCTCCTATCCGCAGGCCGTTCTCTGATTCAGACGGCCTGCCGCCACCGAGGAACAGAACCCATGTCCCTTCCCGAACGCACCGCCATACTCGGATTTGGCTATCTCGGCCGGGCACTCGGCGAAAAACTCTACGAAAGCGGCTGCAACATCAAAGCCGTCAAACGCCGCCTGACTTCGGACGACATCAACCTGCCCGTCTGCCTGACGGCCGCCGATTTGAACGATGCCGCCGCCCTTGATGCCGTGCTGGCCGGCTGGCACGACTGCACCACCTGGGTGTGCCTGCTGCCGCCCTCGTCGGTTACCGACTATGCGGGTTTGATGCGGCGCGTGGCCGATGCGGCCGATGCCGCAGGCGTACACCATCTGGTTTACGGCAGCAGCATCGGCGTCTACGGTTCGGCGGCACGCGACTGCGACGAAGACAGCCCCCTGATGCCCGAAAGTGAATCGGCACAGCAAACCGCTGCCGCCGAAAACGCGCTGCTGAACGCCGCCGTGCCGCACATCGACATTTTGCGCCTGGGCGGCCTCTATTCCGCCGCCCGCCACCCGCTGACCGCCCTTTTGCGCCGCCAAACCGCCATCAACGGCGACGAAGCGGCCTGTATGCTGCACCAAGACCGCGCCGTTCGTGCCATTACAGCCGCCCTGTCCGAACCTTGCGGCCGCCGCGTACGCAATCTGGTCGAAACACCGCTGCGCGACAAACGCACGTTTTACCGTGCCGAAGCTGCCAAACTCGGCCTGCCTGAACCCGAATTTTATCCGGGCGGCCGCGGCAGGCGAATCGGCACCCGATACCGTGAATTTGCCGCCTTGCTGCACACCGATTAACCCGATTCCGTCTGAAACCCGCTTGACCGGTTTTAGCTCCGCAAACCCGCCCTGCGGTTTTTGCTCCGCAAAACCCGTTTTATGGTTTTTTTGCTTCGCAGAAACCCGCTTCGCTCGTTTTCAGACGGCCTTAATATGAAAACCGCTATGTTGGCCCTCACCCTGATTAACCACATTATCCGACAGAACCCCGAAACACGCGCCGCGCTGGCCGGTTACAACGGCATCGGCGTGCGTATTCTGGCCGCCGGTTTCCGCATACACGGCCGCTTTGATGCAGACGGTTACCTCCAACCGTCCGACAGAGAAGCCGATACCGAACTGACTTTCCACAACGGCATGTGGCAGAAAATGCTTGCCGGCCAAACGCCCGGCGTAGGCGACTTCTCCATACGCGGCGACACCGCGCTGGGCTTTGCCCTGCTGCAACACATGGGCAGCCTGCGCTACCATGCCCGAGACGATTTGAACCGCCTCTTCGGCGGCACGGCCGCAGAACATATCGGCCAACATGCCGGACAAGCCGCACAAGCCCTGAAAAAAATCGGCCTCAGCCTGCTGGAACAGGGTGCCGATTTCGCCCGCGAACCCGAATCTCCCGTGATTACCCGTGCCGAATTTGACCGCTGGGCGGCCGAAGTGGACCGTCTGCGCGACGACATCGCCCGCCTGAATGCCCGCCTCGACCGTTTGGAATCCTGAATCCGCGCCGCTGCTGCGGCCTGCTCCGATACCCGCGACCATGAACATCAAAATCTTTCTGCTGGGCACGGCTGCGGCTGCCGTTTTGGCCGTCCTGCCTGCCCAAAGCCGCGAAACGGCCGTCTGGATCGAAACCGTCGGCCGGCTGCTCGGCGGCGAAAGCCGCCCCGGGGTCTACTCTGCCACCGTCGAATCGGTACACGACGGCGATACGTTGCGCGTACGCGACGAAAACGGCCGCAGCCGCCGTATCCGTCTGGCCTATATCGACGCGCCCGAACTGCAACAGGCGCACGGTACGGCCGCACGCGATGCCCTGCGCGGCCGTCTGCTGCGCCGTGCAGTCGAAATCGAAACTTTCGGCCAAGACCAATACCGGCGCGACATCGCCCGCGTCCGACTGGACGGCAAAGACATCAATCTGGCCGCCATACGCGAAGGCAACGCCTGGCACTATGCCTCCATCGCCAAACGCGGACAAAGCCGCCGCGATTTCGCCGCCTACTCGGCCGCCCAAAACGAAGCCCGCCGAAACCGCAGCGGCCTGTGGCAGAACCGCAGCCCGCAGGCACCGTGGCTGTACCGTAAAGCCGAACGCGGAAACAGCCGTCCCTGAAACGCCGAACCGCAGCCTGTCGCAGACTGCGGTTTCCCATATCCGGCATCCATTGCGCCGCTTTTTTCCGTCCTATACCTATATCTGTCGGTACCGAGCCCAATCAGGCCGTCTGAACCGGCCGGGCGCCGTTTTCAGACGGCCTTCATCCACACGCGGCGGGAAAATGCCCACAGCAGCAGCAAGCCCGTCAGGGTGGAAGCCAGCATCATCAGCGGCATCACATACGCCGTCCCGTTGTGCAGCACCGTGGCCAGCCAGCCGGTCAGCGCGCCGGTGAGCGAAGTAAACGCCGTCAGCAGGGCATTGGCACTGCCGCCTATGGCGCGGAAATAACCCATAAAACAGGCTTGGGTATTGGCAACAATCAGCCCCTGCGTCCCCACCGAAACCATGGCGCACACCACCAGCAGCACCAAAGGCGGCATACCGTTTCCCGCCACCACAGCCGCCGCCATGGCCAAATTGGCCGCCAACTGCACGGCAATCCCCCATTTCAAAATATCCTCGGCATTGCTGCCGCGTTTGAGCCGCCACGCCGTGATGCGGTTAAACGCCGCCATCGTCAGAATATTGCAGCCGAACACCCAGGCATAAGCGTGCGGCGACAGGCCGTACAGCGTCATATAGACAAACGGCGATTCGGTCAGAAACACAAACATCGAACCGAAACTGAACGCCTGAAAAAACAGAAAACCCAATGCCGGCTTAGTGCGCACAACACGGTAATAGCGCGCCAGCACACCGCCGATAAAGCGGCGGTCCAAACGGCCGCCCGTCCCGCCGCTGGCAGGCAGAAAACGCCAGACCAGCCAGAACACCGCCGCCGCATAAGCCACCAGAAACGCAAAAATCAGCCGCCAGCCGCCCAGCGTCTGCAACAGCGAACCGAGCATCGGCGCGGCCAGCGGTGCGGCCATCATAATAATGCCGATTAAAGCAAACATCTGCGCGGCCTGCCTTCCCCGATAGAAATCGCGTACCACCGCACCGGCCATCACCGCCGCCATGCCGCCGCCCACCGCCTGCACCAGGCGCAGCACCAGCAGCTGCTCCACCGTCTGCAACAACGCCAAAGCCAGCGAAGCGGCCACATAAACCGCCAAACCGGCCAGAGCAACGGTTTTCCGTCCTTTCACATCGGAAATCGAACCGCCGCACAACTGTCCCAACGCCACGCCGAACATAAACGTACTCAGGCTTTTCTCAATCCGGTGCACATCGGCCGCCAAATCCACAGCCAAAGCGGGAATCGCAGGCAGATAGGCATCAATCGACAACGGCATCACCGCCACAATCGTTGCCAGCAAAACCGCCATTTTCTTATCGCCCAACGCCGTCTGCGCCGCCATCGTACTGCTCCCGTCTCATCATCAAACCCGCTATGATACACCAAGCCGCCCCGCTTTTCCCGTACTGCCGGACCAAGGCCGTCTGAAAACGGATACAGCGGGCTTCCGTAAACCTCTGCACACGCCGCCAATATCGGCCGGTTTCCCCGATTCTGTACCGACGGGGCCTCCGATGCCGCTGCGATGAAGCCGGCACGGTCGGCAGACAAAAGGCCGTCTGAACAACGGTCTCCCGTTTTCAGACGGCCTCTGCCGGCAAACAGTCCCTTAAAGCGGTGTCAAAGCCGGTTCGCGGCGCAGCAGGGTAATCAGCCCGGCCAGACGCTGCTTCATTTCGCGGCGGTCGATAATCTGATCAACGGCACCTTTTTTCAGCAGAAACTCGGCACGCTGGAAACCTTCGGGCAGGGTTTCGCGCACGGTCTGCTCAATCACGCGCGGGCCGGCAAACCCGATCAGCGCATTGGGTTCGGCCACCACGATATCGCCCAAAAACGCAAAGCTGGCCGATACGCCGCCCATGGTCGGATCGGTCAGCACAGAAATAAACGGCAGCCCTTTTTCGCTCAGCAGATGCAGCGAAGCACTGGTTTTCGTCATCTGCATCAGCGAGTTCAGCCCCTCCTGCATCCGCGCGCCGCCCGAGGCGGCCACGCAGATAAACGAGCAGCCGTCGGCGGCGGCACGGCGCACGCCCTGCACGAAACGCTCTCCCACCACCGAACCCATCGATCCGCCGATAAATTGGAATTCAAAAGCCGCCACAACGGCAGGCAGGCCGTTTATCGTGCCCTTCATCACCACCAGCGCATCGTCTTCACCGGTGGTTTTCCGTGCGGCACTCAGACGGTCGGGATATTTTTTGCTGTCTTTGAATTTCAGCATATCGACGGGTTTGACGGCGGCACCGATTTCTTCGCGGCCGCCCTCGTCCAGCAGCAGGTTAATCCGCTCGCGGGCGGTCATGGCATTGTGGTGGCCGCACTTGGTGCAGACTTTGTCGTTTTTCAGCAGTTCGGTGCTGTACACCGTTGCGGCACAGGACGGGCATTTGTGCCACAGACCTTCGGGAACAACGGAAGCATTTTTGTCCGCACGTTTGATTTTCGGGGGAAGGATTTTATCCAGCCAACTCATGATTCTCGCTCCTTAACGGTTTCAGGCGGCCTCGCTGCCGGCCGCGCAAAAGGCGGCGCAAATTGCAGGCAATATAGCCAGCGGCCCGGAAACAGTCAATGTT
Organism: Neisseria leonii; assembly: GCF_028776105.2. Taxonomy (NCBI): domain Bacteria; kingdom Pseudomonadati; phylum Pseudomonadota; class Betaproteobacteria; order Neisseriales; family Neisseriaceae; genus Neisseria; species Neisseria leonii. The sequence continues at coordinate 155,755 of NZ_CP145606.1, read as the reverse complement.
TTTGCACAACGCGCCTTGAATAATCAAGTAAATATTCTAAACCGCAGCTTTCAACTGCGCCGCCAGAGCACCGGCCGCTTCGGCTTCGCGTCCCGGGTTGGCCTCAATCTCTTTGACGATACGGCTGCCCACAATCACGGCATCGGCCACGGCGGCCACGCGGGCGGCTCCGGCTGCATCGGCAATGCCGAAACCCACACCGATAGGAATGGAAATATGGCGGCGCAGCACGGCCAGTTTTTCCGCCACGGCATCGGTATCCAGTTGCGCCGATCCGGTTACGCCTTTGAGCGAAACGTAATACACAAAGCCGCTGGCCAATTGTGAGATGGCCGCCATACGCGCTTCGTCTGTGGTCGGCGCCACCAGAAAAATAGTATCCAAACCGTTGGCTTTCAGCTCGCGGTAAAGCGGCTCGGCCGTTTCCACCGGATTGTCCACCGTCAGCACACCGTCCACCCCCGCCGCTGCGGCCGCGCGGGCAAATTCGGCATAACCCATTTTGTGTACCGGATTGAGATAGCCCATCAGCACCACGGGCGTATCATGGTTGCGGCGGCGGAACTGTGCCACCACGTCCAGCACACCGCGCAGCGACACACCGTTGGCCAAGGCGCGCTCGGCCGCCCGTTGAATAACAGGGCCGTCGGCCATCGGATCGGAAAACGGTATGCCCAATTCGATGATGTCGGCACCGCCGGCCGCCAGGCTGTGCATCAGTTCCAGCGTGGTCCCTATATCGGGATCGCCCGCAGTGATATAGGTAATCAGGGCTTTTTGGCCGTTCAGACGGCCGAAAGTGGTTTCAATTCTGCTCATAAAAGTGTCCAAATCGGTTTTTCAGACGGCCTCCGTACACTCAGGCCGTCTGAAAACGGGATGGTTCAGTTTTTCAGCGATTGCACGGGGGCGGGAATGCGGCCGCCGCGATTGACGAATACTTCGCAGGAACCGGCCTTGACCGGCATCACCGGCGCGCGGCCCAGCAGGCCGCCGAATTCCACCGTATCGCCCACGCCTTTGCCCGTTACCGGAATAATGCGCACGGCGGTGGTTTTGCCGTTAATCATACCGATGGCCGCTTCATCGGCAATAATGCCGCTGAGAGTGGCCGCGGGCGTATCGCCCGGCACAGCAATCATATCCAGACCGACCGAACAGACGGCCGTCATCGCTTCGAGTTTGTCCAAGGTCAGCACGCCCGCTTCGACGGCGGCAATCATGCCCTCGTCTTCCGACACGGGAATAAACGCACCGCTCAAACCGCCCACCGAACCGGAAGCCATCATGCCGCCTTTCTTCACCGCATCGTTGAGCAGTGCCAGCGCGGCGGTGGTGCCGTGGGTGCCGCAGACGCTCAATCCCATCGCTTCGAGAATACGCGCCACCGAGTCGCCCACCGCCGGTGTCGGTGCCAGCGACAAATCGAGTATGCCGAACGGAATATCCAGCCGTTTGGCCGCCTCCCGGCCGATTAATTCGCCCACGCGGGTAATTTTGAACGCGGTCTTTTTGACGACTTCGGCCATTTCGGTCAAGTCTTTGTCCGCACAACCGGCCAATGCCGCCTGTACCACGCCGGGGCCGGACACGCCGACATTGAGCATCACGCCGCCCTCGCCCGCACCGTGAAACGCACCGGCCATAAACGGATTGTCGTTCACCGCATTGCAGAACACCACGATTTTGGCACAGCCGAAACCTTCCGGCGTGATTTCGGCGGTTTTCTTGATGGTTTCTCCCATCATTTTGACCGCGTCCATATTGATGCCCGCGCGGGTGCTGCCGATATTGACCGAACTGCACACGATGTCGGTTTCCGCCATGGCTTCGGGTATGGAGCGGATCAGCACACGGCCGGAGGGCGTCATACCTTTTTGCGACAGGGTGGAAAAGCCGCCGATAAAGGAAACGCCGATGGCCTTGGCGGCACGGTCGAGCGTTTTCGCCACCGAAACATACGAATCCGCTCCGGTGGCCGCAGCGATTTGGGCAACCGGTGTAACCGAAATGCGCTGATTGACAATCGGCACACCGTATTTGTCCGACAAATCTTCGGCGGTTTTTACCAAATTCCGGCCGGTCCGGGTGATTTTTTCGTAGATATTGCGGTTGAGGACGTTGATGTCGGGGTGGATACAGTCGTGCAGGTCGATGCCGATGGTGAGCGTGCGCACGTCGAAGTTCTGGTCGGCCACCATACGCACGGTTTCGAGGATTTCGCCGGATTGGATATTCATGTTTCAGACGGCCTTTCAGATGCGGTGCATCGCGTTGAACAGATCTTCGTTCTGCATACGGATATCCAAGGCCAGCCTCGCGCCCTCTGCGGCAAACAGATCCAGCATTTCCCGGCGGGATTTCGGGCAGGCGGCCGTATCGGCCAGGATAATCATGGTGAAATAGTCGCCCATCAGCTGCTGGCTGATGTTGAGAATGTTCAGCCTGTTTTCCGCCATGATTTTTGAAACATCGTACACGATGCCGATGCGGTCTTTGCCGATAACGGTAATCACGGAATGGCTCATCTCGCCTCCCAAAAAACCGCTACTTTAAACCTTTCGCCCGCAACAGGCAAATCAGGCCGTCTGAAAAGCGGAGCCGCACGCACTGCACAGCCGGCCATATCAAAACGGCCGCCGGGTTCCCCCCTGCGGCCGCCGTCCGGCTTAACGCTCGCGCAATGCCTGTTTCATGCGGGTCAGCGGTTTGGTCAAGTATTGGAATACGGTTTTTTCACCGGTTTTGATGTCCACACTCGCCACCATACCGGGAATAATCGGCAGTACTTTGCCGTCGCGGTCGGTCAGGCTGTTGCCGTCGGTCTGTACCAGAACGCGGTAATAGACTTCGTTCGGATTGAGTTTGAGCTGCTCGGTACGCTCTTTGTTGCTGATGGTGTCGGGGCTGATGAGAGTAACCTTGCCGTTCAGGCCGCCGTAAATCGCATAATCGTACGCACTGATTTTCACCACCGCATCCAATCCCGGGTGGATAAACGCCACATCGCGCGGGCTGATATAGGCTTCGACCAAAAGTTTGTCGTCCAGCGGCACAATCGTCATGATGTTTTCGCCCGCATTGACTACGCCGCCCACGGTATTGATGCGGATGTCTTTCACAATGCCCTTCATCGGCGCACGGATTTGCGAACGCTCCACAGGATCGGCGCGCATCGCCATATTTTCGCGTGCCTGTGCCAATTCGGATTCGATGCGCACCAATTCTTCGCTGGATTTGGCTATGTAGTCGTTTTGCCGCTGCGCAATCTGCGAAGCCAGATCATTCGATTCGCGCTGCATACGCAGCAGTTCGACTTCGGATACCACGCCCTGCCGCACCATAGGCGCAGTAATGCCGATTTCCTGATCCAGAGCGGCTTTGCTCTGCGCCAAACCCTGTACTGCGTCCACAACGGCACGGCGGCGCGCGATATAGGCCGCCTGTTCGCGCTGCACCAGCTCCCTGCTCAGGCCTTTCGGAAACGTCAGCGGGCTGCCGTAGGCTTCGGCACGCAGCCGGGCGGCCATGGCTTCCAGATTCGCCACTTTGGCTTCGCTCTCGCGCAATACGGCCGAGCTGCGCGTATCGTCCAGATTCAGCAGAATCTGGCCGCGTTCCACCACATCGCCCTCGCGCACTTTCATGTCTTTGACCACGCCCTGATCCAGGCTCTGAATCACCTGTTCACGGCTGCTCGGGATAATACTGCCCTGCCCGCGCGTTACTTCTTCCAGCGGGCTGTTGTATGCCCAAATGACAAATACGGTCAAAAACACCGCCAGCAGACCGATGACCCAAAATTTGCCGGTGTGTTTTTCCTTCTGCAAAGCGGCGTTCAAATCGTTGACCAACGCCAGATCGCCTGATTTCAGCGTTTCTTTGTTTTCTGTTTGATGACTCATGATGATTATCCGTTAAGTCTGAAAGGCCGTCTGAAAAAGCCGAAAACCCGTGTTTTCAGACGGCCTTGCTGCTGAACTGTCAGGCCTGCTGCGGCCGGGTATCCTGCCCGTCCGGCTGTGCCGCCTGTGCCTCTTTTGCCGCCTGCGCGGCCAACTGTCCGGCTTGCGCTTTGCGGCGGGCTTCTTTCTGTGCCTGCTCGTTTTCCATCAGCTTTTTCAACACCAAATCGCGCGGGCCGTCCATCACAATCCGCCCGTTTTCGACCACGACAATGCGCCGGACAATTTGCAGTACCTGCGGACGGTGGGTAACGACCAGCAGCGTTTTGTCCTGCGCCCACTGGGCAATACCCTGCAACGCGGTGATTTCGGTGGCCTGATCCAAGCCGGTAGTCGGCTCGTCCAACAGCACCACGCGCGGCTGGCGCAAGGTCATGCGCGCCAAAGCGACAATCTGTTTCTGGCCGCCCGACAAGCCCATACCGTCTTCGCCCAAAGGCATATCCAAACCGCGCGGATGGCTGCGGATAACGCGGTCCAGACCGAAACGGCGCAGCGCGTCAATCAGTTCCTGATCGCTGGAATAGCCGTCGGTACGCGCCAAATCCATATTTTCGCGCAGCGTACCCAAAAACAGGCGCGGCGACTGGTTGAGCAGCAGCACTTCGCTGCGCAGGAAATTCGGATCAATCTGGCGCATATCCACGCCGTCGAACATCACGTTGCCCGACCCCGGCTCGAACAGCCCGCCCGCCAGTTTGAGCATGGTGCTCTTACCGCTGCCGATGCTGCCCAGAATACCGATTTTTTCGCCGGGCTGAACCAGAAGATTTATCTGGCTCAGTGCTTCTGCACCTTCCTGACCGTAAGCAAACGACACCTGCTCGAAACGTATCTGCCCCTGCGCCGGAGTCAGCGTGATGTAATTGCGGTCGGGGTGGCGCTCTACCGGCCGATCGACAATCTGATTGACACCGCTCAACGCCAGTTTGGCCTGCTGGAAGCGCGTGGCCAGCCCGGCCATTTGCGACAGGGGCGAGAGCGCGCGCCCCGACAGAATCACGGCGGCAATCAATGCGCCCATGGTAATGCGGTCGGCCGGATTTTCGGCATGAATCAGGTAGGTTCCCAGCAGCACCAGAAAAACGGTATTGAGCTGCTGCATCGCCACAGCGAAATTCACCACAAAATTGCTGGTGTTTTTCACTTTAATCGACGATGCGGCGGTCTTGGCGGTATAACCGTCCCAACGCTGCTGTGCCCAATTGGTCGCATTATTGGTTTTCAGCGTTTCGATGCCTTCCAGCGACTCCACCAGCAGCCCCTGCCGCTGCGAGCTTTCTTTCATCGATTCATTGATATATTTTGCCAGCGGCCGCTGCGCGATAAAGCTGACCAGCAGCACGGTCGGAATAATCAGCACCGGCACCAGTGCCAATTTCCCGCCCACAACCGCAATCACACCGACAAACAGAATCAGAAAAGGGAAGTCCACCAAAGCCAAGAGGCTAGCACTGGTCATAAACTCGCGCACCGCTTCAAAATCGCGCAGATTGTTGGCATACGAGCCTGCCGATGCCGGGCGTTCTGCCAGCCGCAGCGCCATCACGCGGCGGAACAGTGCCGAGCTGATAATCAGGTCGGCTTTTTTGCCTGCCACATCGGTCAGATAGCCGCGTATCATTTTGGCGACAAATTCAAACGTTACCGCCAACACCACGCCGATGCTCAATACCCACAGCGTTTCATAGGCCTGGTTCGGAATCACGCGGTCGTAAACGTTCATGACATACAGCGAGCTGACCAAGGCGAGAAAGTTAATCAGAAACGTCGCCAGAATGACTTGGTAATAATAGCCTTTGAAACGCCAGATTACCTGCCAGAACCATGATTTCGGCAAGTGGTATTCGGGCAGCTCGGAGCGTCTGTCGGAAATCTGTTTCTGTTTGATAAACCAGCAGAAACCCAGATACACCGCCGACAATTCGGCCTGGCTCAGGCTGCGTTCGAGGCCGTCTGTCTGACGGATGCGGTAGATGCGCTCGTCGCCCACACCGTCGACAGAAGTGAGTACGGCGGCATCTTCGTTGTGCAGAATCAGTACCGCAGGCAGAGCCAGAGAAGGAATGTCGCGCAGTGCGCGCTTGGAAAGCGTATTGTCGAAGCCGTGGCTGCGCAGCACTTCTTTCAGCGACTGGAAATTGGCGTTTAACTTGCCGTCGCGCACCACATCGGCCGACAGAGCCGCCGCAGAAACGGGCGCGCCCAACAGGCTGGTGGTCAGGGCAATATGGTCGATAATGGATTTCATGATGGTTCAGGGTGGGGTAAGGGATTCTTCTTCAATGGCGGCGGCCGCTTCGGCAGCCAAACGCCCGGCGTAACTGTCGGCAACAGGAATGCCGCCGTAAGGATAGACAAATCCGCCGTTTTCAGACGGCATCTTCAAGCCCGCCCGTTCGGCAAACGTCGCGGGAGAGGCCGTCTGAACGGCTTCGGTTTCGGACGGCTGCCCACGGCTGTTGCCGGCCTGCCCGCCCGCCTCTGCGGCCAAACGTTCGGCATAGCTGTCCGCAACGGGAATACCGCCGTAAGGATAGACAAATCCGTCGTTTTCAGACGGCATCTTCAAGCCCGCCCGTTCGGTAAAACGGTCGGGAAGCGGTGCGGCCGACGGCACTTCGGACGTGCCGCCTCCGGCGGTCGCCTGTGTGCCGTCCGTCCGTTTGACCGACAGCGTACGGCCCGCGCCGTTATCGGTACCCAACGTCAGTCCCGCCCATTCGGAAACTTTCGACTGGGCGGTCAGATAAGCCAATGCCGCATCGCGGAAATCGTTTTGCGCCGAAGAATAAGCCTGTTCGATATTGACCAGCTGGCTGTACGCATCCAGAACATCCACCAGACTGCGGCGCGCGATTTTAAACTGTAATTCAAACGCCTTGACGACTTCCTGCTGGGCGGCGATATGCTCGGCCGTAATCGCGGCACGCCGCTCGCTTTCAATCATATCGACCTGCGCCGTGCGCGCCCGCTCGCTGACATCGCGCAGAATCTGATCCATGCGCGCCTCTGCGGCAGCAACCGTATAGACGCTTTTATCGACATTGTAGGCCGCCGCCATGTCGAAGAAGTTCCAAGACAGGTTCAGATAAACCTGTTTTTTCTTATTGCTCAAATAGCTTTCCAGATTGATGGCGGGTTTGCGGGCGGCTTTGGCCGCGTCCCGCTCATATACCGTACGCTCGCGCTCGGCCTTTTGTGCCAGATAAGACGGCGTTTGGCCGTAATCTTCGATGCGGTAGCGGCTGATCAGGCCGGCGGCGGTTTCCGAACGGAAGGGATCGGTCAAATCGTTTGCCGCCACCGGTGCGGGGGTATAGGAAGCCAGACGGCTCAACGCCATAGCAAGCGTACGCTGCTGCTGGGCAATCGTGGTCTGAACTTGCAGGCGGCGCGCCTGAGCCTCCACCATCTCGGAACGGCGGCCGGCATCGTATTTCACAATCACGGACAAGTCCTGCAACAGCTTGTTGTGCCGCGCCAGGCTTTTTTCGTTCAGACGGACGGCATCGAGTGCGCGCAGGGCTTCGAGATACAGTTTGCCGATGGTGCTGCCCAGCTCTTCCCGGGTTTCCGCCGTTTTGTGGCGGTAAAAAATTTCGTTTTGGCGGTCGCGGTTGACGGCAGCCTCCACGCCGCCCCAAGAGTACAGGTTCAACGTACCGCGCAAACCCAAACCGCCCGTCATGTCGTCGCTCGACCGGTCGTTCTGTTGGTACATTACCTGATTGCCGACCAGGCTGAGTACAGGATAATGCCCTGCTTTGCTGGCGGCCGTGGCGCTTTTGGCAATGTCTTCGTTGGCTTTGGCCTCCATCAGGCGCGGGTCATTTACCAGCGAATAGCGCAGAATATCCTGCAACTGCGCAGCCTGCGCGGCCCACGGTGCCAGCATCAGCATCACCGAGGCACTCAGCACGCGCAGCGTTTTGGCTTTGGATTGGAGCGGGTTCATAGATCACAGTATTCGAAAAATGGGAAACAGGCCGTATGAAAACCGGTACGGCACAAGCGGCCGCGGGAAAAGTACCGCCGCCTGCCGGAAAAAGGCAGGCGGACAAGTATAGTGGCAAAGTATTTTCCTGTCTCAGCTTTATACAATTTATTACAGCTTTTCCTGCTGCTGTAATCATACAGTGTTGTTTTCATACCCAATCAAACGGCTTTTTCTGCCAATACGGCCGCCACGGCCGCACTTTGACGGGCAACCGCCTTCCCGCCCCCAGTTCGAACCGCCATGCACCGGACAAGTCGGTACGCAGCAGACGGCCGCCGTGGGCGCGCACACGGTTCTGCACGGCAGGCGACGGGTGACCGTAGGCATTGGCATAACCGCTGGACGCAACGGCATATTCGGGCGACACACTGTTCAAAAAACGCCCCGAAGACGACGTGTTGCTGCCGTGGTGTCCCAAAATCAGCAGCTGGCTGAACAGCGCGGAACCGTATTGCGCTATCAGCCGCTGCTCGCCCCGACTGTCCAAATCACCGGTCAGCAGCACCGCCTCCCCGCCGGCCACCGCCCGCAGCACACAGCTCTTCCCGTTATCGCTGTCGGCCGGCTCCTCCGGTGTCAGCCACTCGAAATGGACACCGTCCCACTGCCACGATGCGGGCGAACAGTGCCGTGCCCCGCTGTAAAACTCCGGCTGCCCCGCCCACACTCTATCGGGCACAAATGCCTGCCGCACCATCTGCCCGCCGCCGTCGTGATCGTTATCCCGGTGCGAGAACACCAGCGCGTCCAAACGCCGCACACCGGCCGCACGCAATGCCAGTATGACCTGACCGCCGGCAGCGGCGGCCGTTCCCGTATCAAACAACAAATCCCGATTGGCCGTTTGCAGCCATACTGCCAAACCCTGCCCGCTGTCCAGCACCGTTACATTCAGACGGCCTGACGGCGGCCGCTCCGGCCGGTACAGCACAAACAGCAGCAAAACCGCCGCCGCCCACGGGCGCAACCCCAAGCCCGCCGGTACCAGCCATACCGCCACGGCACAAAATGCGGCAGCCGCCAGCGGCCAAGGTGCGGCGGCTACCGACCACTCGGGCGCATACTCGGCCAACCATGCCAGCGCGCGCCAAGTGTATTCGCCCAACCAAACCGCCGCCTGTTGCAGCGGCGGCCACGGTATTGCCGAAGCGGCCAGTGCCAAAGGCACCAACACCCATGAAAACCACGGTATCGCGGGCAGATTGACCGCCGGACTCCATAACGGCAACACTGCAAATCCGTAACCCAGCATCACTGCCGACATCACGCCCGCCGCCCATTGTGCCCGCCACAACCTTCCGCCCTGCTCGCCCGTGCGCCAACTACCGCCCCACAGCAAAGCACCCACCAAACCGAAAGACAACCATGTCCCCGCCGCCAGAACTGCCGTCGGCCACAGCGTCAGCACCCCCGCCAACGCCGTCCACCAAGCCGTCCACACCGATGCCGTGCCGCCCCGCACCCATGCCAGCGCCACCACCGTCAGCATGGCCGCCGCACGTACCGTCGGTACGGCAAAACCGGCCAACGCCGCATACGCCCATGCTGCCGCCAAACCGACGGTCAGCAGCCACAGACGCGGCCGTTTGGGCGTATGCGGCGCATATTTCAGCAGCACCCGCCCGAATACGGCAGCCAGCAGAGCCACCATCGAGACATGCAGCCCCGAAATACTCACCAAATGATTCAGCCCCAGCGGGCGCAGTACCTGCCACATTTCATCGGACAACGCCCCCTGCTCGCCCACACTCAACGCCCGCATCAGCGCCACCCCGTTGTCCGCGCCCTGCCCGTACCAACGCTGCCAGCGCAGACTGACCGCCGTCCGCACGGCCGCCAGGCCGTCTGAAAACGGCCGTTTTTCCGCATCAACCGCCGTCCGCGCCGCGCCCACGCTGCCGATACCGGCCAAACCGTTGGCCAAAGCCCATGCCTCGCGGTTGAAACCGCGCAAATTCACTTCGCCCACCGGCGGGCGCAAACGCGCCGATACCCGCCAATAGCTGCCCGCCGGCCAGTCGCGCCCCTCATAATCCGACAAGCGCAGACGGTAATACCGCTTGTCCTCCGTCCACGCGTCGGCGGCAAACACCGTCCGCCGCCCGTCGGTTTGCGGCAAGTCCGCCACCCGCACCAGCAACACTTCCCGCCCTTGCCGCTCCGTCGGCCATTGCCCGTCCAAGGCCGTCTGAACCTGCCACACCGCAAACGCCGCTCCGGCCAGCAAAACGGGCAGCGGCCTCAGGCGGCGGAAGCGCAAAGCGGCAGGCAACAGCAACACGGCGGCGGCCGTCCACAGCCAAAGCGGCGGTATGTCCGCCAAACCGAACGACAACAACACCCCCGCCGGCCACGCCGCCAGATACCGCCGCATTTCTCCACTCCGCCAAAAATTTACGGACAAATTATGCTGAATAAATATTCCGCCCACAAGCACAAAAAAGCGGCCTGCCGATGCAGACCGCCCGTTGTTCCGCCTTTCAGACGGCATCAGTCTTCCTGGGCCGCCGTTTGCAGATAATTCATCAAACCCAGATTGGCCACCATCTCCTGCTGGGTTTCCAGCCAGTCGATATGCTCTTCGTTAATATCTTTCTGTTTTTCCAGCAATTGACGCGAAACATAATCCTGCTGCGCTTCGCACACCTGAATCGCTTCAACCAGCGCGGCATGTTTTTCCTGCTCTTTGCTCAAATCGCACCGAACAATCTCTTCCACACGCTCGCCGATGAGCAGCTTGCCCAGCTCTTGAAGATTCGGCAGACCTTCCAGCAGCAGAATCCGCTCGATCAGCGCATCGGCCGACTTCATCTCGACAATCGACTGCTTGTAGAAATGTTCGCCCAATTCTTCAAAACCCCAGTTTTTCAGAATGCGCGCATGAAGAAAATATTGGTTGATGGTAATCAGCAGCAGCCCCAGATTTTTATTCAGGCTGCGGATTACCGAACGGTCGCCCTGCATCATATACTCCTTTTCAGACGGCCTGCTTACAGCTGGCTTTGCAGATAATTTTGAATGCCCACCAAATCAATCAGGCGTAATTGCTGTTCCAGCCAGTGCGCGTGATCCTCTTCGGTATCTTTCAGCTGCGCCACCATCAGATCGCGGGTAACGTAATCCTGTTTCTCTTCACACAGCCTGATACCTTTTTTCAGCGCGGCCTGCACTTCCAATTCCGTATTCAAATCGGCTTTGAGCATGGACACCACATCGGTGCCGATATTCATTTTGGCCGGCACCATATTCGGCGTACCGCCCAGCATCAGGATACGGCGGATAAACACTTCGGCATGACCGGTTTCATCTTCCATTTCGTGACCGATACGCGCAAACAGCTTGTTGTAGCCCCATTCGGCATACATACGCGAATGGATAAAATACTGGTCGCGTGCAGCCAGTTCGCCCGCCAGCAACTCATTCATATAATCAATCACCGCTTTATCGCCTTGCATTTCATTTCCTTTCTGAACAATCTCCGGCTTCGGCATACCCGCTCACCGGCAACGGCGCCATTCTTTCAAAAAAAAACGGTTATTTCAAATTTTCTATTTAAAATACAAATAGTTCTCACAAGTAAAACACCGCCCGACCATCCAAACCGAAAGCTATCTCCTTGTCGCAAAACAAAAACAAATCAAAAAAGAACTGATAAACGCTTGCAGCGGCAAAATTAATTTACACACTTTAACCTTTAACCCGCCTGTTTTCAGACGGCCTGCCGCAACCGGAAACCAAATACAAGCCATTATCTTTTGCAAAACCGATCAAATACTTAAACTGTTCTGCAAACCCGTGTCTTCCTACCGCCGAAGACGCAGGATTTTTCCGCACACCATGTTATAATTGCCCGTTTTGACTGACTACAAACACAAGATTTTTCTCATGAAAGCAATCCGCAACATCGCCATCATCGCCCACGTCGACCACGGCAAAACCACTCTGGTAGACCAACTCCTTCGCCAGAGCGGTACATTCCGCGAAAACCAGCAGGTTGACGAGCGCGTGATGGACAGCAACGATTTGGAAAAAGAGCGCGGCATTACCATTCTGGCCAAAAACACCGCCATCGAATACGAAGGCTTCCACATCAACATCGTCGACACCCCCGGACATGCCGACTTCGGAGGCGAAGTCGAACGCGTATTGGGCATGGTCGATTGCGTGGTGCTGCTGGTGGATGCACAGGAAGGCCCGATGCCGCAAACCCGCTTCGTCACCAAAAAAGCGTTGGCACTGGGTTTGAAACCCATTGTAGTGATTAACAAAATCGACAAACCTTCCGCCCGTCCGAGCTGGGTCATCGACCAAACTTTCGAACTGTTCGACGCGCTGGGCGCCACCGACGAGCAGCTGGATTTCCCGATTGTATACGCTTCGGGTTTGAGCGGCTTTGCCCGCCTGGAAGAGGACGGCGAAGAAACCGATATGCGCGTGCTGTTTGAAACCATTCTGAAACACACGCCCGCCCCCAGCGGCAATGCCGATGCACCCCTGCAACTGCAAATTTCACAATTGGACTACGACAACTACACCGGCCGCTTAGGCATCGGCCGTATTCTTAACGGCCGCATCAAACCCGGCCAAACCGTTGCCGTGATGAACCACGACAAACAGGTTGCCCAAGGCCGCATCAACCAGCTTTTGGGCTTCAAAGGCTTGGATCGCGTACCACAGGAGGAAGCCGAAGCGGGCGACATCGTGATTATTTCCGGCATTGAAGACATCGGCATCGGCGTGACCATCGCCGACAAAGAAAACCCCGTCGGCCTGCCCATGCTGAGCGTGGACGAACCCACGCTGACGATGGACTTTATGGTCAACACCAGCCCGCTGGCCGGCACGGAAGGCAAATTCGTTACCTCGCGCCAGATCCGCGACCGCCTGAACAAAGAACTGCTGACCAACGTCGCCCTGCGCGTGGAAGACACCGACGACGCGGATATTTTCCGCGTTTCCGGCCGCGGCGAGCTGCATCTGACGATTCTGCTGGAAAATATGCGCCGCGAAGGCTTCGAACTGGCGGTCGGCAAACCGCGTGTGGTATACCGCGACATCGGCGGCCAAAAATGCGAACCGTATGAAAACCTGACCGTCGACGTACCCGACGACAACCAGGGCGCGGTGATGGAAGAACTCGGCCGCCGCCGCGGCGAGCTGACCAATATGGAAAGCGACGGCAACGGCCGCACCCGCCTCGAATACCATATCCCCGCGCGCGGCCTGATCGGTTTCCAGGGCGAATTTATGACCATGACGCGCGGCACCGGCCTGATGAGCCACGTGTTCGACGACTACGCGCCCGTAAAACCCGATATGCCCGGCCGCCACAACGGCGTACTGATTTCTCAGGAACAGGGCGAAGCGGTGGCCTATGCACTGTGGAATCTGGAAGACCGCGGCCGTATGTTTGTCTCGCCCGGCGAGAAAATCTACGAAGGCATGATTATCGGCATCCACAGCCGCGACAACGATTTGGTCGTCAACCCCCTGAAAGGCAAAAAACTGACCAACGTGCGCGCCAGCGGCACCGACGAAGCCGTGCGCCTGACCACGCCGATTAAACTGACACTGGAAAGTGCGGTGGAGTTTATCGACGACGACGAACTGGTGGAAATCACACCGCAGTCTATCCGCCTGCGCAAACGCCACCTGAGCGAGCAGGAACGCCGCCGCCACTTTAAGAAAGACTGACCCGCAAGGCCGTCTGAAAACAGCCTGCCGGACCGCCGCCCATGCGGCGGTTTTATTACGCCCGACACCCACAACTTTCAAATTCGGCAACATCTGCCCGACCGCCATGCCGCCCGTCCGCATCCCCCACCCGCCCGAACCGCAGGCCGTCTGAAAACGGCCGCTGCGGCAGACTGGCAGAAAAAAAGGATTTATGCCATGATGCCGAACCGGCCGCACCCGCGTATATGCTTTCTGCCTTCGCGGCATCACGGCCGCCCCTGCCAACCCGAATACGTTCACACCATGCTGCTTTTTATCGACAACTACGACAGCTTCACCTACAACATCGTCCAATATTTCGCCGAACTCGGTCAGGAAGTACAGGTGCGGCGCAACGACGACATTACCTTAGACGAAATTGCCGCACTCAAACCGCAATATCTGGTTATCGGCCCCGGCCCCTGCTCGCCGAAAGAGGCGGGGATTTCCGTGTCCGCCATGCGCCATTTCGCGGGTAAACTGCCGATTTTAGGCGTATGCCTCGGCCATCAAACCATAGGCGAAGCCTTCGGCGGCCGGATTGTCCGCGCACAAACCCTGATGCACGGCAAAGTTTCGCCCGTTTTCCACCACGGCACAGGCATGTTCCGCCACCTGCCCGACCCCGTTACCTGCACGCGCTACCACAGCCTCGTCATCGAACGCGCCACCCTGCCCGACTGCCTCGACATCACTGCATGGACGGAAGACGGCGAAATCATGGGCGTGCGCCACAAAACCCTGCCTGTCGAAGGTGTACAGTTCCACCCCGAAGCCCTGCTCACCGAACACGGCCACGATATGCTGGACAACTTTTTGCAGGAATTTGCCGCTTTTCAGACGGCATAAACAGCCGTTGCCGAGGCCGTCTGAAAACCGATTAATTTTAATTAAGGAAACCCATGATTACGCCGCAACAGGCCATCGCCCGCCTGATCGACAACAACGAACTGTTCCACGACGAAATGACCGACCTGATGCGCCAAATCATGCGCGGCGAAGTCCCGCCCGAGCAGATTGCCGCCATTCTCACCGGCCTGCGCATCAAAGTGGAAACCGTATCGGAAATCGCCGCCGCCGCCGCCGTGATGCGCGAATTTGCCGCACCGGTGCCGGCAGCCGACACCGCCAATCTGGTGGACATTGTCGGCACGGGCGGCGACGGGGCGCGCACCTTCAATATTTCCACCACCGTGATGTTTGTCGCGGCGGCCGCCGGAGCCAAAGTCGCCAAACACGGCGGGCGTTCGGTTTCTTCGTCCAGCGGCGCGGCCGATGTGATTGAAGCGATGGGCGCGGATTTAAACCGCACGCCCGAACAGATTGCCCGCAGCATTGACGATTGCGGCATCGGCTTTATGTTTGCCCCCAACCATCACAGCGCCATGCGCCACGTCGCCCCCGTGCGCCGTTCGCTCGGTTTCCGCAGCATTTTCAATATTCTCGGCCCGCTGACCAACCCCGCCGGTGCGCCCAACCAGCTTCTCGGCGTATTCCACATCGATTTGTGCGGCATCTTGTGCCGCGTCCTCCAACAACTGGGTTCGCATCACGCGCTGGTGGTGCACGGCAGCGACGGCTTGGACGAAATCACCGTGACCGGCAACAGCCGCATCGCCGAACTGAAAAACGGCACGATACGCGAATACGATATTTCCCCCGCCGATTTCGGCCTGCCGGTTTATCCCGATTTAAACGCGATTAAAGTCGAAAACGGCCGGGCATCGCTGGATATGATGAACCGCGTTCTGGCCGGCGAAACCGGCGCGGCTCGCGACATCGTGCTGCTCAACGCCGCCGCCGCCCTTTATGCGGGCAATGTGGCCGTCGATTTGGCACACGGCGTGCAGCTGGCGGCCGACGCGCTGGACAGCGGCCGCGCCCGCGCCGCACAACAGAAATTTATCGACACCAACCGCGCAACAGCCGCCGCCCATTCCTAAAATAGGAAATAGGCCGTCTGAAAACAAAAAATCCTTATCCGATGGCGGCGGATAAGGATTTTTTCACACTGCCGCTCAGCCGTAACGCCGCTGGAACTCGGCCATAAAATCAATCAGTGCTTCCACACCTTGAAGCGGCATCGCGTTGTAAATACTGGCGCGCATACCGCCCAGCGATTTATAACCACGCAAAAGCTGCAAGCCGCGCGTGGTCGATTCCTGGGCAAACCGCTCGTCCAAATCCGCGTTACCGGTGGAAAAAATCACATTCATTTTTGAGCGCGCGTCCGGATGGACGGGATTGCGGTAAAACCCGCCGCTCGAATCGATGGCCTCATAAAGCGTTTTCGCTTTCAGCGTATTGACGGTTTCCATCTGGCGCACCCCGCCCTGCGACTGCAACCAACGGAACACCAGCCCCGCAATATAAATCGGATAAGTGGCCGGCGTATTGTACATACCCTGCTTCTGAACATGCGAACGGTAGTTCCACACATCGGGAATACGGTCGGAACAGCGGTCGAGCAAATCCTCGCGGATAATCACAATCGTTGCGCCCGAAGGGCCGATATTTTTCTGCGCACCCGCATAAATCACGCCGAAATCGGCCACATTGATGCGCCGCGACAGAATTTCAGACGACATATCGCACACCAGCGGCGGCATATCCGCCCCCAGCTTCGGTACTTCGCCGTATTGCAGGCCGTGCACCGTTTCGTTAATCACAAAATGCACAAAAGCCGAATCGCGGCCGATGTCCCAAGATTCCACCGGAGGCAGGTCGGTATAAGCGTAATCGCGCCCGCCGTCGGCCGCCAGATGAATGGTGCAGTCGGACAATTTTCCCATCTGACTGTGGGCGATTTTCGACCAATTGCCTGTTACCACCGAATCCACCCGCCTGAACCCGCCGGCAAAATTCATCACCACCTGATTAAACTGCGCCGACGCCCCGCCCTGCAAAAACAATACCTTATAATTGTCGGGAATCCCCATCAGCTGACGCAGATCCTGCTCGGCATGATACAGAATACTGGCAAACACG
This sequence comes from Neisseria leonii, assembly GCF_028776105.2. Taxonomy (NCBI): domain Bacteria; kingdom Pseudomonadati; phylum Pseudomonadota; class Betaproteobacteria; order Neisseriales; family Neisseriaceae; genus Neisseria; species Neisseria leonii. The sequence continues at coordinate 139,087 of NZ_CP145606.1, read as the reverse complement.
TCCGAACGGTGGCTCATCGTCATCACCGAAAAACCCGTACCGTTATAATCGAACATCTCGCTTTGCGCGGTGCGCAGCACACTCTCGGGCAGCACGGCCGGCCCGGCGGAAAAATTGTAAATCGGAGCTGTCATCAGGCATCTTTCTTTATTTAACGCGGCAAACCGCCAATCGTGCCGCCGATTCTATCCCCGATGCCGCACCACGGGCAAGACGGAAAACCCGCATACCGTTGCACTGCGGCACTATATCCGCAACCGCCGCTTTCAGACGGCCCCGGGCCCGGCCGGAAAGGCCGTCTGAAAACACCCGCACCCCGATTTTCCGTACCGGATAAAACTGCGGAAAAACAACACTTTTCTTTTTTTCTCACCCGCGCTATAATGCGGCCAATTTTTCAGTTTCATGAGAAATGGCCACCGGGCCATTTTTTTGTTTTTCACGGAGTCATTCTTGGATATCCAAAACCTTTTAGAAAAAACCCTGCCGGGTTTGGGCTACGAACTGGTCGATCACGAACTGACCGCCCAAGGTACGCTGCGCGTCTTTATCGACAAAGAGGGCGGCATCACCGTCGAAGACTGCGCCAACGTCAGCAACCATTTGAGCCGCCTGTTTATGGTGGAAGACATCGACTATAAAAACCTCGAAATTTCCAGCCCCGGCCTGGACCGTCCGCTGAAAAAAGCAGCGGATTTCGTCCGTTTCGGCGGCAGCGAGGCCAAAATCAAAACCCGCCTGCCGGTAGACGGGCAGAAAAACTTTATCGGCCGCATCGAAGGCTGCGAAAACGACACCGTGCGCCTGTCGTTCGACGGCAAAACCGTCGAAATCGAATTGTCCAACATCGACAAAGCACGCCTGAAACCCGAATTTAAATTCTAAATCCAGATACCTTTTCCATGAAGGAGAACAGACCATGAGTCGCGAAATGCTGCAGCTGGCCGAAGCCTTGGCCAGCGAAAAAAACGTAGATGCCGATGTCGTGTTTGACGCATTGGAATTCGCCCTGTCTACTGCGGCCAAGAAAAAAGCCGACCGCGAACATATGGACGTGCGCGTCGAAATCGACCGCCACACCGGCGAATACCGCACCTTCCGCCGCTGGCTGATTGTTGCCGACGAAGACTACACCTACCCCGACGTCGAAAAAACCATCGAAGAAATTCAGGAAGAAATTCCCGGCACGGCCATTCAGATCGGCGAATATTACGAAGAACAGCTGGAAAACGAAGGCTTCGGCCGCCAAGCCGCACAAACGGCCAAACAAATCATTCTCCAACGCATCCGCGATGCCGAACGCGAAAAAATCCTCAACGAATTCCTCGAACGGCGCGAAGACATCGTGATGGGTACGGTCAAACGCGTCGAACGCCACGGTATCATTGTCGAACTGGGCAAACTCGATGCCCTGATTCCGCGCGACCAGTCCATTGCGCGCGAAAACTTCCGCAACGGCGACCGCGTCCGCGCCCTCTTCCTGCGCGTGGACGAAATCGGCAACTCCGGCCGCAAACAAGTCATTCTGAGCCGCACCTCGCGCGAATTTCTGGCCAAACTGTTCGAGCAGGAAGTGCCCGAGATTTCAGACGGCCTTTTGGAAATCAAAGAAGTGGCGCGCGATCCCGGCCACCGTGCCAAAATCGCCGTCAAAGCCAACGACCCGCGCATCGATCCGCAGGGAACCTGTATCGGCGTGCGCGGCAGCCGCGTCAATGCCGTAACCAACGAAATCGGCGGCGAACGCATCGATGTCGTGCTGTGGTCGCCCGAAACCGCCCAATTTGTCATCAACGCCCTGTCGCCCGCCGAAGTCAGCCGCATCGTGATTGACGAAGACAACCACGCCGTCGATGTCATCGTTGCCGAAGACCAACTGGCACTGGCCATCGGCAAAGGCGGCCAAAACGTACGGCTGGCCGCCGACCTGACCGGCTGGCAGCTCAACATCATGACCGTTGCCGAAGCGCAGGAGCGCCACGAGGCCGAAGATACCGCCCTGCGCGGCCTGTTTACCGAACACCTGAACGTAGACGACGAAACCGCCGGCGTACTGGTGCAGGAAGGCTTTGCCTCACTGGAAGAAATCGCCTATGTACCGGCGGAAGAATTGGCCGAAATCGGTTTTGACGACGACACCGTCGAACTGCTGCGCAACCGTGCCCGCGATGCCATTCTCACTTTGGCCATCACATCAGAAGAAAAACTGGAAAACGTAGCCGAAGACCTGCGTACGCTCGAAGGTGTGGATCAGGATATGCTGCGCGATCTGGCACAGGCAGGCATCATCACGCGCGACGACCTGGCCGAACTGTCCGTCGACGAATTAATCGAACTGACCGGCGTAGAGGCCAAACAGGCCGAACAAGTGATACTGGCCGCCCGCGCACACTGGTTTGCGGAAGAAAACTAAGGGGGACACATGAGTAACAGTACAGTCGAACAATACGCCGCCGAACGGCAGCTCTCCGTCGAACGCCTGCTGGAACAGCTGGCCAATGCCGGTGTCAGGAAAAACAGCGGCGGCGACGAAATCACGGCCGCCGACAAAGAAATGCTGCTGGCCCACCTGCGTAAGGCAAGCGGCAGCGGCACCATCAGTCTGACCCGTAAAAAAGCCGAAAAATCCACCGTCGCCGGCGTATCGGTCGAAACCCGCCGCAGCCGCCGCGTCGTCGTGCCTCCGGTAGAAGAGCAGCTGGCCGCCAAAGCGGCGGAAGAAGCCGCGCGCCGGGCCGCCGCCGAAGCAGCCAAAGCAGCCGAACAGGAAGCCGCCGCACGTGCCGAAGCCGAAGCGAAGGCCGCCGCCGAAGCCGCCGCCCGCCGACAAACGGCCGAAACCGGACAAAACGCGGTACAGACCAAAATTCAGACGGCCTCTGCGCTCGAAACCGGAACCAAACCGGCCAAAAAAGGACGCGACAAAAAATCACCTGCCCCGCAGCCGGTAGAAGTCGTCAGTGCCGCCGAACAGGCCGCCCGCGACGAAGAAGCACAGCGCGCGGCCAAACTGCGCGCCATGCAGGAACAGTTGCAGCGCGAAAAACAGGAGCGTCTGGAACGTCAGGCACGCCGCGAAGCGGCCAAAAAGCAGGCACAGGAAGAAGCCCGCGCCGCTGCCGCTGCCAAAACAGCCGAACCGCGTTCGGCCAAACCCAGCGAAAAAGCCCCGCTTTCTTCCGCAGCGGCCGCCCGCCCCGCCGCCAATACCGGTGCCAACCCCAGCAGCGGCAGCCGCAAAAAAGACGACCGCCGCAACAACCGCGACGATGCCGACACACGCGGCGGACGCGGACGCGGCAAAGGCGGCAAAGATGCCCGCAGCGGCCGCGACGACGACCGTGTGCGCGGCGGCAAAAAAGGCAAAAAACTCAAACTGGAACCGAACCAGCACGCCTTCCAGGCACCGACCGAACCGGTGGTGCACGAAGTCTTGGTACCCGAAACCATCACCGTGGCCGATTTGGCACACAAAATGGCCGTCAAAGGCGTGGAAGTCGTCAAAGCCCTGATGAAAATGGGCATGATGGTAACCATCAACCAGTCCATCGACCAAGACACCGCCCTGATTGTGGTGGAAGAACTCGGCCACATCGGCAAACCGGCGGCGGCCGACGATCCCGAAGCCTTCTTGGAGGACGGTGCCGAAATCAGCCATGCCGAACAGTTCAGCCGTCCGCCGGTGGTAACAGTGATGGGCCACGTCGATCACGGTAAAACCTCGCTGCTCGACTATATCCGCCGCGCCAAAGTGGTACAGGGCGAAGCAGGCGGCATTACCCAGCATATCGGTGCCTACCATGTGGAAACCCCCAAAGGCGTGGTTACCTTCCTCGATACGCCGGGCCACGAAGCCTTTACCGCCATGCGCGCGCGCGGTGCGAAAGCCACCGACATCGTGATTCTGGTGGTAGCCGCCGACGACGGCGTGATGCCGCAAACCATCGAGGCGATTGCCCATGCCAAAGCGGCAGGTGTGCCGATTGTCGTGGCCGTGAACAAAATCGACAAAGATTCGGCCAACCCCGAGCGTATCCGCCAAGAATTGACCCAGCATGAAGTGATTCCCGACGACTGGGGCGGCGAAACCCAGTTTATCGACGTTTCGGCCAAACAGGGTACCAACATCGACAAACTGCTCGAAGCCGTCTTACTGGAAGCGGAAGTGTTGGAGCTGACCGCACCCGTCGATGCGCCTGCCAAAGGCATCATTGTGGAAGCGCGTCTGGACAAAGGCCGCGGTGCGGTCGCCACGCTGCTGGTACAGAGCGGCACGCTGAAAAAAGGCGATATGCTGCTGGCCGGTACCGCGTTCGGCAAAGTACGCGCCATGATGGACGAAAACGGCAAACCGATTAACGAAGCCGGTCCGTCCATCCCCGTGGAAATCCTGGGCTTGTCCGACGTACCCAACGCCGGCGAAGATGCGATGGTACTGGCCGACGAGAAAAAAGCACGCGAAATCGCCCTGTTCCGCCAAGGCAAATTCCGCGATGTGCGTCTGGCCAAACAGCAGGCCGCCAAGCTGGAGAATATGTTCAGCAATATGGGCGAAGGACAGGCACAGAATCTGGCCGTCATCATCAAAGCCGACGTACAGGGTTCGTACGAAGCCTTGGCAGGCAGCCTGCAAAAACTGTCCACCGACGAAATCAAAGTCAATGTGCTGCACAGCGGTGTGGGCGGCATCACCGAGAGCGATGTCAATCTGGCGATTGCTTCGGGCGCGTTCATCATCGGCTTCAATGTGCGCGCCGATGCTTCCGCGCGCAAACTGGCCGAAACCGAAGATGTGGAAATCCGCTACTACAATATCATCTACGATGCCATCGACGATGTGAAAGCGGCCATGAGCGGCATGCTGGCACCGGAAGAAAAAGAGCAGATTACCGGCACGGTGGAAATCCGCCAGGTCATCAGCGTCTCCAAAGTGGGCAATATTGCCGGCTGTATGGTAACGGACGGTGTCGTCAAGCGCGACAGCCATATCCGCCTGATCCGCAACAATGTCGTCATCCATACCGGCGAACTCGCTTCGCTCAAACGCTTCAAAGACGATGTCAAAGAAGTGCGCATGGGCTTTGAGTGCGGCCTGATGATTAAGGGCTACAACGAAATCATGGAAGGCGACCAGCTCGAATGCTTCGACATTGTCGAAGTGGCACGTACGCTGTAATCCCGCTGCTGCCCGAACCGCCGGCCAAACCGGCGGTTTTTCGCATCTGAACCATCGGCCGGATACCGGTCATCCGACAATTTTCATACTTCCTCAACGCTGTCGGATACAAGTAGAAGAGTAGGTCGGATACCCGTATCCGACTATTTTTCATACTTCCCTGCCCGCAAGCTGTCGGATACAAATATCCGGCCTACAATCTTTTCAGACGGCCTCCATGCAAAAAAACCGCCCAAAGGCGGTTGTTCTGTTTCCCATGCCGGTCAATGCTTGCCTGCCTGATGGCCGCCCTGATGGCCGGCGGGCATACCCTCATGATTGGCTTTCACGGTTACGGTTACGGTTTTAGGCTGTGCAGTTTGAAATTCCAGCGTCAGCGGAAACTTCTGCCCCGCATCCAGCGGCTGTTTCAATCCCATCAGCATGATGTGGTAACTGCCCGGCTTCAATACCGCCCCGGCACCGTTTTTCAGCGGCAGGCCGCCTTCCACGCGGCGCATACGCATCACACCGTTGTCATTGACATGGTTGTGCACCTCCACCCGCTCGGCCAGCGGTGTGCTGCCGCCCAGCAGAACATCGTCGCGCCCGCTGTCGTTTTCCAACTTCATAAACACACCGCCCATACTCATGCCCTGAACGGTGGCACGCGCCCAGACATCGTCTGCCTCGATACCGGCGGCAAATACGCCTTGGCAGACTGCCGCCAAAAGCAGCGCAAGCCCTGTTTTTTTCATTTTCCCCCTCCTGTCGGGTTGTCAAAAAATTCGTTTGTCCGTGCCATTTTAGCACTTGTGCTCCGGCTGCAAAGGTTTTTACCTGCGGAATTTGATCCAACCCAAACCCGCATCAGCCGTATTCGCGCCACAAAGCCATCAGCCACAGCACCACCAGCATCACCAGGCTCAAAATCTGTGCGGCCGACCCGAGGTCTTTGGCCTGTTTGGCCAGCGGATGGCGCGCGGTGGACGTATGATCGACTGCTGCCTCCACCGCCGTATTCAGCAACTCGATAATCAGCGAAACAAACGATACCGCCAGCAGCACCATCTTGGTCGGTATGCCGAACGGCAGCAGCACCAGCAGCAGTAACAGCGTGCCGTGTATCCACAACAGTTGGCGGAAGCCCTGTTCTTTACAGGCCGTCTGAAACCCGTCCCACGAATAATGCAGTGCGCGAATGATGCGGCGCAGGCCGGTTTTGCCTTTCATTCTCTGCGCGTAACTTCTTTTATTCATACATTCAATATTCCAATCGGCAGCCCGTTTTCAGACGGCCTATAACTGTTTTTCCAACGCATCGATAAAGCAGGCTGCCGTATCGAAGCCTTTCTGTCCGGCAATTTCCTGAAAACCGGTGGGGCTGGTTACGTTCACTTCGGTCAGGCAGTCGCCGATAATGTCCAAACCCGCCAACAGAATCCCGCGCCGCATCAGCCCGGGTGCCAGCGATTCGGCGATTTCGCGGTCGCGCGGCGACAACTCCTGCGCCACGCCGCGCCCGCCCGCCGCCAGATTGCCGCGCGTTTCGCCCTGCTGCGGAATCCGCGCCAGCGCATACGGCACCACCTGCCCGCCGATCACCAGCACGCGTTTGTCACCGTGCACGATTTCGGGCAGATACCGCTGCGCCATAATGGTGCGCGTATCCAGCTGCATCAGGGTTTCCAGAATGCTGCCGGTATTCGGGTCGTCGCGGCGCAGGCGGAAAATGCCCATGCCGCCCATACCGTCCAGCGGTTTGACGATAATGTCGCCGTGTTCGGCCAAAAAGGCGCGCACATCAGAGGCACGGGTGGTTACCGTGGTCGGCGCAATGAAATCGGCAAACTGCAAAATCGCCAGTTTTTCGTTGAAATCGCGCATCGCCTGCCCGCTGTTGAACACCTTCGCGCCCTGACCTTCCGCCAGCGTCAACAGCTGGGTGGCATACAGATACTGCATATCGAACGGCGGGTCGGTGCGCATCACCACCGCATCGAATCCATTCAACGCGCGCGGCACGGGTGCTTCGGCGCGAAACCATGCGCCGCCGTCGGCCTGTCCGCCGAGAAAGGCAAACGGCGCCGCCTGCGCGTACACCGTGCCGCCCGCCACCGACAATTGGCCCGAAAGCGTATGGAACAGCCGCCAGCCGCGCCGCGCCGCTTCGCGCATCATGGCAAACGTCGTATCTTTGTAGGTTTTGAAACCGGCCATCGGGTCGGCAATAAATAAAATATCCATTTTGTCCGCCTTCTGAAAACAGGCGCATATGATAGCAAGAAACACGCCGTACCGTGTGCCTCCCCCCCTGCTTTTCACACACAAACTGCTTGCCTAAAAATTAAATTTCCCCTATGTTTCGTTAAGAGCGGTTAGGTAACGGTACACAACCGCGCTTTCTTATGCTTGTCATTAACAGAAACCTGACATTGGGAGAACCTGTTTCCATGAATATTACCCCCCCCCCCCCCCGCAACAGCCCGGCAATGTCGAGCTGCTCAGCGCTCAGCCGCCGGTAACGGACTTCCGCGGCCTGCTGATCGCCGTCATTGCCGCCCTGGTCGGCTTTGCGCTCTATTACATTCTGCCTTACGAACACAATGTCAATGTCGGCCTGGCCATTTTGGGCTTTGTCGCGATTATGTGGTTTACCGAAGCGGTACACATTACCATTACCGCCCTGATGGTACCGATTCTGGCCGTGGCGTTCCAAGTGCCGGAAATGGGTACCAAACAGGCACTGGCCAGCTTCGCCGACCCGATTATTTATGTATTCTTCGGCGGCTTCGCGCTGGCCACCGCGCTGCATATCCAAAGCCTCGACCGCAAAATCGCCGTCTGGCTGATTTCGCTCTCCGGCGGCAATACGCTGGTGGCCGTTCTGCTCCTGTTTGTCGCCACCGCATTTTTATCGATGTGGATCAGCAATACCGCCACCGCCGCCATGATGCTGCCGCTGGCCATGGGTATGATGAGCCATTTGGATAAAGAAAAAGACCGCAACACCTTCGTCTTCGTCCTGCTGGGCATCGCCTACTGCGCCAGCATCGGCGGTCTCGGCACCATCGTCGGTTCGCCGCCCAATGCGATTGCCGCCAAAGCCTTGGAGCTGGACTTTGCCGGCTGGATGAAATACGGCCTGCCGATGATGCTCCTGCTGCTGCCGCTCATGGTGTTTTCGCTGTATGTGCTGCTGCGTCCCAATTTCTCGCAGCGTGTTTCCATCCAGGCGGAAAATATTCCTTGGACACTGCACCGCGTACTGACCCTAATCATTTTCATCATCACCGCCGCCGCGTGGATTATGGGCAGTACATTGAAAGAAAAATTCAATATCGGCAGCCCCGATGCCTTTGTCGCCCTGTGCGCCGCCGTAGCCGTGGTAGTGTTCGGCGTAGTGCGCTGGCGCGAAGTGGCACGCAATACTGACTGGGGCGTACTGATGCTCTTCGGCGGCGGTATCGCTTTAAGCAACCTTCTGCTCAAATCGGGTGCCGCCGCCGCACTGGGTCAGGAAATGGCTGCGGTACTCGCTGCCACGCCGCCGCTGCTGATCGTGCTTGCCGTGGCCGCCTTTATCATTTTCCTGACCGAATTTACCAGCAATACCGCCTCCGCCGCGCTGCTGGTACCGGTATTCGCCAGCGTGGCCGCACAAATGGGGCTGCCCAAAGAAGTACTGGTGATGATTATCGGCATCGGTGCTTCGTGTGCCTTTATGCTGCCGGTTGCCACCCCGCCCAACGCCATTGTGTTCGGTACAGGGCTGGTCAAACAGCGCGACATGATGCGCGTGGGTATGCTGCTCAATATTTTGAGTATTCTTCTGGTTGCCCTCTGGGCCTATGTTTTCCTGATGTAAACCCCACCCGCCAGGCCGTCTGAAAACAGGCAGAATGCCGTTTTCAGACGGCCTTTTCCGTTTCGGATAAAGACGAAATGGTTTAGAATACCGCCATCTATCGATTGACTTGGGAAACCGCTATGCTCGACATCCAACAGCTCCGCAACGACCCTGCCGCCGTCGCGCAAAAACTCGCCGCGCGCGGCTATACTTTCGACAGCGGACGCTTCGCCCGCCTCGAAGAAGCCCGCAAAACCGCCCAAATGCAGACCGAAGACATGCAGGCCGCCCGCAATACGCTGTCCAAACAAATCGGCGCGCTCAAAAGCCAAGGCAGACATGACGAAGCCCAAGCCGCAATGGACGAAGTCGCCCGCATCAAAACCGCTCTGGAAGAACAGGCAGCCGCTTTGGAAGCCGTTCAGGCCGAACTGGACGGCTGGCTGGCCGGTATCCCCAATCTGCCGCACGAAAGCGTACCGGCCGGTGCCGACGAAAACAGCAATGTCGAAATCCGCCGCCACGGCGAGCCGCGCACATTCGACTTCCCCGTCAAAGACCATGTCGATTTGGGTGCACCGCTGGGCTTGGACTTTGAAACCGCCGCCAAACTCTCCGGCGCGCGCTTTTCCCTGATGCGCGGCCCCGTCGCCCGCCTGCACCGCGCACTGGCACAGTTCATGCTCGACACCCACACCCAACAGCACGGCTACACCGAATGCTACACGCCCTACATCGTGAACAGCACCGCCCTCACCGGCACCGGCCAGCTGCCGAAATTCGCCGACGATATGTTCCACGTTACCCGCGGCGGCGATGAAGAAAAAACCACCCAATACCTGATTTCCACCGCCGAAATCACCCTCACCAACACCGTGGCCGACAGTATCACGCCCGAAGATGCCCTGCCCGTCAAACTCACCGCCCATTCGCCCTGCTTCCGCTCCGAAGCCGGCTCGCACGGCAGGGACACACGCGGCCTGATCCGCCAGCACCAGTTCGACAAAGTGGAAATGGTGCAGATTGTCCGCCCCGAAACCTCCTACGCCGCACTGGAAGAAATGGTCGGCCATGCCGAAAAAATCCTGCAACTGCTCGAACTGCCCTACCGCGTAATGGCGCTGTGCAGCGGCGACATGTCATTCAGCGCGGCCAAAACCTATGATTTGGAAGTGTGGATACCCGCACAAAACGCCTACCGCGAAATTTCCAGCTGCTCCAACTGCGAAGACTTCCAAGCCCGCCGCATGAAAGCGCGCTACAAAGATGCCGAAGGCAGAAACCGCCTGCTGCACACGCTCAACGGCTCCGGTCTGGCCGTCGGCCGCACTTTGGTAGCCGTATTGGAAAACCACCAGCAGGCAGACGGCAGCATCCGCATTCCTGCCGCCCTGCGTCCCTACTTGGGCGGGGCAGAAACCCTGCGCGCATAAAAAATGCCGTCTGAAAACGCATGACACCGCTTTTCAGACGGCCTCCTTGCAACAAAATCGTAAAAAAGCGCACTAAACTTAGAAAAATCTTATTTTAAACTTTACTTTTTCTTAGCTTGTGCGATAATCCACCCATTCATTCACACAGCAGGCGAGACGCATCATGGCTGACGACAAAAAAAACAAAAACACCTTCACCCTCCCCGGCACGGCCGAAGAAAAAAACAAAGCCTTGGCCGCGGCCTTGGCCGCGATTGAAAAAAACTTCGGCAAAGGCTCCATCATGAAAATGGACGGCAGCCAGCAGGAAGAAAATCTGGAAGTATTCTCCACCGGCTCCATCGGCCTGGATCTGGCACTCGGTGTAGGCGGTCTGCCGCGCGGCCGCATCGTCGAAATCTTCGGCCCCGAATCTTCGGGTAAAACCACCCTGTGCCTGGAATCCATCGCCCAATGCCAGAAAAGCGGCGGCGTCTGCGCCTTTATCGATGCCGAACACGCATTTGATCCCGTTTATGCGCGCAAACTCGGCGTGAAAGTCGAAGAACTCTACCTTTCACAGCCGGACACCGGCGAGCAGGCTCTGGAAATCTGCGACACGCTGGTGCGCAGCGGCGGCTTGGATATGGTGGTGGTCGATTCTGTGGCGGCGCTGGTGCCCAAAGCCGAAATCGAAGGCGAAATGGGCGACAGCCATGTCGGCCTGCATGCCCGCCTGATGAGCCAGGCCCTGCGCAAACTTACCGGCCACATCAAAAAAACCAACACTCTGGTGGTGTTTATCAACCAAATCCGCATGAAAATCGGCGTGATGTTCGGCAACCCCGAAACCACCACCGGCGGCAACGCACTCAAATTCTATGCTTCCGTGCGCCTCGATATCCGCCGTGGCGGCCAAATCAAAAAAGGCGACGACATTCTCGGCAATGAAACCAAAGTCAAAGTCATCAAAAACAAAGTCGCCCCCCCTTTCCGTCAAGCCGATTTCGACATTCTCTACGGCGAAGGCATCAGCTGGGAAGGCGAACTGGTGGACTGGGGCGTGAAATACGGCATCGTCGAAAAATCCGGCGCATGGTACAGCTACAACGGTGCCAAAATCGGACAGGGCAAAGACAACGTACGTATCTGGCTGAAAGAAAATCCCGAGGTTGCCGCCGAAATCGATGCCAAAATCCGCGCGGCAGCCGGTACCAACATGCAGATTACCGAAGGTATCATCGACGATACCGACGGCGAAGCACCCGAAGAATAAGCCCCGTCCCAAAGGCCGTCTGAAATCCGCCCTGCCGGTTTTCCAGACGGCCTTTCGGGCAGAAAAATGCTATACTGATCGGCATTTTTCCCTATCGAACACCGTCCGAGACATGATCAGCAAACAAGAATATTTGTCCCAAGCCGCCGCCGGCTACAACCGCATTCCGCTGGTACAGGAACTGCTGGCCGATTTGGATACCCCGCTCTCGCTCTATCTCAAACTGGCCAACCGGCCGTTCAGCTACCTGCTCGAATCGGTGGTCGGCGGCGAGCGTTTCGGACGCTACTCCTTTATCGGCCTGCCCTGCTCCACCTATCTCAAAGTATGCGGCCGCCACGTTGATGTGTACCGGAACGGCGAAATCGCCGAACAGTTCGACGGCAACCCGCTGCCTTTTATCGAAGCATTCCACCAACGTTTCAAAACCCCCGACATTCCCGGCCTGCCGCGCTTTACCGGCGGCCTGGTCGGCTATTTCGGCTACGAAACCATCTGCCACTTCGAGCATTTCGCCCACCGCCTGAAAAACCCGCCCAAAGACAACAGCCCGGACACCCCCGATATTCTGCTGATGTTCTCGCAGGAATTGGCCGTTGTCGATAATCTGTCCGGCAAAATTTACCTGATTGTCTATGCCGACACCGAAAACCCCGACAGCTACGAAACGGCACGGGCGCGTTTGGAAGACTTACGCACCCGCCTGCGCCAAAACTGCGCCATTCCGCTGTCATTGGGCAGCAGCCGCACCGAAGCCGTCAGCGGATTCGGCGAACAGGCCTTCCGATCCTGCGTGGCAAAAATCAAAGACTACATCTTCGCCGGCGACTGTATGCAGGTCGTGGCGAGCCAGCGCATGAGCCTGCCCTACCGCGACAGCCCGCTCGCACTCTACCGCGCCCTGCGCACGCTCAACCCTTCGCCGTATCTGTTTTATTACGACTTCGGCGACTTCCACATCGTCGGATCCTCTCCCGAAATTCTGGTGCGCCGCGAACAGGACAACGTCATCGTCCGCCCCATCGCCGGCACCCGCCTGCGCGGTAAAACACCGGCCGAAGATACCGCCAACGAACAAGACCTGCTCGCCGATGCCAAAGAAATCGCCGAACACGTGATGCTCATCGACTTGGGGCGGAACGACATCGGCCGCATCAGCCAAACCGGCCAAGTCAAAGTCACCGACAAAATGGTCATCGAAAAATATTCCCATGTCATGCACATCGTTTCCCATGTCGAAGGCCGTCTGAAAAACGGCATATCCAACATGGATATTCTAGCCGCCACTTTCCCCGCCGGCACCCTCTCCGGCGCACCCAAAGTGCGTGCCATGGAAATCATCGAAGAAGTCGAACCCTGCAAACGCGGCATCTACGGCGGCGCGGTCGGCGTTTGGGGATTCAACAACGATATGGACTTGGCCATCGCCATCCGCACCGCCGTCATCAAAGACGGCACACTGTATGTCCAAAGCGGCGCAGGTGTGGTAGCCGACTCCGACCCCGAAGCCGAATGGCAGGAAACACAAAACAAAGCCCGCGCCGTCCTGCGCGCGGCGCAAATGGTGCAGGACGGGTTGGATAAATAGGATTTTCAGACGGCCTTTTTGAAAAAGGCCGTCTGAAATATCTAAATAATAAAAGTAAAATTTGTTCTATGAAATTTACATCATTAGAAATTTGCGCAGGAGCTGGCGGACAAGCCTTAGGCCTGGAAAAAGCTGGCTTTGAACACAAAGCTTTAGTAGAAATTGAATCTCCTGCTTGCGCCACGTTAAAGGCAAACCGACCACACTGGAATGTTATTCAGGCCGATGTCCGCCAATTCGATGGCAGTCCATACCGAGATATTGATTTACTGGCTGGCGGTGTGCCATGTCCTCCATTTTCGAAAGCAGGCAAACAATTAGGTGCAAATGATGAGCGCGACTTATTTCCAGAGGCCATCCGTCTAACAAAAGAAACCCACCCTAAAGCAATTATGCTTGAAAATGTACGCGGTTTACTTGATCCAAAATTTGAGGAATACCGTAACCACATTACTCAACAATTCGCACAATTGGGTTACATTGGGCAATGGAAACTGCTTTATGCAGCTGATTTTGGCGTATCTCAGCTTCGGCCTCGTGTCATTTTTGTTGCTCTATTACCTGAGTATGCCAATTATTTCACTTGGCCTGAAACAAATCTTGTTGCACCCATAACAGTTGGTGAACTATTACTTGATTTAATGCAAGAAAGAGGCTGGAAAAATGCCAATGAATGGCATTTAAAAGCCAATCAGGTTGCACCCACATTAGTAGGTGGTTCCAAAAAACATGGCGGTGCCGACCTAGGACCAACACGCTCTAAACGCGCATGGAAAGAATTGTGTGTTGATGGTTCAGGCTTATGGGACGAGGCTCCGCCAGAAGATTTTATCGGTATGCCACGCCTGACAGCAAGAATGACTGCACGCATTCAAGGTTTTCCTGATGAATGGATTTTTGTTGGAAAAAAAACACCTGCTTATAGGCAAATCGGTAATGCTTTCCCCCCTCCTGTCGCAGAAGCTGTTGGTCGCCAAATTATTAAAGCACTAAATAAGGAAAACAATGAATGAATCCTATTTTTATGCTGGAAAGAAAAATTTTTCATCAAAATTTACTCAATAGTATTCTTACAACCAATTCCAAAGGAATAGTCAGCAATGCAGACGGTAACAACGCACGAAGCTGCAATATAGCCAAAAAAATTGCTGAACAACTAGAAGCACAAATTATTACAGACCGTGCGGCCGGACAAACTTCCGGCAATGCTTTTGAATCCATTTGCAGCCAATTTATCAAAATTGCTTTTTCCAAACTTCAACATATCCGCCCGGGTGACTGGAATGTTAAACAGATCGGTTCCCGTAACCGTTTAGAAATTGCCAACTATCAGCAATACGCTCATTTAGTCGCCTTGGCTAGAGCCGCTGAAAATGACCCCGAATTAGCAGCGGCTTTAGGCAGCGATTACACCATTACACCAGACATTATCGTAACTAGAGATTTAATTGAGGATTCTAAAATCAATCAAAACGAATTTCTTGTAAATGAATTCATTTCGACTCTTTCAAGTTTAAGAAAATCAAATCATTTACCATTGCTTCATGCAAGCATTTCCTGCAAATGGACAATCCGAAGCGACCGTGCACAGAATGCCCGTTCTGAGGGACTCAATCTTGTTCGTAATCGAAAAGGTCGTTTACCGCACGTTGTGGTCGTTACTGGCGAGCCTACGCCGAATCGAATTGCTTCCATTGCACTGGGAACCGGAGAAATTGACTGCGTTTACCATTTTGCTCTCTACGAACTAGAAAAAGCACTACAAAACCTAGGCTATGGAGATTCATTGGATTTATTTCATACCATGGTAGATGGAAAACGCCTGAAAGATATTTCTGATTTACCCTTAGATTTAGCGATTTAATTTTGACTTACCACAAGCCATGACACTCAATACACCCATTCTTCCCCCTGCCATGCTCGGCATTCTCGGCGGCGGCCAGCTCGGCCGCATGTTCGCCATAGCCGCCAAAACCATGGGCTACCGCATTACCGTACTCGACCCCGACCCCGATGCCCCCGCCGCCGAATTTGCCGACCGCCATTTGTGCGCGCCTTTTGACGATGCGGCCGCACTGAACGAATTGGCGCAATGCGCCGCCGTGACCACCGAGTTTGAAAACGTCAATGCCGATTCCATGCGCTTTTTGGCCACACATACACGCGTCTCGCCGAGCGGCGATTGCGTGGCGGTGGCACAAAACCGCATTCAGGAAAAAGCGCGGATTCAAAAAGCCGGCCTGCAAACCGCGCCGTATCAGGCCGTCTGCAAAGTTGAAGACATCAGCGAAGCAAGTGCGGAGTTTCTGCCCGGCATTTTGAAAACCGCCACACTGGGTTACGACGGCAAAGGCCAAATACGCGTGAAAACCTTGGCCGAACTCCAAGCCGCGTTTGCCGAATTGGGCGGTGTGGACTGCGTGTTGGAAAAAATGGTGGATTTGCGCGGCGAGATTTCGGTGATTGTCTGCCGTCTGGACAGCGAAAATGTACAGACGTTCGACCCCGCCGAAAACATTCACGAAAACGGCATTCTCGCCTATTCCGTCGTCCCCGCCCGTCTGCCGCAAGACATTCAGCAGCAGGCACGGCAGATGGCGCGCCGTTTGGCCGACGAATTGGACTATGTGGGCGTGTTGGCAGTGGAACTGTTCGCCGTGGGCGATACACACGAATTGGTGGTAAACGAAATCGCCCCGCGCCCGCACAACAGCGGCCACCACACCATCGATGCCTGTGCTGCCGACCAATTCCAACAGCAGGTGCGCATCATGTGCAGCCTGCCGCCCGCCGATACGCGCCTGCTGTCGCCCTGCTGCATGGCCAATATTCTCGGCGATGTATGGGGCGCGGACGGCGGGGAACCCGATTGGCTGCCCCTGCAACGCGACCCGGCCGCCCATCTGCACCAATACGGCAAACAGGCCGCCCGCAAAGGCCGGAAAATGGGGCATTTTACCGTTCTGGCCAACGATGCCGGCACGGCCTTTGAACATGCCTGCGTCCTGCACGGCACTTTGGCAAAATAACCCGCTGCCAAGCCCGTACCGCCCCAACCGCAAACCGTTCAGCATTTGCTGATTTTTCCCCTATAATGGCAGCAAGCGTTTTTCAGACGGCCTGCACGCAACAGGCCGTCTGAAATATCCGATACAGAAACGGCTTTTGCCGATTGCAAAGGAACCGCCATGAGCCTGCTGACCATTCTGCGCCGCGCCACTGCCGACGATTGCGAACACATCTACAACGCGCACGAGTATGCCGTACAATACACCTGCCGCCGCAGCTATGACGAAACAGTGCTGGCCGCCTGGCGCGCACTGCTCTCACCCGAAAGCTACCTGGACACCATCGCCGATCCGCACCGCGAACTATGGGTGGTGGAATACAAAGGCCATATTCAGGGCTTTTTCCAACTGGATTTGAAAGAAGCCCAGCTCGACGCACTCTACGTCCACCCCTTTGTCCACAATCACGGCTTGGGCACTGCCCTGCTCCGGCGTGCCGAAGAATTGGCCGCCAAGGCCGATTTGAGCTTTATCAAACTCTACGCTTCCACCAATTCCATCGGTTTCTACAAACTCAACGGCTACGAATCGCTGGGGGCAGCCGAATTGCCGCTCAACCGCGAAGTCAGCGTAGATTGCGAACTGATGCGCAAATACCTCTGAACACCAACCTGTACCGCTCCCGATAAAACGGTTTTCCGCCGGAGAACGCTGCTTTCTGCCGTAAGGGAACAGTCAGCGATAGAAGGAAAGATGTTCTCAGGATAACGATGCGCCGACATTTTTTCTATCGGCACATGACAACAGCCGCATGACATAAAATATGTGTCATGCGGCTGTTGCCGGACTTCGTCCTATTCATGCCCGCAAAGCAGATCCATATGGCATTTGGCTTGCCCGATACCGATAAAGAAAAAATGCCATTTTGGCTGTTTCCTACCCTTGGCACGACATGACTACCGCTTCCGATTTGTCGTTCTGCTCATGAAAACCGGCCGTATTCGGCATCAGAAAAGCTGCCGGCCGCCCGGATTTCGGATCAAACGCAGCCTTGTAGCAATCAATCGGCAGCCTGATTTAGAAAGAATAATTGACGGTTATGGAAATACAGAAACCAGGTAGCATCATCCTTACCGTAGATGATAACCATCATGAGAATTTAATGACCAATATCTTAAAAACTTTTCTAATATGGTTTCAAGCGATTCTCAGAAAATTTGGATTTTGATTCGTCAAAGACATGAAATCTGCCAAACAAAGTTTTGGGTGGTACATAGCCTAACGATACGATCAATTGGGTTGTTCATACCCTAAGAGTTGTCCCAATACAGCACGAACCACACAATTGCCTGCCCCATTCTGTGAAAAAACCTGCCAAACCGCTTTAAATTCCGCACCACCGCCCGCATATCCGCTTTCCTTTCAAACTGTTTTGCACAAACAGCCGGAGCGCCGCTATGAGCCAACCTGATTTTGATGCCTTGTTCGGCAACGATGCCGAATTCAAACAATTGTTTGCCCAGTTGAACGAAGCCGAACAGCAGCAGTTCACACAAGAAGCCGCCGCACTGATGCGCGAAATGGAAAATATGTTTGAGAACTTCCGCCACCGCACCATTCATGAACGGTTAAGCACAGAGATTCTGGCAAAAACAGAAGACAAAAGTCTGGTTCTCACCGTTTTCGATACACTGGCACATCAGGCACCGAAAGACATCAGCGAAGCGGACTATCTGGCTGCACTCAGCCCCGAGCGGCGTGCGGTTTACGCGCTGTTTATTCTGGCGGGCGAAGTGGATAACGGCGGTTTCAACCAATATTATTACAATACCGAGGCAGAAGCGGCGGCCTATCTGCCCGAAGCCTGCGAGCTGATCGGCGCGCCGAAATATGCCGACTTGCTGCGCCGTGCCAATGCCTGCTACACACAACACCGCATTGCCGAGCGTCAAGACGGTTCGCTGGAAGGCTTTTGCGCTTCGTATCGGAACAATCCGCTCAGTCATTACGACGACGAATTTTACCTGCTGGAAAAAGGCGAAACGCTGGATACGCTTTTGGTGCGCTTTATCCGCCGACACCCGCAGGCTTTTGTCGATTAAACCATTCGGCCGACCCGGCGTCACAAGATGATAAAGGCCGTCTGAAATACCGTTTTCCCGTATTTCAGACGGCCTCCAACATATCAACTGCCTGCAAAACCGTTCAATCAGGCCTTCGGCAGCGTAACACCGGTCTGCCCCATATATTTGCCGTTTCTATCCTTATAAGAGGTTTCGCATACTTCGTCGCTCTCAAAAAACAAGACCTGCGCCACCCCTTCGCCCGCATAAATTTTGGCCGGCAGCGGCGTGGTATTGGAAAACTCCAACGTTACATAGCCCTCCCACTCCGGCTCGAACGGCGTAACATTGACAATGATACCGCAGCGCGCATAAGTCGATTTACCCAGACACACGGTCAAAACATTGCGCGGAATGCGGAAATATTCCACCGTGCGCGCCAAGGCAAACGAATTGGGCGGGATAATGCAGCAGTCGTCCTCCACCGTTACAAAATTGTTCGGATCAAAATTTTTCGGATCGACAATCGTGCTGTTGATGTTGGTGAAAATCTTAAATTCATTGGCACAGCGGATATCGTAGCCGTAGCTTGATGTACCGTAGGAAATAATCCTGCGCCCGTCCGCCTCTTTCACCTGACGCGGCTCGAACGGCTCAATCATGCCGAATTCCTCGCTCATACGGCGTATCCATTTGTCTGACTTGATGCTCATCATGTGTCCTTTGTAAAAAAACGTACGCCTTACTCCTGCCAGCCGCCCAGATGTGCCGCCAGCTCGTGCAGTATGGCACCCAGACTTTCCGCCATCAACAACTGCGATGCAAATGCCAAAGCCGGTGCGTCATCGCCGTATTGTTCGGCTTCTTCCTGTACCGTATCCAGATACTGAATGCGTTTGAGCGCGAAATCCTGTGTCAGGACAAAGGCAATCTGCTCGCGCCACACCAAACCCAGCTGGGTAACGGTTTTACCGTTTTTGATATGCTGCACTACTTCGTCGGAGGCCAAATCCGCATTGGTGATTTTCACGGTCGGCACCACATCGCCCGCGCCCTTGATTTCACAATCGCTGCCCAGCTCAAAACCGCCCTGCGCCGCACCGTTTTGCAGCCACTGCGTCATCAGGGCAGAGGGCGATTGCGCGGTTTTCGGCAGACGTGCCTCCAAACCGCCCAAAGCCTCACGCAGTTTCAGCAGCAGATTCTCCGCCTTGGCAGCCGATGCCTGATTCACCAGCAAAAACCCGTTTTTACGGTCGAGTACCGCCAACGTACGGCTGCTGCGGGTAAACGCACGCGGCAGCAAATCGTCGGTAATCTGCTCTTTCAATTCCTGCTTTTCTTTTTTGCCGACGGTACGGCCTTCGCTGTCCTGAATCTGCGCCACACGCTCGTCCAACATCTCGCGGATGACTGCCGCAGGCAATACGCGCTCCTCTTTTTTCAATGCAAACGAATCAGTCAAATCGGCCGAAAACACCGGCTCAGGCGAAAAACCCTGCGGTGCGGCAAACCCCTCACTGAACCAGTCCAGCCCCTGAACCGGCACAAACGCCGCCGCTGCCAACTTGTCAGCCAAAGTCTGCGTATCCGGCATCTTGTCCGCCGCAAGCGGGTAAAAACAGATTTGCTTAAACCACATGGTCATTCCCATTCAAACAGAAAGCCGCCATTATAACCGACCCGCCCCACTTTGCGGCAGCGCATCACGGGCAGCTGCCATTCCATCTTTGTCTGCCGCACGGCCGTCTGAAAACGGCTGCTTTCAGACGGCCTCCTTGACCTATGGCCAACCCGGCCTTTATAATGCCGAAACGCACGCGCCCATCGTCTAGAGGCCTAGGACACTGCCCTTTCACGGCGGCAACCGGGGTTCGAATCCCCGTGGGCGTGCCAATTTTCCAAACTATGAACCGTTTTAGGGGCTACCTTTTCTGGTATGTAGTTTATAACCAAGCTGTCAGCATTAAAATCAATGCTTTGTACAAAGCTCTGCAACATTATGCGGAGCTTTTTTACATCTTTCGTGTTTAAAATGATTTCCTTAAGCAAACCAACCGCCCCTAGGATTTCCTCTTGAGTCGGCTTGGCCACCAACGGCTCATCCTCAATTTTCACTAGCTCTGCCTTTAAAGCATTTTCTCGGTCGACATAATTATTGATGCGCTCTAGTAGCACCCCGCCATCAATATTCGGGTTACTTTCAAGCACTCTAAATAATGATTCTTTTCTACTCCGAATGTCTTTAAGTTCAGATTCTACTGCCCGCACCCGCTCTTTTCGCTCATTGTTTTTTTCATTATGCAGTTTGTATGCTTCTTCGATAAATTCTATCGCTAATTCTTGGGTTAAGAGCTTATCAACTATAAGACCTAGGAGATATTTATCTAACTTTTCCGCAGGCAGGCGGCGGCTTTCACAGGCGACCCCTTTTCTAAAACCGCTGCAATTGTAATAGTTGTAGGTTTTCGACCGCCCCGTGGCGTTCTCGATAACCATGGCCTTTCCGCATTTACCGCACCGCAGCAAACCGGAAAACAAAAAATTACTGCTTGGGCTACCGGCTACTTTTGTTCGAGGGCTGAATCGCTCCTGTACCGCATCAAAAAGCTCTTTTGACACAATCGCCTCATGTGTTTCCCGGATAATCCAATCTTCTTTTGGGTTAAGCTGTCGATTCGTTCTTTTATTGTAAATTGTCTGACCGATATAAACGGGATTCTTCATCATATGTGACAAGCTGGCGGACTGAAACTCGGTTCCGCGCATGCTGAACCCAGACTTATTCAGACTCTTTGCAATAGAGAGCGCGCTCTCGCCGCCTGCAAATCGCCTGAAAATTTCCAGTATCAACGGCACTTCGTCGTGATCCGGCATTAGGCGACGACGCTTGCCATCTTGGGCAACTTTGAAGCCAAAAGGCGGACGGCCGCCGTTATAAAAACCTCCTTCGGCGTTTTTGATCATCGCCCGACGCGTATCCCTGCTGATCTGCCGTGACACATGTTCGTCAATAATTTCCATGATTGACTCAGTGAACCATCCTTCGTCCGTGGTGCTATCGATATTCATACTGGCGTAGACAAGCTGCGTGCCAGACTCTTTCAGGATTTGCTTGTAGCTTGCCGCATCGATTTTATTTCGTGCAAATCTGGACGTTGACCATGCAATAAAGTAGTCGATTTCATTTACGGTGCAGTGGTTAATTGCTCGTTGAAAGGCGTGTCTCTTTAATGCAGACGTACCTGTCACGCCATCGTCTCGATAAACTCGGACGACAATAGCGCCAAGCTCTGCAGCCTTTTTGTGGCAAATTTCGATTTGAGCATCAATCGACACGCCGTCATCGGCTTGGCGTGTGGTGCTGACGCGGGCATATACAATTGCTGTCTTCATTTTGAGATTTTAATCCTATTTTCCACCCGTGATATGTGAGATGTACCGACTTTTTCACACAACTGGCTCTCGATTCTTCTCGCAGCCTGCCTGCCGCCGTATTTTTGTTTCACTAAAATCCCAAATCTGTCGCGCTGATACCGCTCTTGCGATCTGTAGGCTCTGAGCGTGACTAGTATGCCGCCATCTGGCCGCTTTATCTCGTCGTAGCTCCCTAGTATCTGCCACATTTTTATAAAATTGTCGTAGCCGATTTCGGCAGCCACTTTCTGCCAGATGTGGTTCAGTCCGATTTCGCGCAGCTGTTGTAGGCGGGGGTCTTTTTCGGGTGCGGTCGCCGCGCGATTTTCAGACGGCCTTAAGGCCGGTTCTGAAAATGTGTAGATTTCCGGGTACCCACCCCCCGGAGCGGGGGCGGCGGGGGAAGGTTGCCGAGCCCCCACCCTGTTTGCGTGTGCATTTTCCGCTGTCTGACTTCGCTTTTCCATATCGTTCATGCTCCTGTCTTGCTTGTGTTTCCGTTGTTACACTTCGCTTTTTGATGCAGTGCGAAGTGTTGCCGTTGTAAGAACCTGTTTGTTTTAGCCCGTTCTTAAGGCTAATTTGCAGACCATCTGAAACCCTTGTAAAACGTAAAGGGCAAGGTTCGCACTCTATGCTTTGTAAGAACCAAAGGGAACCTGAAAGCGGCTTTTTATTTGCGGATCAGGCTGTCGAGCAAATCGCTGGCGGGCGTTTTGATTTTGGCCAAGGGGTTGGCGCGGTCGAGATCGCGGAACAGTTTTCGGGTGGCCAGATGAACGTATATCTTGGTGGACTTGGGGTCGGCATGGCCGAGCAGGTCTTGGGTTACACGGTGGCTGATGTCGCTCTCCTCCAGCTCGGTGCCGAACAGGTGGCGCATGGCGTGGGGGTGGAGTTGGTCGGTGGGAATGCCGGCGGCCAAGCCGCGTTTGCGGATCATTTTGGCGATGGCCCGGGTGCTTAGGCGGCGGCGTTCACCGTGATACAGGTATTCGGGGCAGTTGCGGTTGCGGGTGCTGACAAACAGGACGTGATCGCCGTCGGGCAGCAGGGTGTCGATGGTTTGCAGTTCGGGATGCTCAAGGTAAACCCGCAGCAGCATTTCGGTTTCGCGCGGAACGGGCAGCTGGCGGGTTTTGTCGCCTTTTTCGGTGGTGCGCAGCAGCAGGCGCGGTTCGCCTTGGTCGATGGCGGTGATGAGATTGCTGCGGTTTAAGGCGGCCAAACCGCTGATCCGCAGGCCGCAGCCGAGGAGGATGGACAAAATCGCGGCATCGCGCAGACCGTCGAAACTGGACAGATCGGGCTGCCACATCAGTTTTTCGGCGCTGTCCAAGGTCATCACGCGCGGCAGCGGGCTGCCGGTTTTGGGATAGTTCAGGCTGCCTGAAAGTGCGTCATCGCTCAATTTCAGACGGCCTGTGTAGGCGTAAAACTCGCGCAGGCAGGAAATATGTGGCTTGCGGGAAACGGCTTTCAGGCCTTTTTTGTGCAGATAGGGGCCGGTGAATACAGCCAATTCGTCGGCCGATACCGTCAGCGGGTTTTTGCCGGCGAGCCATTGGGAAAAGCGGTTTAAGGTATCGCGGTAGGCGGCAATGGTGCGCGGTTTGCAGCCGTCGTTGGCGGCTTTGAACAGCAGGAAATCTTCAAAAATTTTGTCCATTTTCGGGAAGCAGGGGCAAAAAAGGCCGTGAAATTGTGGATGGCGGAATTTTAACATCAAGTTTTTGAATATGCTGGATTTTATTTCCACCAAATCCCGTGGATGGCGGCTGCGATTCCGTGGATGATTTTTTAGGCAGTCTGAATTTCCGTGGATGGCCGCTTTCCCTTTTTCTCCGCTTTATTTATCTTTATCTTTTTGAAAATATTAAATAAATATAAATAAAAGGCGGCAGCCGGCGAAAAAGGCCGATGTGGAAAAAAGCGGCATTTTGTGGATTTGAAAAAAAATCCGTGGATAAAAAGGCGAAATTGTGGAAGCTGTTTTATTTAAAATCAAAAGGTTGGATAAAATCCACGGAAAAATCCACGGATTTTTTTCAAAACTGCGCGAACCTTTCGGCAAAAAGTGCGTTTTCGCGGCTTTTTTGCCCTAACCGGCGGCAGAATGCGGGCGGGCGGCCAAAGCAAAACGGCAGGAAAAGCGAAGTTTGGGATTGGAA
The DNA here is from genome assembly GCF_028776105.2 of Neisseria leonii. Classification (NCBI taxonomy): domain Bacteria; kingdom Pseudomonadati; phylum Pseudomonadota; class Betaproteobacteria; order Neisseriales; family Neisseriaceae; genus Neisseria; species Neisseria leonii. The sequence continues at coordinate 115,147 of NZ_CP145606.1, read as the reverse complement.
AAAGGCCGTCTGAAACGGAACATTTTCAGACGGTCTTGCTTGTCAGTAATTACAGATCACCAGCTCGCCGCTTGGCCGCTGGGTTTTATCCCTGCCGACGGAATAAGCCAGCTCCAAGCGGACAATGTTGAACGGCTTGAATAACGCAAGAATGTCGGGGTGGTCGTTAATCGACAGCATCATCTTGCCCTGAATGCGCCCCATCTCTTCGGCCAGCCGCTCGTATTCTTCCCAGGCGAAATCGTGCGTGTAGCCTGCGGTCTGCCAGTATGGCGGGTCGGCGTAGAAAAAGGTATGCGGGCGGTCGTAGCGTTTCAGACAGGCCTGCCACGGCTCGTTTTCAATATACACGCCGCCGAGCCGCTGCTGCGCCGCTGCGAGCTTTTGGCGCACGGTGGCAGGGTTGAAGGCTTTGCCGGTGGTGGCCGTGCCGAAATGCTGGTCTATTGGTTTTGCCCCGAATGCGGTGTGTTGCAGGTAGAAAAAACGCGCGGCACGCTGAATATCGGTGAGTGTGGCAGGCGGGGTTTGCTGCAGTTGTCTGAAATATTCGCGGCTGGTCAGCGTGAAATCGAACTGGCGGATGAACTCGTCGAAGTGGTGTTGCACCACGCGGTAGAGATTGACCAGATCGCCGTTAATGTCGTTAAGCACTTCGGCTTTGGCGGGCTGCTCACGCAAAAAAAACAGTGCGGCACCGCCGGCGAACAACTCGACATAGCATTGGTGCTCGGGAAACAGCGGCAAAATATGTTTGGCCAAACGGCGCTTGCCGCCCATCCAAGGAATTAACGGCAAGGGTTTATACGTTAAAACGCCCATTGAGACGTCCTTTCTTTGAAAAAGACGCTCACGGGCGTTCGGGTTAGTTAAACGATGCCAGATAGCTGCAACGCGGGCATTTGATTTCGATGCGTGCGTTTTTTGCTGCTCTTCCTAAAAGTTTAGCACATCTTGGGCAGCGTAATTCCAGCATGCTTTTGGGTTTCTGCATTTGGCTGATTCCTCAAAATCGGGTTAGAATCAGGCCGCCTGATCGGGTGACGGCCTTGGGCTGATGCAGGCCATCTCTGCGGAAGCTGGGCCAGGCGGTGTTGACGCACCAACTGGTCAGCCGTCTTTCTTAAGATTTATTCATTTAAATTCCTTTCATAAACCAGAGCCTGTGCGTTGCGGTTTGGTTTTTTTGGATTGCATTTTACGTAACCGATTATTTTTTATCAGCCATAAAACATTTTTCCTCCCGTTATTTCGATTAATGCCTGTGCATGAACTACCGCTGCGTGGCGGCTTGTGTGAATCAGATTGGCTTTTAAATAATCATGATCGTCTTGTGTGAACTCTCCCCATAATTTTTCTTTCGGAAAGCGGAAACTTTCCAGATTCGGCAAAAAATAAATTGTGCCGTTTTCCAACGGTTCCTGCTCGGGCATCGGCACTTTGATTTCGCCGATTAAAACGGTTTCAGGATACATACCAACGATATTTAAGTCTTCTTTGCCGGCAGAGTTCAGGCCGCCTTTAATCCAGGTGCAGACGAGAAAGTTATCATCGTTTTCGTAGTAGCCGACTAAAAAATCAGAGTTCGGTATATTGAATTTTACAAAGGCCTTATTGCCGTTTTGCAGACGGACAGCCTTGCCGTTGAGCGCGGCGGTTAAATCAAATTTTTTCATCTTTTTGCCTTCCAGAAAAATCAAACAGGTACTACTTCGCGTTTTTCATTCAGCCGGTGCATGATTTCCACGTCTTGTGCCAGCTCGCGGATGCGGTCATGCGGATGTTCAATCTGGGTAAAGGCCACCTGCATCAGCACGGTTTTAGGCGGTATCAATACAGCTTTATGCAGGCGGTAGGTTTTGGCCGGCTGCGCTTTTTGATATTTGGCGGCGCGGCGTTGGGCGCGGTCCATGATGGCTCCTTTTCGGTTAAGCATCGATTTTGACAATGGCGCAACCGTCCTTGCCGATAAAGGCGTGGTATCTGTCACCGGTTATCATGCTTTCCGCGATCGGGGTCATGGGCAATAATGCTTCAATCAATTCGGTAAATTGATGGAAGGAGCAGCCGTATCTTTTCTCCAACTCTGCATCAATATCATATTTAAACTCTTCTTCGGGATCAGTCGCAGCATTCATCAGTTCAATCGCTGCTTCTTCGTTAAACCCCAACGTCATCCACGCTAAAAGTTCAAGGTCATCATAATTTGTAATCATTTTTCAGTCTCCTATGGTTGGTTTTCAGACGGCCTATCCGTCTGTTCAATAAACGTCTTCTCTTACACTCGGCACCCACGGAGTGGCATACAGGCCGAGTTTTTCCAGCGCATCCAGCGAGATGGCGGTTAAGTGGGCGGTGCGGCGGCCGCCGATCATGCGTTCGACGTCTTCGTGGCCGGTCATTACGACGCCGCTGGCCATCAATTGCTGCTTGAAAATACGGCCGGTTTTAATCGGCAGCGCGTTGAATTTGTCGCGCAAATGATTGCTGCTGCTGATGTGGTCCATGATGTAGTTGGGGCGCGTGAGCAGTGCCCATTTGCCGTTGATTCTGTCCCAACAATAAGGGTGGTCGAAACGTTTGGCTTCGAGTTCGGAAAGGAAAATCTCCATAATCCATACCCACGGCAGGCGGGTGCCGTCTGTGTCGCTTAAGTGCTGGTTCATCTCGACCATCAGATCATCAAGGAAACCGCCCTGCTCGACGGGGAAGCCGGCGAAGTCGGCCAGAAATGCCCATGCGGTGGCGATGGCGGCATAGTTTTCCATCATGCGCTTGGCGGTGGCGTCGCCGTCGCCGCTGCGGCTTTTGCTCTGGCACCATGTCAGGTATTGACCGTGCAGGTCGCGGATACGGGCAGGCTCGACGTGGCTCAAATATTGCAGCCATTGCCACACGGGGAACTGCGGCAGATCGCGGTCGATGATGTCGCCCTGCTTTTTTACCGACAGCGTGCTGCGGCAGATTTTGGATTGCAGGCTGGCCACATCCACTTCTTCGCCGGCGAGCAATACCGGCGAGCACATCAGATAAGGGGTTAAGGCTGCGCCGACGCGGGTAAACTCAAAGCGATAGGTCGATTGCAGCAGGCCGTCGATATCGGTCAGCACGCCTTTGGGCAGTTTGCTGTATTCGTCCCAGCCGACGGGGTGCGAGGTGTAGGACACCGATGCGCGGCGGCGGTGGTCGGTTTTGAGCATTTGGCCGGACAAAACCTGAAACGCCAGCGTGCCTTGCAGCGATTCCAGCAGTTTGGATTTGCCCGAGCCTTTTTCCGCCTGCATTTGGAAATGCGGGTAAAAGCCCAGCACGGCTTTGAGATGGCAGCCGAGCGCCCAAACCAGCGCGATGGCGGCGGCGTTTTGCTTAAAGGTGGCCTGATAAGCCTGCACCACGCGCTGCGCGTCTTGGTTGCTGCCGCGCGGGAAACTCATGTTGTAGTAGAGACACTGCTTTTGCGGTTCAACAAAAAAGCAATCCTGCCCTTCCAATGCGGCCAGTTTGCCGTCGCGCCACGCCAAGCCGACAAAATTGACCACGTCTTTGGCGGCCAGATCCGCGCTGCGTTCCATAATCGTCAACATCCGTGTGAATTGGGCAGGCTTCCAAATCATGCCGAATTTGGATTTCCACCAGTCGAGGTTATAAATCTTGTCGCCGTTGATCACTTCGCGCTGCAGTTTCACGCCGCCGCGCGGGGTTTGGGCGGAAATGCCGTACACCGTTTCAGGCTGGCTGTCTTTGGTGCCGTTGATGGTGGACAAATGGCTCTGAATGCTCAGGCGGCTTAACGATGCCAGCCGGAAACTGCATAAATCGCCCAAGGTTTCGCGGCGGTCGGTTTCGCCAGTGTCGTCGTCGTAGATGTCTTTAAATTCGTCGACATACTGCATGAAATCGTCCATCACGCGGTAGCGCCAATAGATGTTCCAGTCTTGGCTGGGCAAAAATACGCGGCGGCGGCCTTTGCCTTTGTCCATATTGTTGCCGTTAACGCTGGGCATGCCGCAGATCAGCCACTGATCCAGCTTTTTCAGACGGCATAGCAGCTCGTCTTTGCCGTATGCCTGCAGCACATCGTTGATGTCCTCGCCCTCTTCCCAGTCGAGCATATCGACCATGCGGGCGGAGATGTCGGCGGCGGTCAGCGCGTCGTAGAGTTCGTAGGCGGCGGCCATACCGGGGCGTTTGCCGCTGGCTTCTTGATATTTATCGGTGTGATCCAGCGCGATAATGACTTTTTTGCCGCGTAAAAACGCCCAGTCGATGGTGCGGGTATTGGCCACGCCGCGTATGGCCAGACAGGCAAAGCCCGGATAATGCGCCAGCGCGGTTTCGATGGAGAGCGCGTTTATCGGCGATTCGACAATGTAGACGCTGCGTGCGGCGGCCAAGCGGCGCGGGTCGCTGGTCCAATAAAAGCCGTCTTTTTCGCCTTGGCATTGGGTTTTCACGCCGCCGTTTAAATCCGCATCGAAATAGCGGAAATCGACCGCCACGCATTCGCCGTTGCCGTTGTAGACCATAAAGGCGGCGGCGGGGCCGCCGTAGCCGGGCTGGCCGGCGGGCAGCTTGGGCGATGTCCAGTCGTTGTAGCCGATGGTGCGGCGTTTGACGGCCGCTTCAATCACGGCCAGGCTGATGCCGCGTGAAATCAGATAATCATTGGCCGCATCGGGCTGCTGGCGGCATTTTTGCGCGATAAACTCGATTTTGGTCAGTTGGCGCGGCTTACTCTGCGGCGTAACCGGCATCGGCAGGCCGAACCAATCGCCCAGCAGTTTGGCGGCATCGATAAAGCTGTCGGCCGCGCCGGCATACAGCACCAGATCGATGGTGCTGCCGCCGTCGCCGGTGGCGTGGTCTTTCCAGCCTTGGCCGTATTGCCCCTGCTTGTGCAGGCTTAAGCTGTGATGCTTGTCTTCGCGGTTGGGAGCGCGGTAATTGCCGCGGCTGCCGTCGCGCTGCAAGCCCAGCTGCTCGGCCACCTGATGGATGTCGATGTCGCTTTTAAGGCGGTTGAGCCATTGCGCGATTGCCGGATTGGTGTTGCTCATCTGTTGGCCTTGTTGGTTTTATGGATGTAGTCGCTGCTGATGCCCAAGCGCAGCCCGGTTTCGGGGTGGATAAACACAGTGGCGCGGTATTCGGGCAGTTTGGCCACATCCAAAACGGTATCGGCCAAGCCTAAACGGTGGATAATGGGCGGGATGGACAAATCGCGGTCAAACATGGCTTGCGTTTCAGGCTCGGCATCGAGCACCGCCCATAATTCCTGCCAAGGCACGGGCGATTGGTCGACCAGATGTTTGAGCACGCCGGCCGTCTGCACCAAAGGCACCGCCACCACCATGCCGGCAGCGGCGATCACGGCATGATCAAATGCCCGATAAACCAAACCATCATGGGAGTAGCGCTGTAACATGTCGGCGGCATACATCATTTATCTCCCTTGTATTTGAGTGTTTCTTTGCCGGTATTCAGACCGCAATTTGGACAAAGTCATCCGTCCTTCATGACCTTTATCGATTTCGTTTAAAGCGGCGGCCACTTCTTCGCGGCTGGCTTCGGTGTAAATCGCCGTAGTATTGATATTGCGGTGCCCCAGCGCCGCTTTGATGATGCGCAGCGGCTCTTTGGCGGTGCTGCCGCGCATGATGTTCATGGCGTGGGTATGTCTGAAAAAATGCGGCGTTACTTTCAGATGGGCCAAGCCCGCCTGCTTCGCCCACGATTTGACGCGCAGCTGCATATTGCGCACCGTCATCGGCTCTTGGTCGGTACGCCCGCCGATTAAATAGTGCTGCGGATCATCGCTGCCGCGCAGCGTAATCAGGCCGAATAAATCGCGGCGCAGTGATTGGGTTAGATAAATGCTGTGATCCCGCTTGCCACCCTTGCGGTTTTCGGCGGGTATGTAGAGATAGCCGCTGTCCAACGCAGCCAAGGCATCTCCAACCGTAATCAGTAAAAATTCGCCGATCCGCATGCCACTATTGATTAAAGCCGATACGGCGTGATAATCCCGTTGCGCTTTTTCGTCGGCAAACTGCTTGACGGTATCGAGCAGTTTTTTCTGTTCGGCGGGTGTCAGATAATGGTTCATTTTGATTTTTCCCTTATTCTTTCAACGGTTAAAACAGCCGGGGTGTCGGTATGAAGCGAAAAAGTGATGTTCAGGGTGCGCCGTCTGCTGATTCGGTGGATGGTCAGCCTGATGTGCAGATCATCTGTGCCGAATACCGCCGTCTTACCGGTCAGCGGAATCCCGCGTTTGTCAAATATCAGGCTCAAATTGCCATACCGGTCGAAGGTAAAGCGCATGGCATACAGCTGTTTATCGGTGCTCAGCACCATGTGCGCGCCCAGAAATACAGTCGTTTTCATCGGTTTTCTCGCTTTCCGTGTTGGCGGGCGGCTTATTGTGCAGGTAATCCGCGAAAACATCGCCAAACAGTTGTGCCAGCAGGCGCGGTTGCGGTTTCAGACAGCCGCCGTCCAAATTGTCGCTGACGCGCACAATCCCCTGTTTGAGCAGGCAGTCAGGCAGACGGTTGCTCATGGATCACCACCACCATGTCTTTGCAGCGCAGCTTTAAGGTAATGATCGCCGACAGCCATTGACGGCAATCTTGGGCAAATGCCGCGTATTCGCCCGCATCCACCCTGCCGTCGGCCAGCGCGTCCGACAAAGTGGCCGCGGCTGCGCCGCCGTTGATCTGAATGCGGTTGACCAGATCGAGCAACGCATCGTCCGACATCCGGTTTAGCGGCGATAAGGGATAGAGCGCGTGATCAAACAGCGCGGCCAAACCGGCCAGCGGGCGGGTGTCGCCCGTTACACTGATGATTTGGATTAAATCCTGCAGAGTCAGCTTATGGTGTGCGCAGCCCTCATCGTTATTAAGTTTGTTGTAGAGCGTGCCGGGTTGGATGCCCATTTTGGCCGCCAGCTTTGGGATGCCGTAGCCATAGGCCGCCGCGCGGGCAAGCTCGAAAACATCGGTGGATTGGCTCATTTGTGATACCTCATGGTTTTGTCATTTGTGCCGTCTCCGCATCCGCTAGATACTGTCGGTACAGCATCTCCGGATGCAGATAGATTTAATTCTTGGGGGGATACAGGATGTCCAATACATCCATTTCCAAGACTTCGGCTAATTTTTTCCCCAGTTCGCGCGACGGGACCTGTCTCCCCAGCTCGATATGGCTGATATTGGTTTGGGTGCAGCCAACCAACTCGGCTAATTCTTTCTGGGTCAGTCCCTTACGCTTGCGTGCATCCGTAAGTTTGTTCATTCTTTTGCTCGGCGGTTATCGATGCCGCAATATTAGTATCACTATTAAAAATAGTCAAATAGCGATACTTATTTTTTTGACTAATAGTTAATCTATTAAAATAAGGCTATGATTGGAAATAGAATTAAGTTGGCGCGAAAAACGGCAAAAAGGTCTCAACAATGGCTCGCCGATGAAATCGGCGTCCATCAAACGAGCGTAACCCAGTGGGAAACGGGTAAAACCGACCCGACCACGGAGAACCTGTCAAGGATTGCCCAAGTGCTGGATGTCAGCTTTGAATGGCTGGCAAAGGGAACGGGAGAAATGGGGGTTGTCTACCAACCCGTTACCATCAAGCTGGCCGAACCGTTGCCGCAATACAAAAGCTACTCCGAAGAGCAGCTTGAATTTTTGCGTCTGTTTGATGCGCTGCCGAAAAGCAAGCGCGAAATCCTGCTGACATTTATGCGGGATTGGATTGGCTGAACCGATTAAGGCAATAAAACAGGCCGTCTGAAAATCTTTCAGACGGCCTGTGGCTTTTCAAGTGGCGGTTTATCCGTCGCGGAAAAACTCCCGCTGCTCGGCGGCACGGCGGTTGGCCAAACCGGGCAGTGTGCGCCCGCCCGCCTTGTTCCAGGCGGCAAAGGCATTGCAGGCGGCACGGTAGCGCTGCTGGTTGAGCAGGCGGCAGACGCTTGAGCGGGCAAACGCCGCCACGCCGATGTTGTAGCACAGGCTGACGCAGGCATTAAGCTGTGATTGGGTCAGCGGTGCGGTAACGGCGTTTTTGACCCCGTCCTCATAAATTTTCACCTGATTGGCAAACTCGGCACGGATTTCGTCGTCGCTTAAATAATCGCCTGCCTGCACACGCTGTCCGGCCTTGTCGCCCAAGGTGTAGCGGATAAAGCCGATGCCGATGGTCGGGATGCCGACGCTGTCCAAATAGGCATGATTGCGCTTGCCTTCCCAGCGGGCGATCAGGTCAAAGCCTGCATCATCAACGGTCAGATGTTTGTTCATGGGGGTCTCCCGATAATACGGCACGGTCTGATTTTAAGATGTCCACGCAGGCATCGCGCTGGGCGATGGCGGTTAAGGCGTGGTCGGCGACGTTGAGAATATGTTGCTCAACTCCGCCTCCACCTGCTGCCGGCTCGGCTGGCCGCTCTGAATCCACGCGGGAATCGGTGCCAGATTGATGTTCTGTGGCGGTGCTGCAGGCGGTTTGCCGGCGCAGGCGGCGAGTGCCGGCAGCAAGATCAGCGCGCAGACGTTTGATTTCGGCTTGGGCATGGGCTAACTCCTTTTGGCCTTTGGCATCGGCTTGGGCGGTTTTGGCGGCCGCCTCGCGCTCGATGTAGACGGTTTGGGTAACGGTTTGGATTTCTTTTTTCAGACGGCCTTGTTCGGCTTCGTCCCACTTGGCCTGCCATGCGGTATCGGTCAGATACCACGACAGCAGGCCGGCAGCGGCGGCCGATAGCAATGCCGCCGCCGATACGGCTTTAAGCATCATCGGGGCTTCCTTTTTTGACTTTTTTAGCAAAATCGTCGGTGTACATTTTCACGGCCTCATAGCCCAGCACACCGGCGCAGCAGCTTAAAAACAGCATCATGATGCTGTTGATGGTGATAAATTCCGTGCCCGCAAAAAACAGATAGGTCAACAGGCCGGCAAAAGCCGAGACAAACAGGCTTAAAAACAGTTCGACGGCGATGTTGTTGCTGTATTTGCGCTCGCTGTGCCAGTTGCGGGCCACCTGCACCATGCCGCCGCCCGCGCCGCCGATCATGTTGTACATCAAATCCCAGGCGATCATGCTGTTGAGCGCGCCGTGAAAAGAGTCTTTAACTGCCGCCAACGCCGGCGGCGCCAGCAGCAGATACAGCAATACGGCTGTAATTGTGTGTTTATTGCGCATAACGGACTCTTTCATTGTTGATTGCCCCCTCCACCAACGCCGCCCCGATGCCGCAGGCAAACAGCCACAGCCAAAGCCATTGCACTGCCGTGATATTTTGTGCGCCCAAATAGACGGCAGATGGCACGACAAATAGCGCCGCAAACGCCGGCGGCAGATAAAACCAATGGCGGTGGCGGTTGGCCATGCCGCAGGCACGGGTGAGCAATCGGCGCAAGCGGTAAAGCCACGACACCGACAACCATCTGCAATGACGCCAGCGCTGCTCGGTGTGTTTGGCCGAGAGATACGGCCATAAGGTATCCAGCAAACCGTCCACTATCAGCGCGGCGGCAGACATCGTCAGTGCGGTGTACAGGATATGCACGGCACCGTTGCCCTGCTCGTGCAGATAATTCAACAGTGATCCGGCGGTGTGGCTGTTGACCCAAAAAATCACCAACAGCGAGCCGCCATAGGCAATCCGCATGGCAATCAGCAATAAAGCGATTTGGCGGCGCATTTTTAATCTGCGTTGCATCATCTTTCTCCTTTCAGGCAGCCTGAAAATGTTTAGCAAGTGTATTGGGCGAATAGGTTTCAGGCTGCGGCAAACCCAGCACTTGGGCGCACCATTCGCTGCAAAACCATTTTTTCAGGCTGCCTGAAAGCGGCAGCACCACGCCCAATGCGCCGATGGTGTCGTAGGGCGCGCCTCGGGTTTGTAAAAACCAATAATTGATGCGCGGCAGCAAGTCGGCTTGACGCAGCTCGATTAAGTCCCATTTGTCCTCCGACAGCGGCATGGTTTTGGCACGCACGCCGCCGTCGCGCAGGCTGGCGGAATAGCAGGCAAAGCGGCCGTCGGCTTGGGCAACGGCGATTTCACAATGGCTGTAGATGCCGCCGGTGGCTTGGCGTACCGCCCAATCGGCCAATCGTGCCAATTGAACTTTGATACCGCCGCCGCTTTTGCGGCCTTTGTACAAGGCCAGATAGACGGTTGTCATGTTTCCGCCTCCGCATCGCCGCCCGTGCCAAAGGCAAACTCAATGGCTTCCAGTTCCGCCATATCGGCGGCCTGTTTAATGCGCGTTTCGATGGCTTGGCGCAAGCCGACGACGGTGGCGGTGAGCTGCTCGTAAGCCAGTGCTTTTGCCAACGCCTTTTGTTTGAGGATGTCGGGCGGGATGCTGCGGGCGGCGGCAATGGTGTCCAGTGTCGGCGTGGCCGCGCTGTTGTCGGCTGCCCAGGCTTTGGCCTCCAACGCCTGTAATGTCCATGTACGCACTTCAAAGTCGGGCAGTTGGTCGATACCGGCGGCGCGGTCAATGTAGGCTTGGGCGGCGGCATTAAGCGCGGCCAGCTTGGCGGTTTTGGCCTGTGCCAATTGTTCGGCAGCCAACACGGCGGCGCGGGCGGGGTCAAGTTTCCAGCTTTGGCTTTCGGGCTGCCATTGGTGGGCGGGCGACGGGCGCGGGTGGACGGTTAAGTCCTCGGCAATGGCATGGCCGTAGTTGAGCGCGTCCAGCAGTTGCCGGTGTTGCTCGGCGGTGATGGCTTGCGCATCATCGGGCACGCTATCGTGGATTTGGTCGTCGAAAAAGGTGTGTTGTGCTTGGCTGTAGTAGATCATGGTCTGTCCTAATTGCCGATAGCGATCACAAAGGCTTGGCCGCTGTTGCCGCTGCCGTAGTTGTTAAAATTGTCCTCGCCGACGCCGAAGCTGCTGTTGTTGAGTACACCGGCGCGCAGTTGGTAGCCGTTGCCCGCGCCGCTGATGTACCACGAATTGCTGATGCTGACGCCGAAACAGGCGCGCGGGAAGGCAATGGGGAAATTGTAGGTGCCGGAAAATGTGCCGACGGCCTTGGTGATGCGCATCCATTGGATGATTAAGCCATTGGGCAGCCGCTGATAACCGCTTTGGCCGTGGTAGGCGGCAAAATCGGACAGATTGGCTTTACCGGACAAGCCGGCATTGAGCTGGCTGTCAAAGACGATGTTGCCTAAATCAACGTTGTCCACCTGCGCCTTAAGCCGCAGCCCGCTGCTCCAGCCCAGTGATATTTGATGGCCGGCGATTTGCCCCGCGCCCACGCCGTTGCGGATAAAACCCTCGTGCAGCCAGCCGTAGGCGTGGGTGTAGATGCTGCCGTCGTACACGGTCATACCGGATACACGTCGGTCGGCGTTGGTGGCACCGGCGGGGGTAACCAACAAGTCGACGTGATAGCGGCCGTTGCCATGTGTCGCAATCTGCATCCCGCCACGCGTTACACCGTTGACGGCGACGTCAAAAAAGCCGTGTTTACCCTCCGTGGGTTGATTGGCCCAAAAACCCACCCAATCATTGCGGTAGCTGGCGGATACCATTCCGCCGGCACGGATTTCGGCGTTTGTATTCAGGCTGCCTGAAAAGGTTTTGGTGCCGGCAATGGTCTGGTCGCCGGTGAGCATCACGCTGTTGGCATTGGCGGCGGCGATTTGATCGGCCAACACTTTGCCTTGCGCCGCAGTCAAAGCCGCATCGGTGGCGGTGCTGTTCAGCACATTGACGAGCTTCGCCACACCGGCCAGCGTTGGCGTGGCTTTGGCGATTTCGTGCGTGTGTCCCGTTGCGCCATTGCCCACCCAATTAGTCGTGCTGCCGGACAGGGTGGATGGTGTGGCCAAACCGATGGTGCGATTGGCAGACAAGTCGCCGCCGCCGGTTAGGCCGGCACCGGCGGTTAGGGTGCGGGTGGCATCGGAAAACAGTTTCCTCATCGCTGTCAGCAGCTGGTTGTACTGCTGCGGATTAACCGTGATGCCGCCCGCCTCAATCACGCCGGCGATTTCTTCCTGCACATGGTCAAACCACTCGGCGCCGGGAATAGTCGGCAGCACGCCGCCCGACGGATTTCCGCTCTGGAAGCCGTGCTTGCCGCTGCCGAATTTGTCGCGCTGGGCGCGTTTGTCTAGGTCTGCTCGTTTCATGATGATCCTGCGTATTTAATCAAGAGGTTGCTGTATGCCGGTTTTTCTTTATGCAGCACGCATTCGGTTTGGGTGTTGCCCCACAGCGTCAGCGGTTCTTCACAGTGGCTCTGACAGGTGGCGGGGGTGGATAAGGTGTTTTCTTTCAGGGTAATGGCCCAGGTAAACAGCCATTCGGTGTGGTCAAAAACGGCATCTTCGCAAGTGTGCTGGCAGGTGTGCAGCGCGAAGCGCTCGATATCCGCTTGTGGTTGTCCCAGCCGGCGCAAAATGCCCAGATAGCGGGTGCGCCGCGCGCCGCCTGCGTCCACCAGTTTGTTGTAGGCGGCGGCCTGCCGCTCGCCGACCGATTGGCTGCCGACTGTACAGCGGTCGGGCAGCCCCAGGCTGGCTTCGGTTTCATCCAGCAGCAACACGGCATTGCGCGGGTCGATTTCGGCAAACAGGCTTTCGTCCAGCCCGGCCACAGCCTCTAGTTCGCGGGCGGTTTTGGTCAGCAGGTCGGCGGTATCGTCTTGTTCGGGCGACATCGCAATGCCGGGTGGCAGCAGTTGGCCGAGCAGATTTAGGTAATCCACTGAATGCTCCCCATTTCGGCCAGCTCGCCGACGGCAAACTGCAAATCGGCGGCAGGGGTAAGCAATTGATGGTCGTATTCGCCGACAGCATTGGAGATGGCCTGCGTCAGATGTGAGCGCGGGATGGTGTGTCCGGCAGGGGGCAGTTGCAGATCGCCGTAGTCATCGTAGGCAATAGGGGTGGCATCGGCGGCCAGCAGTTCGGCCAAGGCGTTTTGTACCGTTTGGCGCACTTCGGGGGTGTCGGGCGTGATCTTCAAAACAAAATCAACCCGCCGCGCCACGGGTGCCACCACATGGATTTCACCAAACGGCAGCCCGCTGTATTCCAAGTGTTTTTTAACTTCGGCCAGGCGTTCGGCGGTGGGATAAGGCGACACATCGCCGTCGCGCATGATGTAGACGGTTACCGTTCCCGCGCCCGCCAGTTTGGGGGCAGGCCATACGCGGGTCACACCAGGCACTTCGCGCGCCCAGCGCGCCCAATCGCTGGTGCGGCCGATGTCTTTGCCGTTGATGCGGCTCTCAATTACCCGCTCGCGCAAAGCAGTCACGGTTTCGCGGTCGCTGCCGCCGCCGATGGTGTCGGCCACGGCACTGCTCTCCAGCCCCGAAATGGGATTGCTCACAGTCAATACTGTGCCGGCAACGGTATTGCCGGCTGTACCCGGTATTTCGGCCACAATTTCGGCGCGCATCTGTCCGTTTGGCGGCAGCGTGATGCCGGTGCTGACCAAAAAGCGGCGGCCGTCGGCACGGTTGAGTACGGTTCCCTGCGGCACCACCGTGCCGACGTTACCCTTAAACAATACGCTGCCGCTTGCCGCCACCGCTTTCAGACGGCCTGTATCCAGCCACAGCGGCGCGTGCAGATACTCGAGCACGTCGTCGTCGCAGGTCTGCGGGAACATCTGCTTAACCCGCCAATCAATATGGCCGTGGATGCCGTGTACCGCGCCGGCCAACGCCCGCGCAAACGGGGTGTACAGATTGCGCCGCAGCAGCGTGCCGCTGTGGTTCAGCGGCAGTTCGGTCTGCAGGCGGCGGTTTAAATCGGCCAGCGATTCGGTTTCATAGGGCATGGTTTATCTCCAACTCATAACGGCGGCCGTCCAGCTTGATCAGCAGCCCCAGCACAGACGGCGCGGGGGCGTAGGCGGTGATGCTTAAGGCTTCTGCAATGCCGTCGTCCAAGAGCCAATTCAGCGCATCGCGGGCGGCATCTTCGGCGCGGGCGAGCGTTTCGGCGGTGTGCTTGGCACGCGCCAATTCCCACAGGCGGCTGCCCCACTCGTCTTTGCGCTCGGCCAAGCCGTCACCCCACCAGCCGCGCCCGATGCTGCCGTCCGGCTCCCTGCCGCGCGCATCACAAAACAGGCTTAACACAATCGCGCCCGCCAGCTCGTCTTCGTACACATTAAAAGGGACGCCGCGGCTTAAATCCAGCAACAGTTTTGTGCTCATTTGACCGGTATCTCCGTTTGACTGCCGTTGGTTTCGGGGTGTTTGTGGGTTTCCAGATCCACGCCGCCGCCGACCACTTTATCGGCAATGATTTCGTCGGCTTTCAGTCCTCCCTTTAAGGTGGCCCCGCCCGCGCCTTCCATGCTCATGCCGCCGCCGGCGTTCATGCCTAAATTGCCGCCGGCGGTGGTTTGGGCGTTGCCGGTGGCGGTCTGCACGATGTTGCCGTCGGCGTTGACGGTAAAGTTTTTGCAGGTCAGCGTAACATTGCCGTCTTTGTCCATCTTAAACAGCTGGCCGAACATGGCATACATGGCGGTTTCGCCCGATTCCAAGGGCGGCACATAATCGGGATGCTCGCAGGCGACCACCACCAGATGGTCGCGGCTGCCGGCCACCGCCACGGCGGCCACGGCGCTGCCCTGCGGCGGATGACCGCGGTGGCCGTAGTTTTGGATGCGCTCGACGCCGTCGCGGGTTTCTTCGTCCAATAAGTCGGCCTGCACCAGCTGCAAGCCGGCATCTTGGATCAGCCGCACCACGCCGCGCGCCACCATCAGACGCATTTTTTGCAGCGGATTCATTTGCTGCCCCCTTTTGTTTTGCCGCCCGCTTTGTCCGGCCGTTCGGCCAAGCGGTCAAACGCCTTGGGGTTGACCAAATCCAGCCGGGTCAGCGTGCCGTTGTCGTCTTTACTGTATTCCAAGGCGGCGATCACCATCTCGTCGCCGTCTTTATGGATATAGGGTGCCGTCAGCTTGACGCGCAGTCCGGGCAGCCACAGGCCGCCCAGATCGCCGCCCTGCCGCCAGCTCTGCACGGTGGCGGTGGCGGTATCGGCTTTGCCCTCGCGCATGGTTTGCTCGTGTTTCGCCCGCGCGGCAGGGTCTTGGCCGTCTTCGGCCAAAATCACCAGCGGCCGGTAACGGGTAACGCCGGCATCGGCGGCCGTGCCTTTGGCATTGTGTTTGCCGCGCTGCTGCCCTTTGACGGCATAGCTGCTGTATTGCTCGGTTTCGTCGGCCGCCGCTTCGGCCTGCAGCAGGTTTTCGCCCTGCACCAGCGCGGTTTCGGCCGGTGTCGTATCGGGCAGACTGATGACCAGATTGCCGTTGCCGTCCGTCCACATCATCAGCGCCTTCATGCGCAACAGCCGCTCCAGCGCGTCCTGCACCGTTTCGCCGTCTTCCAGCGCAAAACTGGCGTTTTTCTCCGCCGCCGCCTTTTCGGCGGGCTTGCCGATGACAACGGCAATGCCGAACGGCTGGCACAAATCGGCGGCAATCTGCTCCACGCTGCTGTTTTTCCACTGGCCGCTTTTCCACACCGCCGAGCAGTCCACCAGATCTGCCGTTTTGTCGCGGCCTTCCACCTCAAACCACGTTCGTCCGCTGTCAAAACCGCTGCGGGTACGGTTGATGTAGCCGGTGCAGACGGCTTCGCCGTCGATTTTGACCACCGCCGAATCGCCTTTTTTAATCGGCCGTGCTTCGGCCTGCCCCGGCCATTTTTCGGTAACGGTTAAGGTAAAGCTGCCTGAAAGCTGCTCGATGCCGCGGTTGATGCGGATGGCCGTCCAGCCGCCGTAGATCTGGCCGTTGACCCATAATGTGCAGTTATTGGCCGTCATGCAGCACCTCCACTTTTCCCGCCGGCACAAAACACGGATGGCGCACGCGGTTGCGGGCAATCAGATCTTCGTAGCCGCGAATCGAGCCGTTGACTTCGTAGGCCAACACCAACGCCGGCAGCGCGGTGCGGGTGTGGAGCACCTGCACTTCGCGCAGCGATGGCAGCCGTTCGGCCACCACCGCCACGGCTTGGCGGCGTACCGTTTCCAACGCCAGATACAGGCTGTCTGAAACGGTGTGGATTTCCGCATCGAGCAAATCCAAGGCGCGGTCGCGCTCGGCAATCAGATAATCGCGGCCGGTTTGGGTCTCCACCGCCAACAGGCGCACCTGCTCCAGCACCGCCACGCGGCGCACGGCATCGGCCAGCGACGGCGGCAAGGCCTGCACTTCCGCGCCGGCCGATCGGGCCGTCCATGCAGGACGGGCGCGTTTGCTGTCCGCAATGGCCGAGAGTGACAAACGTCCTGAAGCGGTGCGGCTGCCTTGGGTGCACAGCGAATCCAGCAGCGCAGTATCCGCCGAGGCGCGGACACGGCCGTCTGAAAATGCCCCGATTGTGGCGCGGTATTCTTCGATGGCGGCCGTCTGAAACAGCGGGTGCGACGCGGTGGCAAAGCCCAAGTCCTTATGCAGGGTAAACGGCGCCGCCGCCAACGCCGCCGAACGCCACAGGCCGGAAATGCGGTAAAACAATTCGATGGGCTTATTTAAAAACGAGCCGCCCATCAGCCGCGACAGCTGCAGCTTGGCCGCTTCGGCCGGTGTCAAAAACTGCTCGATAAAGCCGTACACCTGCTCCAGCCGGCTGTCGGCCAAATCCAGCCAGCCTTGAATTTCAGACGGCCAAGCGGCGGCAAAATCCAGCCCCAGCCGTTCCAGCGCATCGTCAATCAGCCGGTCGAGCAGCCCGCCGGCATCGTCCTGCGCATCCGGCTCCACGTTGTCGCCCGCCTCGACAAAGCGCAGCGAGACAACATAGCGGCCGCCCTGTTGGCGCGGCCAGCGCACTTCAGACGGCGATTCCAGCTGCACATAGGCTTTGCCGTAAAACGGATGGATCAGCGTGCCTGCGCCCGGCTCTTCGCAGAGCGCAATAAAGGCATCGCAGGCGGCCTTGTCCAAAAAAAACGCCGTTACGTCAAAACGGCGGGCGGCGCGTCCCAAATCCTCGCCGTAGGGCAGATCGCGGAACGGATATTCATGCAGCACGGTGCGGCGGCCGAACTGGCCGCCCGTTTCCTCAACATGGAATTTAGTGCCTTTGAAAGAGGCTTCGCGCAAACGCATTATTTGGCTCCCGTATTGGTTTTGCCGACATTGAGCGTGGTATTGCCGTTGCCGACGGCGGCCGTCTGCACCTGCACAGCCGGCGGAGCGGAAACGGTGATGTGGATATTGCCCTCGATGCGGCTTTGGCTGATGCTGGCGGCCAAGGCCTGACCCACCGCCTCATTGGCCTTGGCCGCCGCTTCGCCTGCACCTTTGATTGCGGTTTCGCTCTGCTGCGCCGTGCCGTCCAGCAGGGCTTTGATGCGCTCGTATTGGGCACGGTAAGCCTGTGCATCTTTCGGGCTGGTTTCCGCCAACTGCTCGCTGCGGCTGCGCAGGTGTTTTTCCTGACGGGTTTCGTAGCCCGCCCAACCGAACATTTTGCGCAAGCCCCGGTCAAGTTTGTCAGACCAAGCGCTGATGGTTTTGATTTCGGTGCTGTGGTCCGGTTTTTCCGCCCATTTGGTTACGCCGTACATCGCGCCCAACGGCGCGCCGGCATAGCCGGCTGCTCTGGCCCACGGCAGCACTTTCGGGGTGGCTGCCGCCGCGCTCTGCCAACCGGCCGCGCCCCATTGCGCCAACCTTGAGCCGAATGTGCGCAGACTGCCCAATCGACCGCCGCTTTTGGGTGTGCTGCCCGGCTTGGGCGACCCGCTCCGCCCGATACCGTCGGGCAGTGTGCCGCCGCCGAAACTGTCCGGCATATTGACCACATAAACCGACTGGATACCGGCATGCTCCAAGGCTTTGCCGACGGCCACACCTTTGCCTAAACCCAAAGCATCACCGGCGAGACTGCCGCCGACACCAGCTCCTTTGCCTTTGCTGCGTCTGGCCAATACACCGCCCAAATAGGCGGTGGCCGCAATACCTGCTCCGGCAGCCATCATGTCTTTACCATCCATGCCCAAGCCGCCTTCGGACTTGTCATCCATCACAAAGCGGGTAACGTTGCTAAACTGTTCGGACAAAGGTCGGATTAAGCCGTCTTCGACCGCTTCTTTCAGCGCGCCTTTTAGGCGGTTAGCTTGAGTGACGGCGTTGTCCATGGCTTCTTGCAAATCGCGGTCAATGGTGCCGCCGGCATTTTGGATGGCACTGTGCATCCGATTGACCGATTCCAAGGTGCCGTCTTCCAAGGCTTTTTTCAGACCGCGCTGGGTATCCATATCGGTTTTACCAAACGCCGCATCAATAAAGTTATTGCGCTCGGCATCGGTGCGCAGTCGGTCATACGCTACCTTGATGTCGCGCAACACATCCAAAGGGTTGCGCCGTGCCCCTTGGGTATCAAAAAATTCCACCCCCGTTGCGTCGGTGGCATCTTGCATATATTTGGCATTGGTAAATACCCGCAGCGTCGAATCCACCAAGGTAGCCAGCCGGTCGGCCTGCGGCTCGGATTTGGACAGCGCCTCGGTTAAGGCCAGCGTCTGCTCCAGCGTAAAATTGGCTTCTTTTGCCCGCCCGCCGACGCGGGCAAAAATATCGGGTAGGTTTTCCAATTCGGCATTGCCCATGCGGCCGGCCACCACCATTTTGTCCAGCAGCAACGCGGCCGTGCGGCTGTCGCTGATGTCGATGCCGAACTGCTCGCGCGCCACACCCAAAGCCTTGCCCAATTGGTCGGCATTGGTTTTGGCCACCGCCAGCGTTTTGGACACCGGCGTGGCGGCGGCACGGATGGCGTTTAAATCCAAACCCGAAGCGGCCAGACTGTCGGCCAATGCCTTTTGGTCGGACACCAGCGCGCCGTAGCGTTTCTGGTTATCGTAGGCTTCGCGCCGCCATGCCTCCATCTCGTCGCGGCCTGCACCCAAAGCCACCTGCATCTGGCGCATATCGCGCTCAAACACGGCGGCATCTTTGGTGATCTGCCCCAAACCGACGGCCAAGCCCAAGCCTGCCAGCTGGCCCTGTATGCTGCCGGCAAACTCTTTCAGACGCCCCAATTCGGCACGGGCAGCCGCACCGAAACGCTGTGTAGCCGTTCCGGCCTGATTCATGCCTGCCACATAACCGCGGGCATTGGCGACAATACGCACCAACAGATTCTGTTCACTCATCAGGGGTCAGCCATTCGATATACAGTTCAAAACGTTCGGGCGGCAGGCGCAGGATTTCGTCTTCCGTCCAACCGGTTTTAATGGCGAGCAGCAGCACTTTTTGCCAAAAGCCGCGCCGCTCTAAACGCCTTTTCCCTCCTGATCCCAATCATCCATGGCTTTGGACAGGATCTGCCAGTCTGCCGGCTGCAATGCGCGCATCATGCCCATGGTTACCGGCACGTCCGCACCTTCGAGCTTTTCAATGCAGCGGCAACACAGCGCAACTTTGAACGATATCGGGTTGTAGGCGGGCGCGTCGTCTTCGGCGGCCATCAGGTCGCCCAGATTGGGTGCGCGCAGCACCACGTCTTGATAGGCCTTGCCGCCGACAGAAAATCCGTGTTTTAAGGTAATCACTTGGGTACGCATTGGGTGTTCTCCATAAAAAAACAGCCCGATTTTCGGGCTGTTTGCGGGCATAAAACAGGGGGATTTTTGAGACAAAAAAGCAGCCTGAAAGGTTTCAGGCTGCTTTAAGACGGCTGCTTAAGCCGTTCGTCATTCGAGTAAACAATATCAAACAGACAATTGCAGGCATGGTAAGGATGTTCGCATTCTTCCGGCGGCCAAGTATCGGGCAGATTGTCTCTCGGGCAGATACCGGCTAATTGTTGGCTGTGCCGGCAAAATGTGGACACCGGCCTGAATTCCAGACCGTAAGCATCGGGATTACAGTTCACGGCGTGCTGCATCACATAATAATTTCTCTGATTGAGCAGCTTAATAAACTCCATCGAATGCGACCGCTCTTTTTCGTCCAAATAAATGCCCAAGGTTCGCGCTTTCTCCGTAGGCGTATAGAAACCGTTTTCATTGACAATCTCGGCGGCAATTTCGGGCAGCTGTGCAAACAGCCTGTCCAGTAACTCGGCCTTGCGGCCGCTTAACGGCAGATCATGCTCCCTGAAAATCTGCTTAATCTGTTCAACCGTCAGACTGTTGTCCACGACCGCATAAGGCTCGGCTGCCTGAAAATAACCTTCCCGCACCATGGTTAGAAAAACTTGGTCGGCCTGATCGATTTTCTGTTGGAAAAACAGGTTAAGCGGCAGCCTGATTTTTGACTCAAAAGCCAAGCACATCAAAAACTCTTCCTTTTTTGTTAAAGGTTTGCGCAATTGGTGTGCGTTGATTTCCTCTTCGTATCCTTCGCGGATTTTTTCATTCAGCCATTGGTGCAGATCGGCGCGGTATTCTTCTTCCGTCTGTTGGCTTTGCCGGCCGGTATCGGGCTTTTCCGCTCCCCATACCCCCAATACAATCAGCAATCCGAACACCGCTACCGGCAGCAGCAGCCACCAGCCGAACGCTTCCCATAAAAACGTGATGACCACGACCAACAGGCCGAGAATCAGCAAAACCCCGTCCCCCGTTTTCTTCGCCATTTCAATCCCCTTGTTCGGAAAAGCGAAGTCATTATAAACAAAAAGGCCGTCTGAAACATCGCGGTTTCAGACGGCCTATATTTAGACAGACGTATTATTTATACAGCTTGGATTTACCGCTGCACACTTTTTTAGATTTGCTGATTGAGCCGTCTTTGCAGACAAATTTGCTGCCAGAGCAGTGGGAAATTCCCCCTTTCTTGCCCGAACACGGCTCCCGCCCTTTTGCTTGGGCACTCAACGGTGCCAGTAATACGGCAGCGGCAGCAAGCGTACACAATAATTTTTTCATTGAGACATCTCCTTTACGTTGGCAGGAAAAGCGAAGTTAGCACAAAACAGGCTGCCTGAAACCGTTCTCAGACGGCCTTTGCCGACAAGTTTACGAAAAGCTGATATTCACCCGTTTACCCAAGCGGGCGGCGGCTTGTTCGATAAAGTCCAGTTTGGTATTGTGGCGCAAATCCAGCAGGCGGTCGATTTGCGGCATATGCACATCCAGCCGCCGCGCCATCTCGGCTTTTTTGATGCCCTGTGCGATCATTTCGTTCAGCAGCAACACTTTGGCGGTTTCGAGTGCGGGCAGCAGCACGGTGCCGTCGGCAGCGGCGGCGGAAGGCAGCGGCACGGCGCGGCGGTCGGCAAAATAGCCTTCCAAGGCGCAGATCAGGCCGTCCAAGGCTTCCAAAGGGGCACTGTCGGCATCTTCGGCCACGGCTGCCGCTTCGGGAATGTCGGGGAAGGTCACCAGCAGGGTGCCGTTGTCGTCGGGGGTGAGGGTGTAGGGGTAAGCGAGCATTATGATGTCCTTTTGTTTCCTGTATCGGCAAGCCCTTGCGGGCTTGCCCTTTATTTGAGTCCTAAGTCTTTCTTGATTTTGTTGACCAGCCCGGTACCGATTTCTTTGCTGCCGTGGTTGGGGA
Organism: Neisseria leonii; assembly: GCF_028776105.2. NCBI lineage: Bacteria > Pseudomonadati > Pseudomonadota > Betaproteobacteria > Neisseriales > Neisseriaceae > Neisseria > Neisseria leonii. The sequence continues at coordinate 93,616 of NZ_CP145606.1, read as the reverse complement.
ACACCGAGGTTTTGCCGTTCAGCCTGATCAGTTGGTGGCTGCCGCGTTTCTGATGGGTAAATTCAACGCCTTGCGCCAGCAGCCATTTCTTAAATTCACTGTACTTCATTGGTTTGCCCTGCTGTTTCGACGGCTGTATTGTGCAACAATTTTGTTGTATTTGCAACAATTTTGTTGCTTTTTTTTGCAAAAAAATACCGCTCCGAAGAGCGGTAACAAGAGGAACGGGAAACCAGTTAGATTAATTGGGCGGGGCGGCCGACCAGGGTAATTTTGACCTTGCTTTTGCTTAAGCTCAAAGTGTCTTCGACGGCGGCGTCGCGCACCATATAGCGCAGGCCGCTGTCGGTCTCGAACACCGCCGCGCCTTCCCACGCCTGCAGGGCGACCAAATCGATGTCGGCGGTGTGGATAATCGAGCCGGTAATTTTGGCGGGTTTGATTTCCTCAACGGCGTGGCCGACCAAGCCGTGTACTGACATTTGCGCCTTTTTGGCTTCGCCGCCGATGTCCAGCTCGGCGTCGTTGTCGGTGTGCAGTTTGGTGCCGGCCAGGCTGATAAAGCATTTTCCGGTTACTTTTGCCATGATGGGTCTCCTTACAGGCGGTATTCAACCGATGCGGCGAAGGTGCGGAACTGGTTGACCAGATTCGGCGGCAGCACGGCGTTGATGCGGTTGGGGTCGGTGAGCGAGCGCACCACCTTACGGCGTTTGCGGCTCTGCTCGGTCTGCTCGATGATGCCGGCGGTTTCCAAATCGGCTTCGACGGCGGTAATCAGGTCACTGATGATTTGCGGCGAAACAAACTTTTGGCCGGGGCCGATATTAGTGCCGTCGTCCACCAGTTTGTGGCGCGGGAATTTGAGCGCGATTTGGGTGCGGATGACATAGCGGTAGTAATCCACCGTCCATTTGGTTTCCAGCGATGCCAGTGAGCTGTCGGCAATGCCGGCGGCGTTTTCTTGGTAAGTGGTCACGATGCGCTCCAGATAGATATTGCCGTCGCGCGATACGGTTGTCGTGGAGATGCCGTCGCGCACCAGCAGCGTGCGCTCGTTATACGAAAAGCGGTCTTTCAGGCGCGGCGCGAGTACGGCCGGTACTTTAACGGCTTTGAGCGGCAGGGCGGGATCGTTGTTGCCGTAAAACAGGCAGGTAACGGCCAGTGCGGCGGCGCGCTGCGCCGTCCAAGTCGGGCAGCCTTTTAAGCCCCAGATGCTGCTGTGGGCACTGTTGCGTTTGTTGCCGGCGGTGGTCAGTTCGGCATGGCTGCCGTCGATGGCCAAAAAGGCATGGGCGGTGCGCATGTCCATGCCGCCCCAGCGGCCGTCAAAATCGTTTTCCAGCGCCTTGATATTGGCTTCGTCGTTGTAGGGGCTGGCCACGACATAAAACCAGTCTTCGGATACCGCCGCCAAAGCCGCCGCCACGCTCGGGCTGCCGCTGCCGCCGGCCAGTTTGCCGATGCCGTTTTCGCCGCCCGATACGGTGCAGCTGATGCCGGCCGGCAGGGTGTCGCTGTCATAGTAGGTGGCGGCGATTTCCAGTCCGTTGTGCGCCTCACCTTTATGGCGGGCGGTGAGTGTTAACGTGCCGGCAGACGCCGCTGCGGTAACCGGCAGGGTTGTATCGGCATTGATTGCCGTGGCCAGCCGCGCGGCCAAGATTTCGGCGGTATCGCCCAATGATGCGGCCGCCTGAACGGCTTGGCCGCCAATATACAGCGTGAGCGTGCGCGGCACGGTAACCTGTCCGCCCAAAGTAACGGTGGCGGTGGCGGCCGTGCCGGACGGATTGTCGTCCAAGGCAACGGCGTACACGTCCACCAGCCCGATTTCGTCGGTAACGGTTTCCACCGTACTAAACATTTGGTGCAGCATCGAGCCGCGGCCGAATTTGGCTTCCGCATCGGCGGCGTTGAGTACGCGCACCGGCGTTAAGGCAGGCGTGTTGCCCGTTGGCAGGCGCTGGCCGATCACCAGAGCTTTGCGCTCGGCATTGACCAGATTGCCCAAAGCCTGCGACGGGTCGATTTCCAAAAACACGCCGCCCAGCGGTGTGTCGGCTGCGATGGTGTTGTAGGTAATGTTGTCGGCCATTATTTTGCCCCTTTGGTTTTACTGTCGTTGATTGGCAGCAGATCGCCGTCGGCAATGCGCCGCAGATAATAGGCCGTCTGAAACACGGTTTGGCCGTGTTCGGCAACGTAGCCCGTGCCGTCTTCCAGGCGCACCTTGATGCCGTCGCGCGGCTTGACTGTGATTTGATTCATGGTTTTAGCTCCAATGTAAGGCTTGCGTCCGGCTGTTCGGCGGTTTGCGCGTCGCGCAGCCATTTTTGGTGTACCGCATCCGTTTCGTGCGGCTCGGCATCGATTTTGATGTCCGCCCCGTCAAACGGTGTAATCAGCACATGCGGCGGATACATATTCGGCGGCGCGGGCAGATTGCCGAAATCCCAATCGGTGCAGGCTTCGTTGATCGGCCCGTACTGCGCCCGCAGTAAAAACCAGCCGAACGGCGCTTTGCTGTGCGCCGAAAACTCCACATCCTGCACTTCGATATTCGGCAGACCGCCGGTGTTGCGCAGATAAGCGCGCAGCTCGGAATACAGCGCCAGCTCCGCCGCTTCGACCAATGCGCCCATGGTGTCTTTGTTTGCCGGCAACTCGATTTCCACCTGTCCGGTAATCAGGATTTGCAGCGTGGCCGACCAGTCGCCGTCGCCTTTTATCCGCTCCAGCATCACGGTAACCACACCTTTGAGCAATTCGTCGCGGCGGATTTCGGCGTGGTCAATCAGGCTGCCTGAAACCATGCGCTGCGGCAGCGCGGCGGCAATGCCGCGCTTGAGCTTTTCGATTTCGTAGGCATAAATATTCATGTGAATACGCGCTCCACCCCGCGCTGTACAAAGCGGTCGATAATCCGCCGCATTTCCGGCTCGGCACGCTCAAAAGACGGCTGCCAAAACGGATGCGCCTTGGTGCCGTGGCGGTAAATGTGTTTGGCCAGTGCGAAAGCCTGCCGTTTCGGATTGACCGCCCCGCGAATCTTCAGCCAAGCCGCCAGCGCATAACTGTTCGGAAAATAGCCGGGCTTGGTGCCCTCTTCCAAATACCGCGCATAGGCGGTATTCGGCGACACGGTGCGCTCCAACAGGCCGCTGCGCTCGAAATTGACCGACTGCACCAGCTGCGAAGTGGCCAAGCTGTCGTTGTCGCGCAAGGTGTCCTGCGCGGTGCGTACCATTTTTAAGGCCGCCTGATCCAAGCCCTTGTCCAACTCGCGGCTCATCACATCGGGCGCACGGCGGAAAGCTTCCCGCACCCGATCGGCTTCGACTGTGTATTCAATCTTCATCTTGCCGCCAAGCGTTCAAATTCCGCCAGCAGCTGTTCATACAGATAAGCGGGCGTACCGTTTTTCGGGGTGGCACTGATGCCTTCGCGGATGTTGTAGGCGGTGGTGGCGTTTTTCGCCGCCAGCTCGCGCATGGCTTCGGCCTGTGCGCGCAACAGCAGCAGGTTTTCCATGCCCCGCACTTCGTCCCACCTCCAATCGGCGCGGTATTCGATTTCGGCGATGCTGCCCAAAATATCCAATTGGCGCACAGACGGCGCAGGATTGGCGCGCAAAAAGCGCTCGCCCGCTTCGTTGTAGGTCAGCGACCATTCGGGCAGCCGGCCGACCGCATCATCCTGCCACGGCTGGCTGTGCGCTTTATGGCTGCGCCCCCAATAGGCCGCCTGAACGGCGCGGCAGTTGGCCGGACAGGGATAGAGATTGCGCCCCGCCGCCAACTGCACCCAAGTGACGCACAGCTTGGGCTTGATTTGGCTCAAAGCCGCCAGCGCCGTTTCGGCGTGCCGCTCCAAATCGGCATCGGCAAATGCCCGAACGCTGTCCAGCAGCGATGCTTTATAGCGGGCAAGGAACGCGGCGCGGGCAGGCATTTAACCCTGCTCCTGCTGCTCGGCCGACAGGGCCAGCAAACGCTCGGCCACCGCGCCCAGCACGCCTTTGCGCTGCTGGCCGGTCTGCTCCATATCGCCCAAACGCTCCAGCTCATCCAAGCTTAAGTGCTCCAGTTGGGCGGTAATCTCGTCCACCTTGCCTTTGAGCAGCTCCGCCAGCGGATCGGCGGCAACGGTTTCGGGATGCTGATGCGGCACGAGCGGCAGCAGGGAGCCGTCCACCAGACGGGTTTCGCCCGGCGGCACCATCACGCCGCCGATAAAGACGGCGTGGTTTTGTGTATTGTGATAAGGGATTTTCTGCATGGTTTTGTCCTTTCAGGCCGTCTGAAAACCTGTTTCAGACGGCCTTTAAGCCTTAAGCGCCAACCGCATCGCGGCCTTTTTTGCTGTACACCACAATCGAGGTGCAGGCTTGGCGCAGCGGTTTGGGCGTGTAAATCGCGTTGTACTCTTCGCCGTAGGCGGCTTTTTTGCCCAACGGGCGGCCGTGGCCGTCGGTCAGCTCGAACAGATCGCCGGTGGCAAAAGGTTTGACCACCGTGTAGCTGGTCAGGCCGCGCTGTCCGAACAGGATACGGTCGTCGCCCAAATCGGTGAGCGGCGCGTTGCTGCCGTAAACCGATACGCCTTTGATCACGCCCAAGTCGCCGTTGCCGTCGGTGTCGGTGCCGTTGCGTTTGCGCTCGGCGACAAAGTCGGTGGCGTTGGTGATTTGGTCGTTGAGCACCGGCGACATCAAGAGATAGTCGGGACGGTAGTAGCGCTGGCCGTCCATCATCGCCTTGCGGCTGCCGACCAGTCGCAACAGGCCGTTCAAGTGCTCTTCCTGTGCCACGCCGGATGCAGCGTCCAGATTAAACAGCGCGACATTGGTAGCGCGGCTGTAAGAGATGGTGATGCCGCTTTGGCCGGGTTTGGCGCGGCCGGTTTCGTCCACCAACTGGAACACACCTTGGTTGTAGCTGGCGGCGCGCCAATAAGTGCCGCTGCTTTGCTGGCCGCTGCCGTCAAACGCAGGCACTTCCTGACCACCCACTTTCACCACAATCGGATGCTCGGGCAGGCCGACTGCGTCGCCTTGCAGATTGACTGCCTGATAGGGGCGGACAACCGGAAAATGCTCGGTTTTGAACTGGCCGTCGGCAGACTGGCCGCTGACGGATTCGTCGGCCACCGCCACCGCGCCGAAGGCATCGCTGCTGCGCTGGATTTCGTTCATCAGGCGGCGGGCGACCAGCTCGCGCAGAATGCGTGAATTACTTTGAATATTGCGGGCCAATGCGTCCCAATTGATCGCCGAAGTGCGGGTAAAGTGCACCACTTCGTTGCTGACCACCAAGGCCAGTTTCATTTGGTTCACAAAGGCGGTGTCCATGTGTTGGCTGACACCGGCAAACGGAATCGGCTGGCCTTCAAACACCATGCCGTCGTTCATTACCGCGCCCAATTCGCGGGTTTCATAAGGGATTTGGGTCGTGGCCTGTGCCGTGAAATCGGTCAGCGTATGCACCAGATTCAGGATATTCAAATCATGCAGCGCTTCTTTAATTACTTCGCGCTGCACGCCATAAGGTAGCGTGGTATTGCGCATATCGGTTTGTGTGCCCGACAGCATCTTGGCTTCGGCGTGCAACTCGCGGGCGAAATGGCGGTCAAACTCCGACAGCACTTTGGCCACAAACGGCGAGGTTTCCACCGCCAAAGCCAGCGGAATACCGGTTTTCTTCAACTGCTCGCCGTAAATGCCCGACAGCTGCTTCACGCCTTCGTCCGGCACGACAATGCGCGGCGTGCCGGCCACGTTGTAGCCCATTGCCGCCAGCTGATTGGCCGCCGTCATGCGGTTGCCCATGTCGATTTGGTGCGCCGCCAGCGCCTTAACCTGCTCTTCGGTGGCATGATCGGGCAGCAGCACTTTCGCGCTTTCGGCCAATTCTTTTTTCAGCTCGTCGCTCAAGCCTTCGGCCTGACCGATGGTTTCAGCGAGCAGCTTTTCGTTGTCGGCGCGGGTTTGCGCCAGCTTTTTCGCGTCTTCTTCCCGTGCCGCCAAGGCTTTGGCCACCGCATCGTTCACATCGTCAATCGATAATTTCTTTCCCGGATCAGGCTCCGCCAGCGATTTCTTGCCTGCATCGGCCTGATTGCCGGCGGATGCAGCAGCCTGATTGGTCTGCGCCGGCTTTGGCGCGTCTTCTTCCCATGCCGCCAGCATTTTCGCGGTGGTTTCCAGCTTGGTCATCACCGCTTCGGCTGCCGCGTCGTCGGTGTTTTCGTTGATGGCCGCTTCGCCCAGCTCTTTAATGCTGGCGCACACGGTTTTCGAGTAGCCCGCATCGGCGAGCTTTTTCAGCAATTCTTGCAATTTGTTCATTTTCTGCTTCGCTTTCGTAATCAAATCGTCGGCCAATTCCGACAACACATAGGTTTGACCGTCGGCTTCGCACGACAGCGTAACGGGGTCGAGCCGCTTGATGACGGGACGCACCGTCAAACCCGCGCCCAACAGGGTGGCACCGTGAAAACGGCCGACTTCGTTGTCCTGCCAGTTTTCGTGATATTCGGCGCTCAAATAGCTAAAGCCGCGCTCTTTCACGGCTTTCAGCCCAAAATCCGTCCATTCCACCAGCGCGCGCAGGCGGTTGCCCTCCACACTCAACTTCAGGATTTTCGCCGCCGAGCCGTCGCCCGGCTTATGGTTGACATCCAAAAACACATCTTGCCCCACCACGCCGGCATCAAAATTTTTCACCATGCTCGACAGCATAGGCGCGGTGATCTCAAAACGGCCGTAGCGCGGATCGGTAAACGAGCCGGTGCGGGTCAGCGTCACCCACGACGTTTTTTTGCCGTCGGCCGGCAAAGTAGCGGCCGCCGAGCAAACGCGCAGGGCTTCGGTGTGATCGGAAGACAATCGGAATAAACGGGACATATCTCAATCCGCAATGGGTAATGACAGCAGATTAAGGCAGGCGGAGCGTGCAAAACAGGGGGATTTTTGAGAAAAAAAGCAGCCTGAAACAGTGAAGTTTCAGGCTGCTTTTTAACAATTATTTGTTTAAATCAGCGTTTTTTCTTTCTTAAAAAGAAAAAACCGTCATGATCAAGCGTAAGGGACAGATTCGGGTCTTCGATAACCGCCTGTGCCACTTCGACTTTGACATGCGGTTGCAGGCGGGCGTGTTTGACCATATCGGCGAAAGCCTCATCCGGCTTGTCGACAATGTTGGTCAATAATCCTTTAAACACGTTGGCACATCCGCCGTTTTCCGGCCAGCCGATACTGTTGCCGTCTGCGTTATATTCGATACATTGCCCGCTTAACACATCAACATCCTTCGGATGCTTGCCGATGGCTTCCAATTCTTTTGCCGGAGTACCTTTTACTTCCCAACGTGTTCGCGGCAGGCCGTCGTTGCTTTTGTCATGACCGGGTTTGCCGATATTCAATCCGGCCAACGCCACGACAGGATCGATTTTATTAATGACAAAACGGTATTCCGTGAAAGTACGGTGGGTCTGTACCGGCGGCTTGGACGGGGGAACAGGTTCCGCTGGAGACGGTTCGTCTGAACAGGCGGTAATGGCGAACAGCAGCGGCAGAATACGGATATATTTCAACATGGTAGCAGTCTCCCTGTGGTCGGAAAGGCGAAGTTATTATAAACAGAAAAGCCGCCTGAATGAATTTCAGACGGCCTATTGTTTTTCAGCACCTAAACAGCCGAAGCCGCACGCAACCGGTCGGCATCTTCCCAAGCAGCTTTGAGTTTATCTAAAAAACGCGCTTTTTCATGCGGGGGCATATGGTCTTCTGCTTCGTCCAGCAGCTCGGCCCAATCATGCACCATATCGGCCAATTTGGGAGATTCTTCGGCAAAACGTTCGTAATATTCAAAACGCCAGTCATCCAACAGCAGGACAGCCAAACACCAATCATCGTCCCCATAAAAGCCCTGATCGTGATTTGCCGCCGAAATATCGGACGGCATGGCTGCAATCAGTTGCTTAGGATCTTCGCCGTCAATCAGGCGGCGGACTGTGTCCAAAAAGTGGGTCAGCTGTTTCTTTTCCATGTTTTTCCTGCGTATTTTCTTCTAACCACCGTAACGATGCTGCTGTCGTTTTCCGAGATGACGATGGCAAGCTGCAAACCGGCATCAAAAATAACCGCCCTGCCGTCCGGCTGGGTGAAATTGGGTGGGGTGTGCAGAATAATCTGTTTGACCTGCTCCACATCAATTCGATTGTAGCGTTGTGTCCGTTTCGGATCCAGCAACCTGCCTACCGCATGATCCGACAGCTCAATGCCGCTTTGGCTGAAATTGTAATACAAATCCTCGGCTTTCCGCTTAAATTCTGTGCTCCATACCTTGTTTCGGATCGCCCACACCGTATCCGGCATATCGGCGGGCTTCTGCGGGATGCTAGGATTGGGGCTGCGGCGCTCATCATCAAACACCGCCACCACATAGCTAAACGTGTTCGGGTGCGCCGGCCACGGACAGCTGGCGCGGTCGGGATAAACGCCTGCACCCAAGCCGTACAGGTCGGCGCTGGCGTGGGTGTCGCAGATGTCGGGTTTCGGGTGGCGCGGCGAAAGCATAAAGCGCACGCCGACCACACCGGCCGTCTGAAATGCCATGCCCATATAGGCTTCGCCGTGGGCGCGGATCAGTTCGGTGCGGAACAGCCGCTCGGCCTGATACAGCACGCCGCCTTTGGTGGCGGGATCGGGCGAGCCGGTCAATATGTCGCGGATGCTTTGGCGCAATGCACCGGCACGGGCGGCATCGTAGGCTTTGGCGATATGCGGCGGCACGCCGTCGCCGCTGCCCATACCGGCCAACACCGCATGATAGGCATCGTTGCCCTGCACAATCGCGGCTTTCAGGTGGTTGCCCAAGGTTTCGGCGGCGTGGCGGTCAAGCCGCCATAAGCGGTCGGACAGCTGCAGGCCGTCGGCGTGGACAAAATTTCGGACAAAATCTGCCGCTGCCTGCGCCGTCTGCTGCCGCACCGCCGCATCCAGCACACCGCCAAACGGCATCCCGGCCAGCAGCGCCAGCGTATGCAAATCCTGATTGAGCTCGTGGTCGCGCTGCTTGGCCAGCCGCTGCAAATTGGCGTGCATCACGGCCAGCAGATGATGCAGCTCGGACAACTCGACATGACGGCCGTCATCGCCGCGGATTTGGCCGGCGATCTGCTCGGCGGCGCGGCGGTACAGTTCGGCCGCTTCTTCTGCGCTGCGGTTCACATAGACATTGCGCTGGGCAATGGCCGCCAAGGTGGCGCGGCGGATTTTGTCGGCCTTATTCATCGGCTGCCCACACTCGTCATGCTCTCGCCTTTGGGCGCATTGCCGGGGGTGATGCTGATTTTATGGCCGTCTGCCTGCTGCGGATAAGGGTCGTAGAGCTTGGCGTCGTCTTCGCGGCGCTGCTCGACATCGGCGGCGTTGTAGCCCATTTCTTCCCAAATCATCGACTGCGGCATACCCAAGGCTTGCAGTTTCAGGGCGCGGTCGGTGGTTTGGCTTAAGGTTTCGGTGCGCCGTTCGGCAAAAGCTACCTGAAAGCCTGTGGGATTGATGCCTTGAAGCAGCAAATGCAGCCTGAAACCTTGGGTGTAGACCCAAGCGAGCACGTCCTGCAATTGGTCGACTTCGTCGTAATAATCGCGTTTCAAATCTTCCAAAATATCGCGCGCCATGCCGTCGGTGTAGCCCATCAGGCCTTTGGGCAGCGGGCTGCCGGCGAAAAAGCTGTCCAGCAGATAGACCACATCGCCGATTTCGCCCATGGTGGCATCGCCCTGAATGGCGGCAACACCGCCTTTTTTGTTGAGGTAAAAATCGGTGGTGATCAGGTCTTTATTGGCTTCGACGTTTTCGCGGTATTGCGCCATGTCTTCGGCAGTGGCGTTTTCCAGCACATGCGCCAGCCGCATCGGGCTGCGGTGGTGGCGGCGGATCACCAAGTCGGTATCGGTCATGCGCAGTTTGCGCCAAATCTCGCGGCTGGCGTCGAGAAACGGGCGGCCGAGACTGGATAAATCGTCGTAATTATCGGCATCCATCCGCGCCAAGGTCAGCTGCCAAAGCGAAAACACGGCAATATCCTGCCCCGTGCGCAAATCGTGCTGGGCATAGGCCGTCTGAACATCGGCAAAGCGGCCGTTGGGCAGTACATTCGGGCGGATGGTTTCAGACGGCATGCGTATGCCGCCGGCCACCTGCCCCGCTTCGTCCAACACCCATTGCAGCGGCAGATTGCCCTCCATAATCAGGCCGCGCGCATCGGATTTCAGTTTTTGCGCATTGTCCAATTGCACGCGGGCGGCAAATGCGGCCCACTCGCTGCGGATACGGGGGTTTTCCGCCGCCTGCAACAGCACCAGCCCGCCACGGGTTACGTCGCGGGCAATGCGGTTGTGGATGCGTTTCACCCGGCCGTCTTCCTTGTCCATGCGGCGGATATCGGCTACCACTGCGCGGTAGTCGTAATCCACCGTGCCGACGGCGTATTCCAGCCGCGACGCGCGCTCCGGCGTGGTGCGCATACCGATTTCCGAGCCGTTTTCCGGCCGGGGCAATGCAGCGGTTTGGCGGCGGAACAGGCGGCTAAACAGTTTCATGTTGATCCTTTCCGTGGCAGGCCGTAGGCAATATGCGCTTCGGTATCGGCCACAATCTTTAAGGTTTCGGCATCGGCCGGACGGACACTCTTCACATCACGCCAGCCGCGAATCAAGCCGGCGTGGTAACATTTTCGGATAAATTCGTCATCGCCGAAGGCTTCAATCCATTGCCGTTTCATTTCCGCCGCACGGGCTTGTTCCGCTTCGCTTAACTCTTCCATCAGCGTATCCCCAATAAATCTTCCTGCCGCACCGCGCGGGTCTGAATCACGCTCGGCACAAAGGTATTCGCACCGGCCGTCAGCAAGGCCATCACGGCGGCACAGGCCGCATCAAACATATCGTCGCCCAGCTTCGGATTGGCCATTTTGTAACTGTTATACGATGCCCCTTGCGCCGGTGTGGCTTTGATATTGCCCAATTGGCGGATAAAGGCCGCGAAGTCGGAGCTTTCGGCCTGCACCACATCCAGCACGCTCGGCCCCCAGCTCGTGTTGGCATCGTTTTTGGTTTTGAGCGCATCCGAGCCGTCATCAATAAACGGGATCGCTGCCTGATTGTTGTGAAACGCCTGCCGCAGCAGGCTGGCCATATTGTGTTTGACCATGCCCTCGAAGCGGATCGGCGCAAACGGCCACTGCTGCCAAGTCGATGCCGTCGACTGGCCGTCACCGATGGCGCGGCGGTCAATATCGGTTAAGCCGCGCGCATAAAGCTGGTCGTTCAGGCCGGTCAGCATGCCCAAGCCGTAGGCATCGCCCATGGCGTAATCGGGGCGGAAATAATCCCAAAAGCCTAACAAATCGCGCTGCACCACCGCATCATCCGTTCCCGCCGGCCAAGTTTTGACAAACGGAAAAGTGGCAAAATTGCCGATCTGTTCGCACACCACCAGCGCCGATTTCGAGGCGTGCGCCGATTCGCCGTGGCCCGAATGGTCATAACCGAAACTCAACAACCCGCGCTTTTTATAGCGCATGCCCGGCATCGGGCAGGCTGCCTGAAGCCCGGACTGCAAACCGACTGCCATCGCGCGGCGGATATATTTTTCCCAAATCCAGTTCTGTGCCGCCACGTTCATGCACAAAAACTGGCGTAAATATTCGGCTTCAGGCAGCTGCGCCTTCATTTCATCAATAAAGGCTTGGTTTAGGATGCCCAGCTCCACACCGAGATAGACATCAACAGGCGGCAGAATATGGTAGCCACCGGTGTTGATCAGTTCGGACAGCACATCCGCGCCCTTGTAAACGCCGGTAATGCGGATTTGCGGATCAAACTTTACACCCGCATCCACCCCCAGCCGCCGCGCCGAACCCAGCATCGGCAAAAAACGCGAAAACAGGCGGTCGGCCGGCATATCGTCGATTTCTTCCAGCGAGCCGATGCTCAAGCCGTCGCCGTCAATCTGGCTCATAATCCCGTAGCAGACGGCCTTACTGCCGTTGTCAAACTGGTAGCGCAGATCGGCCATCTGGCGGCGGCCGTTTTTATGGGCAATGTAACCCGTCAGAATCGGCGAGCGGCGGATGGCGTCCAAGTGGTACATCAGATTGGTTTGGCTCTGCTGCAAACGCGGCGCGACAATACCCTCTTCCTGGTACGGATGGGTGGCCAGATATTCCAGGCAGTACATCTCTTTCACTGCCGTTTTGCCGGTACGGCGGCAGGAAAAGTCCACCGTATTCGTATGGTCGTCCATTTCCTGCATTTTCAGGCACTGCATCGGATCAAGGTCGACGTTGTGGACGTGTTTGTGCCACAGCGCGTGCGGCTTTACTCCCGTTTCCGGGTCGGCCTTGGCATAGCGCATGATTTCCGCTTCGGCGCGGTGCTTAATTTTGATCCGCTGTGCCGCTGTCGACATCGTCCAACCACTCTTTCCAAGAGTCACCAAGCCACATCGTGCATTCGCACAGACGGCACACATCCAAAAAATACAGTTGCTCTTCCACAGTCAGCGCCACGCCGCAGCCTGAACAATATTCAGACGGCATCACGGTTTAACCCCGAATCTTTAAAGTAGCAAACAAAGCGTAGAACACGGCCAAAAACACAAACCAGCCTTGATAGCGTATATTGTTTGCCACGGCGAAATAGGCCAATATGGCAAACGCAATCTTTGAGCTGAGAAACAGCATGGGCAGTAAACATTCTTTCATGATTGTTCCTCCCACTTTTCCAACATCTCACGATAATTTTTCTCGTCCGTTTCCGCCGTTTGAAACGCGGCATAATCGCCGTCTTGCCGCGCCCGCTCTTTGCGTTCGCCCGCCTCCGCCAACCAACGCCGTATATGCTCCACATTATTCGTGCTCATCACCGTCTCCATTCTGTCGCTTGTATTCCAGTAAAACCGGATCCTGCTGCTTTTTCGCATTCGCCCGTCTGGCCAAATCCGCCAAATTCTCCAAAGCCGCCGCCTGCCGCTGCGAATATTCCATCAGCGACTGCTGCGCTTCGCCGTCCTGCGCCAATTTGCCCAAGGCCGCCTCTTCCTGCTCGATCACGCGCGGCGTCATGCCCATATCGGCCAAAGACATCCCGTTTTTCGATAAAAAGTCCTGCAAAGAGCGCAACAGCGGGTGCGCCTTGACTTCGTAAATCGTCCGCCGCTGCCCCGTCGCCAAATCGTCATATTCGGCGATCACCACCCCGCCATCTTTATCCACCGCCCACGCCGGCGTGCGCAGGCTGACCCCGTCGCGCAAAATCGTCTGCAAAATCTGCTGCATAATGGCCGTGATCGCCGCCTGCATATCCGCATAAATCGGGATCAAATGCTTCGGATCACGCTGCTCAAATGCCGCATGGTGCTGCATAAACAGCTGCGTCTGCTTTTGGCAGGCGGGCTGGGATGCGCAGAAAAAGCGGTCAATATCACAGGTCTGGCAAGCCGCATAACCGTCCGGCTTCGCCGGAAAATAAGTCGCCACCCGCGCATTCAGCCCATGCTTCATGGCATTAAACCGCGTCCGCCGCGCCTCTTCCGCCGTCGGATGTCCGTCCAGATTCTTCGCCGCCGCCGCCTTCCCCTCGGCCGTCTTCGGCCCGCTGGCATTGCACCAAGCCTTAATCAGATTCACCTGATACTGCGCCTGCTCCACCTCTTCCCCGCAGTCCGGACAGGCTGCGAAATAACGATACGGATGGTGCGGCCGCTCTGGCTCGTCCACCACCCGATCAGGCACGCGCTCAAAGTTCCGCCGACAATCATGACAGCGGAACACCACAGCATCCAAGGCTTGAGCGTAATTACGGGATTTACGAGACATGGCCTGATTAAACGGCCAAAAACAAAAACAAAACAGTGCGATTTTTAATAAAACTATGCCGCCTTACAGAACGCAGGCGGCAGAGAAATCTCAAGAGATTTGGTTCGTAGTATCGATAATACGGCGTGCCAGTTTTCCGGTCATACCGGCAGCCGGCCGAAATGACGCAGCCCGAACCGTTTCGCAACAGTTCGGGCTTTTTAACGACCTTTCCCGCCAAACCTGCTTTCAAAGCGGTTTGTCGAAATGAATGCGCGGATCCACCCAGGCATAAGACAAATCCGACAGCAGTCTGGCCGCCAAACCCATCAGGGTAAAAACATACAGCGTACCCATTACCACCGGATAATCCCGTTTCATCACGGATTCATAAGACAGCAACCCCAAACCGTCGAGCGAGAACAGGGTTTCAATCAGCAGACTGCCGGTAAAAAACGCGCCGATAAACGCCGCCGGAAAACCGGTAATCAATGGAATCATAGCGTTACGGAAAACGTGCTGCCACAAAATCCGCCGCTCCGGCAGGCCTTTGGCGCGGGCGGTATAGACATACTGGCGGCGGATTTCTTCAAGAAACACGTTTTTGGTCAGCACCGTCATCACGGCCAGATTGCCCGCCACCGAGGCCGTAACCGGCAGTGCCATATGCCAGAGGTAATCCCGGATTTTTGCCCCCGTGTCCAATGTGTCCCAATTATCGCCCACCAAACCGCCCTGCGGAAACCAAGCCCAAAAACTGCCGCCGCCGAACAGCACCAGCAGCACCAGACCCAGCACAAACGGCGGAACCGTATAAGCCGTAACAATCAGCATACCGCTGACGGTATCGAAACGGCTGCCGTCGCGCACCGCCTTGGCGATGCCCAGCGGGATACAGATCAGATAAGTGAGGAAAAACGTCCACAAACCCAAGCTCATGGAAACCGGCAGTTTCTGTTTGACCAGATTCCATACGGTTTCATGATAAAAAAAGCTCTCACCCAAATCGAAGCGCAAAAAACGGCCGACCATCTCGATAAAGCGGGTCAGCGGCGGTTTGTCGAAACCGTAAAGCGCATTGAGCGCGGCCATATCTTCGGCGCTCAGCCGCTGCCCGCCCCGCGCCAAACCGCTGCCCGAAGGACCCGCCGCTTCCATGCCGACCGTGCCGCCCGACAATTGGGCGGCCAGCTGTTCGACCGGCCCGCCGGGGACAAATTGAATGACGGCAAACGTCAGTGCCAAAATCCCCAACAGCGTGGGCACCAGCAGCAATAAGCGTCGGAATATATAGCGCAGCATGATGTTTTCCGATGGGAAAGGCCGTCTGAAAAGCATTCGGGCGGGATTTTCGGTGCCTTCTGCTGCGGTTTGGCGCAAAATGGTTTGCACCGCAGCCCGTTTTCAGACGGCCTTGAACTATACCGTTTCTGGCTATTTACTGATCAGAAACCCGATCAGGATTTCTTTGAAGATAAATCCGAATACGCCCAAACCCAAAACCAGAAACAGGATAAACATACCGAATTTTCCCGCTTCGGACTTTTTGCCCAAGTCGTAAACGATAAAACCCAAAAACACAATCAAAACCGTCAGACCGCCTTTGAGCGACCATGAGGCAAATTCCGCTTCCGTCATACCTGTCCTTTACTGTGCCAGTGCCTGCTGCAAATCGGCAATCAGATCATCGGTATGCTCCATGCCGACCGAAATGCGCACCAAGCCTTCGGGTATACCCGCCTCCTGTTTGGCCTGCGCACTCATGCGGCCGTGGGTGGTGGTCCACGGGTGGGTGATGGTGGAGCGCACATCGCCCAGGTTGGCGGTTCTGGAAAACAGGCGCACGCGGTCAATCAACCGCCATGCCGCTTCCTGCCCGCCGTCCACTTCAAACGCCACCACGATGCCGCCGCTTTTTTGCTGTTTTTCCACCAAATCCGCCTGCGGGTGGTCGGCAAAACCGGCATGGAACACTTGTTTGACCTGCGGCCGGCGGCGCAGCCAGTCGGCCAGTTTATCGGCCGATGCACATTGTTTTTCCATACGCAAGGCCAAGGTTTCAATGCCGCTGAGCAGCACCCAGGCATGAAACGGCGACAGCGGAATGCCCGCCGCGTTCATATACATCTGCACCTGCTTCATCAATTCGGCACTGCCCGCCACCACGCCGCCGTGTACGCGCCCCTGCCCGTCAACCGCCTTGGTGGCCGACTGTATCGACAAATCCGCACCCCAGCGCAAAGGCTGCTGCAAGGCGGGGGTCAGAAAACTGTTGTCCACCGCCAGCAGCGCGCCGGATTCGTGCGCCAAATCGGCCAAGGCCTGCAAATCGGCCACTTCGTTGAGCGGATTGGACGGCGTTTCCAGAAAAAACATTTTGGTGTCCGGCCGCACCGCCGCGCGCCATTCGGCCACATCGGTTTGCGAGACAAAGCTGATGTCGATACCGAAACGCTGCACATGATTCGTCAGAAAACCCATGGTTGTGCCGAACAGGCTGCGGCTGCAAACCAAATGGTCGCCCGCGCTTAAAAAAGTCAGCAAGGCCGCCTGAACCGCCGCCATGCCGGTAGCCGTTGCAACGGCCTGTTCGGCACCTTCCAGCAGCGCGGCTCGTTTGGCAAAAGCGGTAACGGTGGGATTGGCGGTGCGGCTGTACGTGTAGCCCTGCTTTTGCCCGGCAAACAGTGCCGCGCCCTCTTCGGCACTGTCGAACATAAAGCTGCTGGTGATAAACAGTGCCTGATTGTGTTCGTTGTAGCCGGTGCGCTCCTGTGCGCCGCGTATGGCGAGGGTTTCGGGGTGGAGTGTGTCGTTTATCGTTGTTTTCATGATTCAGTTACCTACCAAAATATCAGGCCGTCTGAAAACGGTGCGCCGCACCGTTTCTGCGGAGCAAAAACTGCCAAAAGCAGGGTTTGAGAAGCAAAAACCGCCAAAGGCTGGGTTTGCGGAACAAAAACAGCCAAAGTCGGGATTTGCAGAGCTAAAAATTGTTTCCGCGAAACCATGTTTTACCAAGCCGAAACCGCGCCATACCGTTTTTCAGACGGCCTTGGCCGCTCAGTCTTCCGCGCCGTCGTCCACCCGTATGCTGTGATCAATCAAGCTCGGACGCACAAATGCCGCCGCACCGGAAGATTTGCTTTGCGAGAGCCGCTGCAAATAGGCTTCATCGATACCGCCGGTTTGGTAGCAGCCGTTGAAACAGGAACTGTCGAACGACTCGATGGCGGGATTCATTTGGCGCACCACGTTTTCCAGCGCGGCCAAATCCTGAAACACGCAGCCGTCGGCACTGATTTCCGCCGCCACTTCGGCAGCCGTGCGGCCGTTGGCAATCAGCTCTTCGCGCGTGGGCATATCGATGCCGTACACGTTCGGATAACGCACTTCGGGCGCGGCCGAGGCAAAGAAGACTTTTGCCGCACCGGCCGCTTTGGCCATTTCGACAATTTCGCGGCTGGTCGTGCCGCGTACGATGGAGTCATCCACCAGCAGAATGTTTTTACCCTTAAATTCCGAATCCATCGGATTGAGCTTTTGGCGGACCGATTTTTTGCGCGTAGCCTGGCCGGGCATAATAAACGTGCGGCCGATATAGCGGTTTTTGATAAAGCCTTCGCGGTAGGGCTTGCCCAGATGGTGTGCCAGCTCCATGGCACTGGGACGGCTGGTATCGGGAATCGGCATCACAACATCGATTTCATCAATGTCCAATTCCTGTTTCACTTTCTCTGCCAGCGTCACACCCATTTTCACCCGCGCTTCGTAAATCGACACGCCGTCCATCACCGAATCGGGGCGGGCAAAATAGACATACTCGAACAGGCAGGGGGACAGTTTGGGACTGTCGGCGCATTGGCGGCTGTACAGTTTGCCGTCCAGCGTAATAAATACCGCCTCGCCCGGCGCAATATCGCGCACCGTTTCATACGCCAAACTGTTGAATACCACCGACTCGGAAGCCACCCCCCAATCGGTGCGGCCGTCTGAATGTCCGTATTTGCCCAGCACCAGCGGACGGATACCGAACGGGTCGCGGAATGCCAGCAGGCCGTAGCCCGCAATCAGTGCGACGACACCGTATGCCCCGCGCACCTGCTTGTGCAGCTTGGCTACGGCGTTGAAAACATGGTCGATGCCCAGCTGGTTGCCCGCCGCAGCCACTTCGCGGCGCAGTTCGTGGGCGAACACATTGAGCAGCACTTCCGAATCGGATCCGGTATTCACATGGCGCAAGTGTTTGTCGCACACACTCTGATACAGCTCGTCGGTGTTGGTCAGGTTGCCGTTGTGCGCCAGCACGATGCCGAACGGCGAGCTGACATAAAACGGCTGTGCTTCCGCGCTGCTGCCGGCATTGCCCGCCGTCGGATAGCGCACATGGCCGATACCGGCCTGTCCCGACAAATCGCGCATATTGCGGGTGCGGAATACTTCGCGCACCATGCCTTTGCCTTTGTGCATATGGAAAGTCGAACCTTCCAGCGTGGCAATCCCTGCCGCGTCCTGCCCGCGGTGCTGCAACATTTGCAGGCCGTCATACAGCATCTGGTTTACCGGTTCGTGCGCCACCAAGCCAAACACACCACACATCGCTACATTCTCCAAAAAATCAAAACGCCGGATAGCGGATCTGCTCCGCCAGATAATCCGGCAAATACGGCGCGGCCAAGCCGGCCAGGCTTTGAAAATACGGCGCACTGACGGCATTTTGCCAATCCTGCGTACGCGGCAGATCGGTAAACGCACATACCAGCACTGCCAGCGTAACCAGCAAAATCCCCTTGCCCGCGCCGATCAACAACCCGAACAAACGGTTTACCGCTCCCATGCCGACCGCTGACAATCCCGCCGTCAGCAGCGGCCGCAGCATACCCAATGCCAGACGGACGGCGACAAACACCAGCACAAATCCGGCCAACCAAGCCAGTGCCGGCGGCTCTACCGAGGTCAAAGCCATCTGGGCAAACGGCTGTGCCCCCATCTTGGCCACCCAGAACGCCGCCAGCCAAGCCGAAAGCGCGATGACTTCGGAAACCGCGCCGCGTATGGCCGAAACACAAGCCGACAACACAATCACGCCCAAAGCCAGCAGATCGAACAGCGTCATCACTACCGCCCGATAACCATACCGTCCAGACCCTGCGCACGCACCTTGGCCAAGGCCGCTTCGGCTGCCGCACGGCTGGGATAAGCCCCCGTCCGCACACGGTAAACCTTGCCCTTGCTGGTATCTGCTTCGCGGATATAGGCACTGATACCGGCCCCGGCCAGTTTCTGCTGCACCTGTTCCGCCTGTGCCAAGGCGGTAAATGCACCCGCCTGAATCACTGCCCCGCCGCCTGCTTTACCGTTCAAAATAGCCTGCGGATCGGCTTTGGCGGTTTTGGCCGCCTGATTGTTCAGTGCCGCGCGCGCTCTGTCGGCCGCCCGTTTTTCTTCGGTGCGTCTGTCGGCACCGGCTTTGGCAGCCTGCTCGCGCTTTTTCGCTTCCGCCGCGCGTGCCGCTTCCTGCTGCTTCTTCAACTCGGCCGCCCGCTTCTCCTGCGCCCGTTTTTCGGCTTCTGCCGCTTTTTTCGCTTCGGCCTCCTGCCGGCTGCGCTGTTCCTCCGCTTCGCGCTTGGCCTGCGCTGCTTGGCGCAGACGTGCTTTCTCGGCATCGGCGGCACGCTGTGCCTGTGCGGCCGCTTTATCTTTTTCGGCCTGCGCCGCCGCTGCTTCGGCTGCGGCACGGCGTTTTTCTTCGGCCAGTTTCCGGGTGGCGGCAGCGGCTTTTTCGCGCGCCTCCTGTGCGGCCTGCTCGGCAGACCGCCCCGCCCCGCTGATGGTTACTACCGGTTCGGGCGTATCCACCGTTTGCCGTGCGGCCGGTGCCGAAACGGCGGCAGAGGCGGCCGTACTGCCTGCCTCTGCACCATCAGCCACACGATCCTCAGCAGGAGCGGCCTGTCCGCTTTCATCAGCCGTACTCGCCGTTTGGTCAAACGGATTGGCCAGATCGGTTTGGCTGATCCGCCCCGGCTCCGGCTCCAAAACCACGCCGGAAACCGTATCCGAATCGGCGTTTTCCGAAGCCGCAGCAACTTCGCCGCCTTCTTCCATGCCCGAGGCCGTCTGAATACTGATGCGCCCGGCCTCGCTGCCGTCATCAGAACGATTGTTGAGGTTGTAAATCAACAATATGCCCGCAAGCACCACCAAAACCGATACGGCAACCAGCCTGCGCCGGTTTTTCTTTTTCAGCTGCTCTATGGTTTCAGCAGGGTGGGAGAATCGTTTGTTTGCCATCTGTTATCCGTTCGCTCCGGCCGCCACTTCAGCCACCGTGTGGAAAGATCCGAAAACGACGATTCTATCATTTTCCGCCGCCTGCGCCAAAGCCGCGCGGTAGGCATCGGCCACGCTGCCGAAACAGCGTACCGCTTCAATACCGGCCGCATTCAACCCCGCCTGCAAATCGGCGGCATCGCGGCCGCGCGGCAGATGCAGCGGAGCGACAAACCATTCGTCGAACTGGTCTTTCACAACCTCCAACACCGCCGCCATATCTTTGTCCGCCAACATACTGAACACCGCCGTGCGTTTGGCGGCAAACGGCAGCGCCATCAAGCCCTGACGCAAAGCGCGGGCGGCATGGGGATTGTGGCCGACATCGAGCACCGTCAGCGGGCGGCCGGGCAGCACTTGGAAGCGGCCGGGGTTTTCCGCCAGCAGCAGGCCGCGCTTAATCGCGCCGATGTCCACCGGCAGCCGTGCATTCAAACATTCGACCGCCGCCAGTGCGCAGGCCGCATTGCCCAGCTGGTACGCCCCGCGCAGCGCAGGTATCGGCAGCGCGTGACGGCGGCGGATGAGGCCGTCTGAAAACAGGCCGCCTGCTGTATGACGCGGCATAAAATGGAACGACCATTGCTGGTTGTCCAATTTGTCGAAAGAAAAGTCGGCACCGGCCAGCAGCAGCGGCGCACCGATGGTTTGCGCATGGCCGCGCAGCGATTCGGGCGGCGGATTCTGCCCGCACACGGCCGGCTTGCCGCTGCGGAATATACCTGCTTTTTCCCGTGCCGCCGCCTCGACCGTATCGCCGAGAAACGCCTGATGGTCCAAATCCACACCGGTTACCACCGCCACATCGGCATCGAAAACATTGACCGCATCCAAACGGCCGCCCAAACCCACTTCCAACACCATCACATCGACATGTTCGCGGATAAAGATATCCACCGCCGCCAAAGTATTAAATTCAAAATATGTCAGCGAAATCTCACCGCGCGCCGCTTCGATGCGCTCGAAAGCGGCGACGATGGTTTCATCGTCTGCCGCTTCGCCGTTCACGACAATCCGCTCGTTGAATTTCAATAAATGCGGACTGGTCAGCGTGCCGACTTTAAACCCTGCCTGCCGGTAGATATGTGTCAGAAACGCGCAGACCGAACCTTTGCCGTTGGTACCCGCCACCACAATCACGGGGCAGGCAGGTTCCAGCCCCATGCGCGCTTTCACTTCGCCGACGCGCCCCAAACCCATATCAATCAGGCCGTTGCTGTGCGCGGTTTCCAAATGCGCCAGCCAGTCGTTTAAATGTTTCATCGTTATGCTATTCCCGAGGCCGTCTGAAAACGCCCGTTATGAAAGATGGCTTCTGCCGCACCGATGACGGATCGGGCGGTACGAAACGCGCCCACACCAAAAGACGGCGGTAGCTGTCCGCATCGGTCATATCCGGCCAAACCTGCTGGCGGATACGGCCGTTTTCCGTTTGCCAATGCAGCAGGCAACATTGGCGGTGCACCAAACTGCCCGGCCGCAGCCATGCCGCCGTTTTGCGGCCGTCGCGCCCATACAGCTGCGCCCGCCCCGCCGTATCCACCACCAAGGCCGCCACGGCGTTTCGGTGCCGCAGACACCGCACGCGCCAGGCATACGCGGCCGAAAGCGGCAGCAGTACCGCCGCCGTCCCCAGCTGATAACCGTGCAGAAACGGCAACATACCCGCCGCCAGCGTGTGCAGAAATACCACCAGCCACGCCGCGCGGCGGCTCGGACGAAATTCGGTGCGAAACGGCTGCATAACCTTACATCATATTGTCCAGAACCGGGCTGACCTGCATGTCGCCCGCTTCCATATCCAGCACCATATCGTGGATTTCCACATCGAAAAACTGCCAAAACGCGGCCAGTCCCCTGTCTTGCGGCCAGCGGCTTTCATCTTCCTCCCATGCCGAGAGCTCGGCCGCGAAAACGCGCGGATAATGCTCGTCGAAATACGCCACCACCGCTTCGGGCGTTTCCGCCTCGGGTACCAGATAAACCGTACAGTTGCTGCGCAACTGCTCCAAGCCCAGTTCGGGCAGATCATCATTATCCGCTTTGAGCCAGTCGAGAAATTTCTGCGTGGGTTTGAGCACTACGGCACAACGGTCGACAAAAAACACGGTGCTTCCTTTTTTATTTGCACAAAACGCAATTGTACTGCAATCGGCACACAGCGGATACGCTCCCGATGCGGCCGGAAAAAATCGGCGATGCCGTCCCGATTATTCACCCGATTTTATCCCCACCGCCCAAACCGCCCCAGGCCGTCTGAATTTATTTTGTCTGCCAAAAATCGCGGACACGATTATCTGTCCCGCCGCTTCCGTTACATCAAGCGGTGTCGGATTCGAGAATCCGACCTGCACCAAGTGCTTTCAATGTTTTTCCATGGTTGGCATACCACCGCCACTCCACCCCAATACCAAGGCCGTCTGAAAACAGCAAACAGCGTTTTCAGACGGCCTGACAGCATGCGGCTTTCCCTGCGGGCGGCAATCAATCCGCCACTTCGTCCACCTCAATCCGCAGATGCTCCGCGTCCACCCGCACCCGCGCGCCCAAAGCAAAAGTAAACAGCGGCTGGGTGTGGCCGAAATCCAAATCGTACAGTACAGGCACGCGCTGCAACACTTCGTGTTTGGCCAAAATATACCGCCACCGTTCGGCCGTCATACCGCATTCCGTCGGAAAACGGCCGAACACCACAGCCTGCGGCTCCGGATAAACCTGCAAAACAGCAGCCAGCTGGCGGGAAACCGCCAAATAATCATGACTTTCCGAACTTTCCAAAAACAGCACATAATCGCCCAAATCCGCCGTATCCACCGCATAAGGCGTGCCGTTCAATAACGCGAAAGTGGCCAGATTGCCGCCGATGGCTCGCCCCTCTGCACTATTGCCCGCTTGGGGCCGGTACACTTTCCATTCGGTATCAAACAGGCAGCGGCGGACATCGGGCAGAAACCATTTGTCGGACGACCATTGCGCACCGGGCTCCAGCACATAACGGCTGCGGGTAACGGCCGACAGCCAGCTTTGCGTTTGATACGCCTGCAACTCTTCCATCTTAAAAGCAGAATAACTCGCACCGTAATACGTCATCAGCCCCGTTTTGGCGAATATCGCGCTCAATACCGCCGTGGTATCCGAGTAACCGCAAAAAATTTTCGGATTGCGCCGAATCAGATCAAAATCCAGATGCGGCAGCAACTCGTTGCTGTTAAAACCGCCGATGGTCGCCAGTACCGCATCCACAGAGGCATCGGCAAATGCCTGATGAATATCGGCCACCCGCGATGCAATACCGGCCGAGCCGAATAAATCGTTTTCCAGATAGTGTTCAGAAAACGACACCTGAAAACCCAAACTCTCCAGCCGCCGCTTGGCCGCCAGATTGGCCTCGAAACCGCCGATATGCACCACAGACGATGACGGGCTGAGTATGCGGATATGGCCGCCGGAACGCAGCTTGGGCGGGGCAAACGGTTTAGGCATAATGTTTCTCCCAGATAAAGCAATCGATAACAAACCGTTTAACGGCGAAGCGGACAAATCGGCATAAGGCCGTCTGAAAACGGTACAGAACCGGGTTTGCCTCCGCAGAATCATCCGTTCAGACGGCCTTTGCCCTGCAAAACCTGAACAGACCGGAATCGGACAGACCCGTATCGGAACAATCCGCAACACAAACAGGCACACAAGCCACCAACGCACCGTCGCCGCTTGCGCACAATCAAAACGTTGCAGCCCATCATAAAGCAAAATACAAATGCAACAAACCCCTTAAACTCTAGTTTAAGGGGTTTGCATAATCTGGCACGCCCACGGGGAATCGAACCCCGGTTACCGCCGTGAAAGGGCGATGTCCTAACCGCTAGACGATGGGCGCGGTGTCTTGATGGCGCACCCGGAGCGATTCGAACGCCCGACCCTCTGGTTCGTAGCCAGATACTCTATCCAACTGAGCTACGGGTGCGTGTGTCACTGCGCTTCGTTAGTGCCGTGAATCAAGAAAACCGGACTATACAGAAAACTCTCCCTCCTGTCCAGCCGTCGGACGCATTTCAGGCCGTCTGGAAATTTAAGGTTTTGAAATTTCAGACAACAAATTTTCCCGCACTAAATCATGCCCACACCGGACAACTCTCTGGCCATTCTGGCCGCCGCATTGTCGGTCATGCCGCCGACAAAATCGAGGATTTTCATATACGCCTCATACAGACTGTCCTCCCCACGGATCGGGTCGCCGTTTTTCAGCAGGTCCAAGGCCAGCGACTGACGTGCGCTGACCTGACCTGCCGTTATCAGGGCATAGGCTGCCGGTACCAGCAAATCCAGCACCGAAGCCAGACACGGGAAGGCGGCAATTTCGGTCATCAGTTTGCTTTGATGGCGGAAGATGCGCGTGCGCGCCAAATCTTTCGCTTTTTCCAAAGTATCCTGTACTTCGGCGCTGCTCAATGCCAGCAGGTCTTTGCCCTTGAACGAACCGTCGAGCAAATCGGCCTGGTGCAGCATAAAGGTTTGCGCCACATCGTCGATGGCGCGGCCGATGGCCATACCGCGCAGCATGGCGCAGTGTTGCAGGCTGCTTTGCGCCTGCTGCCACGCACCCGCCGTTTCGCGGAACGTCAGCGGCGAGAGTATGCTTTCCACTTCGGTATCGCCCAACAGCCCCAATTCCACGCCGTCTTCCAAGTCTAACAGGGCATAACAAATATCGTCGGCCGCTTCCATCAGGTACGACAGCGGGTGGCGCGCCCACGCATCGGGCGCATATTCGGGCAGCCCCAGTTCTTCGGCCACACGGCGGATAAACGGTAATTCGGTTTGATAGATATTGAATTTTTTGCGCCCGCGCGGGTCGAGCGTAGTCCACGGATATTTGAGCAGCGTGCCGATGGTGGCGGCCGTCAGGCGCATACCGCCTTTGCCGCGGTACATTTCCAATCCGGCCAAAATGCGCAGACTGTGGGCGTTGCCTTCATAAGTCTGCACATCGTTGCGCTCGGCCTCGCTCAGTTTTTCGAGATAAACGGCGTGGGCGGGATTGCGAAACCAGTCGCGCAACGCGTCTTCGCCGGTGTGGCCGAACGGCGGGTTACCCAAATCGTGCGCCAGACAGGCCACCTGCACCACTGCGCCGATGTCGCCCGCCGTATTGCCCGGCGGCAGGAAGCCGCCTTTGTGCAGCATCACGCCCACGCGGTTGCCTAAGCTGCGCCCCACACTCGCCACTTCGACGCTGTGGGTCAGCCGGTTGTGGGTGTGGTCGTGCTCGGCAAACGGGTGTACCTGCGTTTTGCGCCCCAAGCGGCGGAACGCGCCTGAGAAAACCACACGGTCGTAATCGATGTGGAAATCGGTGCGCAGCGCATCGATGCCCTCTTGGCTGGACGGCGTGCTGGTGGGCTGAATCTGCCCGTCTTTGGGGCGGAAACGGCGGGTGGACAATAATTTCGTCCAGTTCATTGCGGTGTGCGTCATGAGATTTTCCTTTCAAGCGCGAACGGCTGCAAGGCCGTCTGAATCTGCGGTTTTCCGTTTTTCAGACGGCCTCCGCGGCTTTATCGAACTGCAACACGACTTCTTCCGCCTGCGTATCCCAATCCAAAAAAACATAACCGCCGCCGCTCAAACGGCCGAACAGCAATTCGTCGGCCAGCGCACGGCGCAATTTGTCCTGAATCAGGCGGTGCAGCGGGCGCGCACCCATTTGCGGATCAAACCCTTTTTCGGCCAGATAGGCGCGCAGCGCCGTACCGAATTCGGCTTCCACCTGTTTTTGCGCCAATTGCTGTTCCAATTGGAGCAGGAACTTATCCACCACTTTGGCCACTACCGCCGCATCCAGCGGCGCAAACGGAATCACCGCATCCAAACGGTTGCGGAACTCGGGGGTAAAGGTTTTGCGGATGGCTTCCGTTTCGTCGCCGCGCGCGCGGCTGCCGGTAAAGCCCACATTCGGCCGGCTCAGGCTTTCGGCGCCCGCGTTGGTGGTCATAATCAGAATGACATGGCGGAAATCGGCACTTTTGCCGTTGTTGTCGGTCAGCCGCCCCGCGTCCATCACTTGCAGCAGGATATTGAAAATATCGGGATGCGCTTTTTCGATTTCGTCCAGCAGCAGCACACAATGCGGCTGTTTGTTCACTGCCTCGGTCAGCAGCCCGCCCTGCTCGAAGCCGACATAGCCCGGCGGCGCACCGATTAAACGCGCTACGGCATGACGATCCATATATTCCGACATATCGAAGCGTTGCAGCGGAATACCGAGCGAAAAGGCCAGCTGGCGCGCCACTTCGGTTTTGCCCACGCCCGTGGGGCCGGAAAACAGAAAACTGCCCACCGGTTTATCTGCCGCAGCCAGCCCCGCCCGCGCCATTTTCACTGCCGACACCAGTGCCTCCACCGCCGCGTCCTGTCCGAATACCATATTTTTCACATCGCGCGCCAGATATTGCAGCAGCTGCTTGTCGTCGTGCGACACGCTTTTTTCGGGAATGCGCGCCATTTTCGCCACCACCGCTTCAATCTGCGCCTTGCCGATGGTTTTGCTGCGGCGCGATTTGGGCAGCATCCGCTGCGCCGCACCCGCTTCGTCCACCACGTCTACCGCCTTATCGGGCAGGAAACGGTCGCTGATGTGGCGTGCCGACAGCTCGGCCGCCGCACGCAAGGCTTCGTCGGTGTAGCGCACTTCGTGAAAATGTTCAAAAGATGCTTTCAGCCCGCGCAGAATCGCCGTTGTCTCCTCCACGCTCGGCTCATGGATGTCGATTTTCTGGAAACGGCGGCTGAGTGCGGCATCTTTGGCAAAAATGGTACGGAACTCATCGTAAGTCGTTGCACCGATGCAGCGCAGCGTACCTTTGGCCAAAGCGGGTTTGAGCAAATTGGCCGCGTCCATATTGCCCGACGATGTGCTGCCCGCCCCGATAAGCGTATGGATTTCATCGACAAACAACACCGCATCACCCTGCTTTTCCAGCGCCTGCACCACCGCCTTCATGCGTTCTTCAAAATCGCCCCGGTATTTCGTACCGGCCACCAGCGCGCCCATATCCAGCGCGTAAACCGTCTGCCCGGCCAGCACCGCCGGCACTTTGCCCTGCACAATCTGATACGCCAGACCTTCGGCCAGCGCGGTTTTGCCGACACCCGCCTCGCCCACCAGAATCGGATTGTTTTTGCGCCGTCGGCACAGCACCTGCATCAGCCGCGCCATCTCGGGCGCACGGCCGATTAAGGGGTCGATGCGCCCTGCTTTGACTTCTTCGTTCAGATTCAGCGTATATTTCGCCAAAACATCGGCCGCCGTTTTCAGACGGCCTCTGCCGCCCGCTTCCCCTTCGGCAGGTTCTGCGCTGTCGCCGTGCGCCAGATAACGCAGCACATCGCTACGCCCCACCGACTGCAATTGGAGAAAATACACGGCCGGACTGTCTTTTTCGCTCATCAGTGCCACCAGCACGTCCAGCGGCTTCACTTGTCCCTGACCGGCCGACTGCACATGCACCATCGCCCGCTGCAAAACCCGCTGGAAACCCAAAGTCGGCTGGGTTTCCGTCTGCGCCAGCACGTCTTCGGGCAGCACAGGCGTATTCTGGCGCATACTGTCTTCCAACTGCTTTTGCAGCACACCGGTATCCACCGACAACGCGGCCAGCACCTCGGCCACCTCCGCCGACTCCGTCATCAGCGTCAGCAGAAGATGTTCGAGCGTAATCAGCTCGAACGCACGGCGGCGCGCGTCCACATAGGCACGCTGCAATATTTTTTCCAACTCGGCCGAAATCACGACATTTCCTCCACCGCACATTTCAACGGGAACCCGGCATCGGCCGCCCGCGAAGCCACCTGATGCTTTTTCGTCAGAGCCACATCGCGGCTGTACACCCCGCACAGGCCGCGCCCCTCGTGGTGCACCAGCAGCATTACCGCCGCCGCCCGCCCGCTCGGCAGGCCGAACACCTGCATCAGAATCTGCACAACAAAATCCATCGTCGTGTAATCGTCGTTCAACAAAAAAACGCCGTACCGTTTCGGCGGCGCGAGACGGTCGGCCACTGCCGAACCGCCGGTCTGCTGCTGTATCGCCATCATCAAACACCAAAAATTTTAAAACCGTCCCCATCGGGCGGCCACACAATTCGGGCCGCCACCGCCGCTTTTCAAGTAGGCCGTCTGAAACGGGCGAAGCGGGTTTCTGCAGAGCTAAAACGGGCAGGCAGTTTTTTCCGCAGCACCCGAACGGATACGGTTTCAGACGGCCTGCCTTCCGCATGCCCGCAAATCTCTTTTAGTGCAAATCCATCTTATTTTTGTTGTATTTTAGCTGTTTTACGGTAAAAACAGGTTTTTTTCCGCCGCAAGCTTGACGACAATACTTAACAAAGGTAAAAAGCAGCCTTAAGCAGAGTTTGGCAACTACTCTAACATTATTCGTCTGAATTTCCGTGTTATCGTGCTGCCCGTTTTGCTTGATTGATTAATTTTTTATAGGAAGTAGCATCACATGGCAACCGGTACTGTCAAATGGTTTAACGACGCCAAAGGCTTTGGTTTCATCACACCCGACGAGGGCGGCGAAGATCTGTTCGCACACTTCTCTGCCATCAATATGGAAGGCTTCAAAACCCTGAAAGAGGGTCAGAAAGTGTCTTTCGACGTTACCACCGGCCCCAAAGGCAAACAGGCCGCCAATATTCAGGCCGCGTAAACCCTGTACCCGCCGGTTTTCCGGCGCAACAAGTGTTTGACAATGGCAGGTTTCCAGCCTGCCATTTTCTTCGGCCGTCTGAAAACGGTGCACCGCACCGTTTCTGCGAAGCTAAAACGCATGAAACTGCTTTTGTCGGATACCAGTATCCGACCTACATGGGAGCGCAGCGGATTCCTGCGAAGCCAAAAAGAAACCCGCTGCACCCGCTTTCAGACGGCCTGCCATTTTTCCGAACCGCCTACCGCTTTTGCACGCTTTTTCCGTTTTGCACCGTCCCCACAGGGCTTTTTTCGGCTACAATATCCGCCCTTTTTTCCCTGACCGTCCCATGACCCACCCCTACCGCCGCAACCGTGTCCGGCACAGTGCCATGCCCGAAGTCGGCATTTCGGAAGAAAACGGCATCCGTTCGCTGCATTTGGGCAGCAGCACCATTCAGAGCTCGATGAACCTCGACAATCCGGAAGAGCTGGTACTTTCTTACAGCCGCGCCATGATGGCCTGGCTGCTGTTCGTTCCCGAGCCGCCCCGCCACATCACCCAAATCGGTTTGGGCGGCGGCTCGTTCGCCCGCTGGATCGATGCCCGCCTGCCCGACACCCGCCAAACCGCCGTCGAAATCAACCCTCAGGTGATTGCCGTGGCGCGCAGCCTGTTCGAGCTGCCGCCCGAAGACGACGGCCGTTTCGAAATCGTGGCCGCCGACGGCGCGCAATACGTCAAAACCCTGCTGGGCGGCACGGACATTCTGCTGGTGGACGGTTTTGACGGCGAACAGATTATCGACGACTTGGTCAGCCCCGAGTTTTTTGCCGACTGCCGCCGCGCATTGTCGGAAGACGGCATGTTCGTCACCAACTGGTGGACCGGCGACAAGCGCTATCCGCACTTTGTCTCCGCCCTGCGCACCGTCTTCGACGGGCGGGTATGGGAAGTGCCCGCCGAAACCCACGGCAACAGCGCCGTCATGGCATTCTGCCGCCCGCCGGCCGAATGCCGTTTCGCCCATCTGAAAAAACGCGCGGACAAACTGGGCGGACAGTACGGTCTCGACTTCCACACCCTGCTTGGCGCGCTCAAATCGGCCAACCCGCACAACGGCCGCAGCCTGCACTTTGCCGTCCCGCCCGACGGAAAAAATCTTTGAGGAAACCAACCATGAGTTTTTTCGAGCGACACCTCTTTATCTGCACCAACGCCCGCCACGATGCCTGCGCCCAAAGCTGCAACGACAACGGCGAAGCCGATGCCGCGCTGGCTTTTTTGAAAAGCCGCTGCAACCAACTCGGTCTCGCCGGCCCCGGCAAACTGCGCATCAGCAAAGCCGGCTGCCTCGGCCGCTGTAAAAGCGGGCCGCTGATGGTCATTTATCCCGAAGCGCGCTGGTACCGCTATCAAAATGAAAACGATTTAAACGATATTCTGCTGCACGAGCTGCAAAACCGTCAGGCAGTCGAACGCCTGCTGTTGGATTGAACCATGCTGAATACCCCCGAACCCATCTATATCGACGGCCCCTCAGGCCGTCTGGAAACGCTCTGCCTGCCCGCCCAAGGCCGTGTACAGGGCGTGGCGGTCATCAACCACCCCAACCCGCTGCAAGGCGGCACGAACACCAACAAAGTCATTCAGACGGCCGCCAAAGTGCTGGCCCAAATGGGTTTTCACTGCTACCTGCCCAATCTGCGCGGTGTCGGCGGCAGTGATGGCACGCACGACTACGGCGAGGGCGAAGCCGAAGACTGTCTGGCCGTCTTAAACCATGCCCGCAGCCGCCACCCCGAAGCGGCCAAAACCGTCATCGCCGGTTTTTCTTTCGGCGGTTATGTCTCGCTGCTGGCAGCCGAACAGCATCAGCCCGATTTGCTGCTCTTAATCGGCGCGGCGGCCAACCACTACCGCGAACGGCGCACCCCCGCCCTGCCCGAAGCGGCCAAAACGCTGGTGATTCACGGCGAATGCGACGAGGTGGTTACGCTCAAAAGCATTCTGGACTGGGCCGAACCGCAGGGTATTCCGGTGTTGGTTCTGCCGCAGGCCTCACATTTTTTCCACGGCAAACTGATTGCCCTGCGCGATACCGTTGCCCGTTTTGCCCCTGCCGTTTTGACCGGTGTCTGACCGCCCCGCGCCATGCAGGTTAAAAACCGAAAAAATACCGCTTTCAGACGGCCTGAGACGGCATGCTGCTTTATAATCTGCCGATTTCCCGCCGAAAAAACCGAGTGATGCGGCCGATTCCCTTCTCCCTGTTCCACATGCGTCTGCCCGGCCGTCCAACCGACGGACGTGCCGCCCTGCCCGCACACCGGCTGAACTGCCCCGAGTGCGGGCTGTTGTGCGGTATTCCCGCACTCGGTCAGGGGCAGGCTTGCGACTGCCCGCGCTGCGGCCACGGGTTGCTGCGCATCGAACACAATCCGTTTACCCTGCCCGCCGCCCTGGCCGCTGCCGCGCTGCTGCTGTTGGTTTATCTGTACAGCACACGCTTTATCAGCGTGTCCATGCCGGGCGTGTACGCCGACCTCTCTCTGCCCAGCATGATCAAAGCTTTGGTGGCGCAGGAATTCGGCCTGCTGGCCGATGTAATGTTCCTCTTCACATTCGGCGCACCGCTGGTTTTCCTGCTGCTGTGCCTGTACGTTTTCTGCGCCCTGATACGCCGCCGCCCGCTGCCCGGCCTGCGGACTGCCGCGCGCACGATGCTGCGGATGCGCGAATGGATGATGGTAGACGTGTTTTTTGTCTCCACACTGGTGGCCTACATCAAGCTGAGCGCACTGGCCGATATCGCTTTCGGCCCCGCATTCTGGCTGATGCCGCTGATGGCGCTGCTGCTGGCCCGCACCGTACTGGCCGTACCGGAACATTGGGTTTACGAACAGATTGGCCGTCTGAACCGCCGCAGCACGCCGCCCGCCGACGGGCAGGACGCAGTCTGTTGCAGCCGCTGCCTGTATTTCCGCCCGCGACAGGAAACCCTGTGCCGGGTATGCGGTTCGCGCCTGTTTGCCCGCCGCCCCGGCAGCCTGCACCTGTCGGCCGCCTTCCTGCTGGCCGCCGCGATACTGTATATTCCGGCCAACCTGCTGCCGATTATGATTACTTCCACGCCGCTGGCCTATGATGCCAGCACCATCATCAGCGGCATCATTCTGATGTGGCAGAGCGACCCTTTCGTGGCGGCGGTTATTTTCAGTGCCAGCATTGTCGTACCTACGCTGAAAATCCTGATGATGACGGTATTGATTTTTTCCGCCCGTGCCGGCCTGCCCGCACAGGCTCATGTGATGTCGCGGCTGTACCGTTTTACCGAATCGGTCGGCCGCTGGTCGATGATCGATATTTTTGTCATCATTATTTTGATGAGTGCGTTCGCCACACCGGTGGTGCGCGTAACGGCCGGGCCGGCCGCGCTGTATTTCTGCGCCGTCGTCCTGCTGACCATGCTTTCCGCCCATTTTTTCGACCCGCGCCTGTTGTGGAACAAATCATCCGAAACGGTTACATCTCATGAGCAACCCTAATCCGCCCTCCGAACCGGTATCTGCCCGAATTCGGCAAACCCGTACCCTGATTTCCACCGTCTGGCTGGTGCCGCTGACTGCCCTGCTGATCGGCGCATGGCTGCTGGTACAACATATCCGCAGCAGCGGCCCCGAAATCACACTGTATATGGACAGTGCCGAAGGGATTGAGGTCAATAACACCGTTATCCGCGTATTGAGCGTCAATGTCGGCCGCATTACCCAAATCCGCCTGCGCGAAGACAAACCCGGCGTGGCACTGACGGCCAAGCTGACGGCCGATGCCGCCGATATGATGCGCAGCGACACCCAGTTCTGGGTCGTCAAGCCGCGCATCGACCAAAGCGGCATTTCCGGCCTGAACACGCTGGTATCGGGTGCCTATATCGCGTTTACCCCCGGCACATCCGACGAAATGCAAACCGTTTTTACCGTATCCGACCTGCCGCCGATTACCGCCATCGGCCAAAGCGGCATCCGCCTGCGCCTCTCCGGCAGCAACACCCGCCTGCTGGAAGCGGGCAGTCCGGTGATTTTTGAAAACTTTCCGGTCGGCCATATCGAAAGCGCGCGCTTCGATCCGAAAAGCCGCCGCGTGAACTACACCATTTTCATCAACCGGCCCAACGATTCGCTGATTACCCCGTACAGCCAGTTCTGGCTCGACAGCGGCATCCATCTGAACACCACCGGTACGGGGGTCAAAATCGACGGCCCGCCGCTACCGGCCCTGCTCTCCGGCGCGATTGCATTCAGCACGCCCAAAGACCGGCCGATGACGCCGGCTGCCAACAACACCCGATTCGAGCTGTATAACGACCGCCAGAGCATAGACAATCTGCCCGGCGAACGCGCACTGTACTATGTGGCGTTTTTCAAACAATCGGTACGCGGCCTCGCGGCCGGTTCCCCCGTCGAATACAAAGGCGTTCCGGTGGGCAGCGTGGCCGATGTGCCGTATTTCGGTACGGGCGACAGCCTGAAACTGTTCCAAAACGGCTGGATTCCGGTGCGTATCCGCATCGAGCCGGACCGGATTGAGCAAAACGGCGACAGACAGAGCAAAACCGATTGGCAAAACGCTTTTCAGACGGCCTTAAACCGCGGCCTGCACGCTTCGCTGACCGCCAACAACCTGCTGCTGGGCAGCAAAATGATCGAGCTGACCGATGCCCCCGCCGCCGCCAAGCTCAAACCGTTTGCCGAATACGGCGGCAACACGGTCATTGCCAGCAGCAGCGGCGGTTTGGACCAAATCCAAAACCAAATCGGCACGCTGCTCGACAAACTCAACAAACTGCCCTTGGAGCAAACCGTCGGCGAACTCAACAGCAGCCTGTCGCAACTGCGCCGCACCCTGCAATCGGCCGACAAGCTGCTCGGCCGCGACAGCACCCAAGCCGTACCGGGCGAACTGAACCGTACGCTGGCCGAACTGCGTGCCGCACTGGCGGGCATCTCGCCGCAGTCGCCGGTTTATCAAGATGTCCGTCAAACCTTGGACAATCTGGATAAAACCCTGCGTGATGCACAACCGCTGCTCAATACGCTGAAAGAAAAACCCAATGCGCTGATTTTCAATCAAAATGCGCAAGATCCCGTTCCGAAAGGCAGCCGATGAAACCGATACTGACCGCCGCCGCAGCCTGCCTGCTGGCCGCCTGCGCCGCCGCGCCCGAAACCCAATACTTCCAACTGCCCGACAGCCGTTTCCGCCTGCCAGCCGGTGCGGGCAAAAGCGAAGTGGCGGTGCGGGTGCATTTGGCCGAAACGCTCAAACAGCCCGGTTTGGTCTATCAAATCGATGAAGGCCGTCTGAATTTCGCCCGCCGCCACTTATGGGCCGAACCGCTGGACACCGCCCTGTCCGCCCGTTTTGCCAACGAATTGAACCGCCTCGGCACGCGCTACCGCTACCTGCCCGCCCGCCACGCACCGGCCGCGCAAACGCTGGACATCTATATCGAAGCCTTCAACGGCAGCTACCAAGGCTACACGCTGGTTCAGGGTTACAGCCGCTGGGCGGACGGCAGCGGCCGCAATTTTGCCCGCCAAACCGCCCAGCAGGGCGACGGCTACGCCGCCATGCTGCAATCGCTCTCCGAAGGCATCACCGCCGCCGCGCAGGATATTGCCCGCTAAACCGCCAACCGTTCCATACCCATCATGACACCCAGCCAACTCGAACACTGCACTCAACTGCTCGCCGAAGTCTTAACCTTCCGCCAACCCGCCGATGCGGCGGTTTCCGCCTATTTCCGCCAGCGGAACAAGCTCGGCCGCCAAGACCGCCACGAAATCGCCGAAACCGTTTTCGCCGCCGTGCGCCACTACCAGAAAATCGCCGCCGCCCTGCGCCGTCCGCACGCACAGGCACGCAAGGCCGCACTGGCTGCCTTGGTTTTGGGACGCAGCGTCAATATCAGCCAACTGGGCGGTTTCATCGACGAAGAAGAACAAAACTTCCTTGCCCGGCTCAAAGCGCGCAAAACCGAATTTTCAGACGGCCTCGCCACCGCCGCCGAACTGCCGCAATGGCTGGCCGACCGCTTATTGCGCCATTGGGACGAAGCAGCGGTACGCCGTTTCGGCCGCAGCGTCAGCCACGGCGCACCGCTGGACTTGCGCGTCAACACCCTGAAAGCCAGGCGCGACAAAGTGCTGGCTGCGCTGCACGCCCAAGGCCTGCCCGCCGAAGCCACCCCCTATTCGCCGTGGGGTATCCGCCTGCACGAAAAACCCGCCCTCAACCGCCACCCGCTGTTTCTCGACGGCACACTCGAAGTGCAGGACGAAGGCAGCCAGCTGCTCGCCCTGCTGACAGGCGCCAAACGCGGTGAAATCGTGGTCGATTTTTGCGCGGGCGCGGGCGGAAAAACACTGGCATTGGGCGCGCAAATGGCCAACAAAGGCCGTCTTTATGCCTTTGATGTCGCCGAAAAACGTCTGGCCAACCTCAAACCGCGCATGGTGCGCGCCGGTCTGACCAATATCCACCCCGAACGCATCGACAGCGAACACGACCCCCGCCTTGCCCGCCTGAGCGGCAAAGCCGACCGCGTATTGGTCGATGCCCCCTGCTCCGGTTTGGGCACTCTGCGCCGCAATCCCGATTTGAAATACCGCCAGTCGGCCGACAGCATAGCCAAACTGGTCGGACAGCAGCACAGCATCTTGGCCGCCGCCGCCGCACTGGTCAAACCGCAAGGCCGTCTGATTTACGCCACATGCAGCATTCTGCCCGAAGAAAACGGGCAGCAGGCCGAACGCTTTTTACAGGAAAACCCCGATTTCTTCCTGCTCGACTGCGCCGCCCTGCCGGAAACCGCCAAAACCGGCCTCGACACCGGCCCGTTTCTCCAATTGGATACGGCCGAACACCATACCGACGGCTTTTTCGCCGCCGTCTTCCAACGCCGTGCCTGACCCGCTGCCGTCCATACATTCAGGCCGTCTGAAATAGCGCGAATCCGCATTTCAGACGGCCTGAATATGGTTCGGATACGCTGCATCCGACACAATCTTTCGCTCGGCTTTCTGCTCATGTCGGATTCGAGAATCCGACCTACTTTATGTGCATTCAACCCATCAAGAAATAACCGTAGGCCGGATACTCCGTATCCGACAATTTGGCATTCCCCGACTTTCTGCTCATGTCGGATTCAAGAATCCGACCTACTTTATGTGCATTCAACCCATCAAGAAATAACCGTAGGTCGGATACTCCGTATCCGACAATTTGGCATTCCCCGACTTTCTGCTCATGTCGGATTCAAGAATCCGACCTACCTTATGTGAACGCTTAACCCACCAAAGCCGTCTGAAAATAAACGTAGGTCGGATATTCCGTATCCGACACACAGCCCATCCATCAGATCGCTCCCCCTACCGGGACTCCGACCGATACACGGTTCCAGCCTGCAAGCCCGAAAACATACCGCATACCGGAAAAATTTCAGGCCGTCTGAAAAACCATACCCAACGGCATTTCAGACGGCCTGAATCTTCTTGCAGCGTTCCCGTGCTTCAAGCATCAGGATTGGCAGAGCGCGGTTGTTTCCACACCGCCGAATCTGCCAGACTGCGCACATCGTTGCCGCTGGGTGCCTGATAAATCTGCAAGGCAAATTCACCCGCTACGGCAAAAATATGGTCGAAAATATCGGCCTGAATCGCTTCGTATTCCCCCCATGCCACCGTATTGGTAAAACAGTAAACTTCCAGCGGAATACCGCGCCCGTCGGCTTCGAGCTGGCGCACCATCAGCGTCATATCCTGACGGATAAACGGATTCTGCTGCAAATAATGTTGCAGATAGGCACGGAACGTGCCGAGATTGGTCAAATGGCGGCCGTTCAGACGGCTGTCGGACGTAATCTGATGACGGCGGTTGAAATCGGCCACCTCTTTTTCCCGTTCCGCCAGATAATCGGCCAGCAGACGGCTTTGACGCAGACGGCCGATTTCTTCGGACGAGAGAAAATGCACGCTGGCCGCATCGATATACACCGGCCGCTTGATGCGGCGGCCGCCCGATTCACTCATCGCCCGCCAGTTTTTGAACGAATCGGCAATCAGCGCGTAAGTGGGAATCGTGGTTACGGTATTGTCCCAGTTCTGCACCTTGACGGTGGTCAGCCCGATGTCCGTTACCGCGCCGTCGGCATTGTATTTGGGCATTTCCAGCCAATCGCCGACATGAAGCATACGGTTGGCCGACAATTGGATGCCGGCCACCAAACCCATAATCGGATCCTTGAACACCAGCATCAGCACCGCCGTCATCGCACCCAAACTGCCCAGCAGCACCATCGGCGACTGCCCCAGCAGCAGCGATACCAGCAGAATCCCGATACCGATCGCGGCAATCAGCTTGACCGACTGAACCAACCCGCGCAACGGAAAATGCTGCGCCGCCATATGACGGGAAAAATAGGCCTGTACCGCATCAAGCAGCGCGAACAGCGTGAACAGCGCGGCAATCAGCGTGAGACAGTTGGTCAGCGTCATCAGACCGTCACGCCAGGCAGAATCGGCCAGCCACAAACGCAGTTGGCCGTTGAGCACCACACCCTGAATCGTATAGGCCAGATGGGTAAACAGCCGGTTCTCGGCCAACGTTTTGAGGAAAGACGATTTGGCACGGGCAAAGCGGTTGCTCAAAAAACGGAATAAAACCAAATGCAGAAACAGGTGCAGCAGCACGGCACATACCGCCACCATACCTGCCAAAATCAAATTCGCCTGCCAAGTATCATGACCGATACCCCACACGGCCAACTGGCGGATAAAATAATCGTGCATCAGCATTTCTCCTTTTACAAACGTCCCTACGGGCAAAGAAAAAAAGCAGACCGTTTCAGCCTGCCCTTATGAACACCATTTTAACACAGCTGCGGTATACGGATTTTCCGCACAGTTAAATTGCGTAAAAGGCCGTCTGAATGGCTCTGAACCGATGCCAATCCCGCATCTTGCCCGCTGCATACGCCCTGCCGCCAATACATCAAAAACGGGCTATTTGCCCCATTTCCGAAAACAGTATCGGTTTCCCACCATGGATATTCAGCTGCACCTGAACCGGATATTGTTTTCAATCGATGCCGGCCGCAGACTGACCGCAATAAAAATTCAGACCCCGCAATATCCCGTTTCCGCCCAAAATACACAGATGATTACCCATAGGCTTTCGAGACAAACATCATTCACGAATACCATATCTCCCCATTTAAAAAATAGCGGTTTATGTATACCGTGCGCAGTATTCAGTAAAAAACAAAAGGACAGCGGTATGAAAAAATCAGCATGTGCCATCTTAGCCTGCCTGTCAGTCAGCGGATGCCGTGTCGGCTTAATCGTCGATGAAACCGTAACCGACGCGCGCATCAGCAGCGCCATCAACGACCGCCTGAATTACAACAAAAAACTCAACAGACTGCTCCCCGCCTGCTTGAAAATGCCAATACCGATACGGCATTTTGCGAAAAAATGAATGCACGTTTCCAACAAGACCGGCCAAGCCGGAAAGTGATCGGGTCTACCCTGCTTTGCGCCAAAAAAGACGGTTATGATCAGTTTGATGCCTGCTATGTCATGGTCAAACGCAGCTTTGCCAACACTCCGAAACCTCCCGAACCGGCTCACACCTTTCCCGTTTCAGCCTCACAAAAAAAGGCCGTCTGAAATCGCCCGTTATGCGTTTTCAGACGGCCTTTGCGGTAGCCGGTCGGGCTTAACCGGCAGAGGCGGCGGCTTTGGCCGCTTCTTCCCGGGTTTCGATGACATCATCGATCAGGCCGTATTCTTTGGCCGCACCGGCCGACATAAAATTGTCGCGGTCGGTATCGCGTTCCACTTTTTCCAGCGGCTGGCCGGTATGCTTGGCCAGAAATTCGTTCAGCTTCTGCTTGATTTTAATCAGCTCGCGGGCGTGAATTTCAATATCCGAAGCCTGCCCGCCCAAGCCGCCGCTGATAAGCGGCTGGTGAATCATAATGCGGCTGTTGGGCAGGGCAAAACGTTTGCCTTTGGTACCGGCCGACAGCAGGAACGCACCCATACTGGCCGCCTGCCCCAAGCACAGGGTGGACACATCGGGTTTGATAAAGTTCATGGTATCGAAAATCGACATACCGGCCGTAACCGAACCGCCCGGCGAATTGATATAGAAGAAAATATCCTTGTCGGGATTTTCGCTTTCCAGAAACAGCATTTGCGCCACCACCAGATTGGCGGTGTGGTCGTTCACGGGGCCGACGAGAAAAATAATGCGCTCTTTGAGCAGGCGCGAGTAAATGTCAAACGCACGCTCGCCGCGGCCGCTCTGCTCGATAACGGTGGGGATTAAGGTGTTGGCGGTAATTTCCGGCAGCATAAAAACATTCCTTTCCATAGTGGGAAAGCACCCAAGCGCACAAGCCGCTTCGGTGCTTTCGTTTTTCCGGCCGCAAGGTCTCGCGGATTCGCGCCCGCTGCGGCCGTTTCAGACGGCCTGGTTTTAAACCTGGCCCATCACTTCGTCAAACGACAGGGCTTTTTCGCTCACTTTGGCTTTGCCCAGCACGAAATCGACGACATTCTGCTCCACGGCCAGCGAATTAGGGCCTTGCAGGCGCGACGGTTCGGCGTGATACCACTCGATCACTTCCTGCGGATCTTCGTAGCTTTCGGCAAAATCGGCAATCACGGCATCGACCTGTTCTTTGGTCGGCTCCAACTGATTGGCCTGAACCAGTTCGGCCAGAATCAGGCCCAGTTTCACGCGGCGTTCGGCCTGTTCT
The DNA here is from genome assembly GCF_028776105.2 of Neisseria leonii. NCBI lineage: Bacteria > Pseudomonadati > Pseudomonadota > Betaproteobacteria > Neisseriales > Neisseriaceae > Neisseria > Neisseria leonii. The sequence continues at coordinate 53,889 of NZ_CP145606.1, read as the reverse complement.
TTGAACATATCGGCCGGCAGATCCAGTTTTTTCGCATCGGCCATGCCCTGATTGACAAAATTCTGTTTCATTTCATCGGCCAGGCGGGCGGATTCTTCGCCGACCAGCGCATTGGGCACTTCCAGCTCGGCCGCCTGCAACAGGGCTTCCATCACGGCTTCTTTGTTCTGCGCATTGACGCGGCGGTTCACTTCGCGCACCACGTTTTTCTTCACTTCCTCGCGCATTTTGGCGGTATCGCCGCCCTCGATGCCCAAGGCTTTGGCAAAATCGGCATCGACTTCGGGCAGCTTCGGCTCGGAAACGTTTTTCACGCTGATGGTGAAGACGGCGGTTTTACCAGCCACATCCTTGCCGTGGTAATCTTCGGGGAAGTTTACTTCCACATCTTTGCTCTCGCCTGCTTTCAAGCCTTCCACGCCGGCTTCAAACTCGGGCAGCATCTGGCCTTTGCCCAAAACGAAAGCATAGTTCTCAGACGAACCGCCGTTAAAGGCTTCGCCGTCGATTTTGCCGGCAAAATCGATAATCACACGGTCTTCTTTCTGTGCGGCACGCTCGACATGATTGAAGACGGTACGCTGCTGGCGCAGGATTTCAATGGTTTTGTCCACCTCGGCATCGCCCACTTCGGTGGTGATTTTGCTGATTTCCCGGGCGGACAAGTCGCCGATTTTCACTTCGGGGAAAACTTCGAACACACCGGCAAAACGGAAGTTTTCTTTGTCTTCCTGACCTTCCACGCCTTCCAGTCGCGGCATACCGGCAATTTTCCAACCCTCGGCCACAGCGGCATCAAAAAAGACTTTCTGCGCCAGTTCGTTCATCACTTCGTTTTGAATACTGTTGCCGTACATGGAAGCCACCATACCGATGGGGGCTTTACCGGGACGGAAACCGTCGATGCGCACGCGGCGCGCGGTCTGTTTCAGGCGTTTGTCCACTTCTGCGTTAATGTCGTTCCAAGGCAGAGACAGTTCGACCTTACGCGCCAAACCTTCCAATTTTTCTACTGTTACGCTCATCGTAAACCCTTAAATATGAATAATAGCCAGTTAAGTCCGGCGGCCGGTATACCAATGCCGTGCAGCCGCAACGCAAAATAAAACGCGGATTCTACCATAAAGCCCGACCCGCCATCAAAATAAAACCGCACCCGCCGGCAAGACAGCCCGCCAACCGTCAAGGCCGTCTGAAAACAGTGCCGGGCTTCAAACCGGAAAAGCGGATTTTGGCAAAACTAAAACCGCCAAAATTCACGTAGGTCGGATTCTCGAATCCGACTCGCCTGCTCAAAGTTTCAAAAACCCCAAACAGGCACAGCAGACTTTCAGACGGCCTCAACCTGCATGATGCGCTCCGTTTCATGCCAGAGGCCGTCTGAACGGCGCGCCACTTTCGCCAAAATGGCCGGACCCGCACGCGCGGCGGTTTCGGCATCGGCCAACTCCGCCTCCCCCACTCTGGCCGGTGCCAGCAACGCCATACGCGGCAGCACATAATAACGTCCGTGCGGCAGCAGGGTAGGCGAATCTGTCCGCCGGTAGCCGCCGTGCCAGCCTGTCGGACAGAGCGGCGCGCCCGACACGCCCGCCGCAGAAAACCCCATACCGCGCACCACCGACACCGCCGCGTCCACCCGCAACCCTGCCGCAGCCAGCGCACGCAAACCGGCCGGCTGCCGCGACAAGGCGAGCTGTTTGTGCAGTTTGGCAGCCTTGTCGGCCAACCGGTCGGCCGCGTTCAGCCCGACCAAATCGGCCGCACGGCCGGATTCGGCACCGTAATACTTGCAGGCCAGCTCGATATGCAGGCAGCGGCCGTCTGCCTCGGCCACAAAATCCAACGCACCCAACCGCCGTCCGTTTTCCTCTACCGGCAGATTGTGCGCCAGCAGCCGGCAATGCGGCGCGTTGTCCAGCCAAAATGCCAGCAGCCGTTCGGCATAAACGCCCAAACGGCCGCCGAACGGCGCGTGTGCCGCCAAATAAGCGGTCAAGGGCGCGGGATCATCATTCAGCGACAGCAGAAAGCGCAAACCCGACCGGCCCAGCAAAGCGCGCACCGGCCATTCGACGCCGCTGTCCCACAACGGCGGCGCCGTCAGCAGCGCGGCCAAATCGCGTACCGGCGGGCTGTCGAGCCGCCACCACAAAGCATCGAGTGCATAATTCATTCTCTTTTTTCCAGTCATCACGCTGCGGGCGTTCAGGGTAGTTCAACATGGTTTGTTGAACACTTTCGGGTAAACCTGTAAGTAGGGGTAAATGTTGAATCGTGAAGCTGCTTTATCCCGTTGAGAGAAAAATCTTGCGAATCACTTAAATTCTTTGCGGCTGTCCGTAGGTTTTTGGAGGTTGCAGAATCAAAAATCTCCTGTTCAGTTTGATTCATCACAAATCCTTCCAAGACAAGCCCTGTTCGGCCAGGCGTTTCAGCTTCACTTTAATGCGTTCTGCTTCTTGGGGATTTTTGCCAAGAATAATATCCCACCCCTCTTTATCCGTGAGTTCGCCGCGAATTTCTTCCATTGCAATAACCTTGTGAAAGTCCGTAGGCTCTGCATTTTCCAGCGCAAAGCTGGCAACAATCTGATGGTAAGAATCGCGCTCGGTAGCGATTTCTTCAGGGGTGTAGCTAACACTTTCGGGCGGTCGAATTCTTTCAATAATTCTACTTTATTCATGATTGATCCTATTTTCTTGATTCCGTTGTTGCCTAATTCCGGTTTCAGACGGCCTGATATATTACAGGCCGGTATATTACAGGCTCGAAGGAATCAGACAAAACTTCACCGTATCTTTGGGTCACAGTCATCATCGCTTGCGTAAACCTTAGGGAACGTTTTAAACAGCCATCTTAACAAAAGAGCGGGCGGGTAACCGTATCCGGCACGGGTTGCCGCAGACCGGTACACAACAGCATCGGGCCGTATGCCCGTTCCGGGCTGCCCAATCACACGGGCGCACCTGCCAGATTCAGACATCCGTTTCTGCCCAACCTCCCCAACCCGCCGCCAAAACAAAAATAAAAACGCCCCGCAGGGCGTTTTCAGACGGACTTTACGGCAGACTGCGCACGGCAGGTGCCTTTTTTGCCTGCCGCCAATTGAACACCGCCATCACCGCCACAATCACCATACCGACAATATCGGTCGTGGCTTCCGGCACAATCAGACACAGTGCGCCAACGGCGGTCAGCAGCCGCGCCCATGCCGCCAGATGGGTTTTGAAATAACCCTCCACCGCCGCCGAAAGTGCCAGTACGCCGACAATCGATGTGGTGCACACCGCCGCGATGGTATGCCAGGCGGGCAGCGTGAAGGTTTTGGCCGTGATTTCGATTCCTGCCGGGTCAATCATCAGCATATTCGGGTTGTACACAAACATAAACGGCACGATAAAGCCCGCCAGCGCGAGTTTGAGCGACTGCCAGCCGGTTTTCATCGGATCGCCGCCGGCAATGCCCGCACCGGCAAAAGCCGCTAAGGCCACCGGCGGGGTAATGTTGGCGAAAATGCCGAAATAGAACACGAACATATGTGCCACCAAAATCGGCACGCCGAATCCGGCCAGTGCGGGGGCAACCATAGTTGCCGTGATGATGTAGGCGGGAATCGAAGGCAGCCCCATACCCAGCACCATCGAGGCGAGCATGGTCAAAAACAGGGTCAGAAACAGCGAACCCGCGCCCAAAGTCAGAATCGACGAGGTCATGACTGTGCCGAAGCTGGTCAGATTGACCACGCCGATGACAATACCGACCACGGCACAGGCGGCCATCACCGACAGTGACTGTTTCGCTCCGTCTTCCAAAGCGGCCACGATGTCTTTGATGCCCATGCGGGTTTCGGGACGCAGCCAGCTGATGACGACTGTGATGCCGATGGTATAGGCAGCCGCATAGCCCACCGGCACCGACTCGGCCAGCATCCACACCAGCGCGACAATCGGCAACAGCATATGGCCGCGTGCTTTCAGCACTTCGCCGACGCGCGGCAGGTCGGCTTTGGGTACGCCTTTCAAATCGCGTTTGCCCGCACGGAAATGCACCTGCGCAATCACGCCCAAGTAATACAGCAGTGCGGGCAGCAGTGCGGCCAGCGCGATGGTGCTGTATTTCACGCCCGTGGTTTCGGCCATGATAAAGGCCGACGCGCCCATAATCGGCGGCAGAATCTGCCCGCCCACCGATGCACTGGCTTCCACCGCGCCGGCAAAGTTTTTGTGGTAGCCGATTTTTTTCATCAGCGGAATGGTAAACGCGCCCGTGCCGACCACATTGGCCACCGCCGCGCCGTTGATGCTGCCCATAAAGCCGCTGGAAATTACCGCCACTTTGGCCGGCCCGCCCTGCTTGTGTCCGGCCAGTGCCATCGCCAAATCGTTAAACAGCTGCCCCATGCCCGAACGTGCCAGAAATGCGCCGAACAGGATAAACAGGAAGATAAACGTTACCGACGCGCCGATGGCGGTGGAATACAGCCCTTCGGTTTTCAGATAGAGCTGGCCGAAAATATCGCCCCAGTCATACGGCCGCGTCAGCAGGCGGTCGGGCATAAAATCCATGTGGCTGATAAAGGGATACGCAAGGAACACCAGCGCGAACAGCGGCAGAATCCAGCCGGTTACGCGGCGCGCGCTTTCCAGCACCACCGCCACCGTCAGCACGGCCAACACAATATCGGCCGTATTCGGAATACCGCCGCGCACGCTGACAATATCCTGAAACTGGGTAATCAGATAGCCGCAGCCGGCCAGCGCGGCGGCCGCCCACAGCCAGTCGTACCACACGACTTTTTGGCGGCTGCTTTTTTTGGCGGGCGGATAAATCAGAAAAATCAGAGCCGCACCCACGCCGACGTGAATCGAACGCTGCAACATTTCGGGCAGCGGGTTGAACGTGATGTACAGATGAAACAGCGAATAGGCAATCGCCAGCACACTGATGATCAGGCGCACGGTTTTGCCCTGCGGATGCCGCGTTACCGATTCGCGGTCGTATTTTTCCAGAATTTCCTGCGCATTGGGCGCAGCGGATTGGGTTTGTGTCATACACACTCTTTCTTAAAAAACTGCCGCACGGCAGGCTGAAGCGATACAGCAATATTCACAGCAGTATAGTCGGGCAGATGGCGGTAAACCGGCCATTCCAGGCCGTCTGAAAACAGCACGCCGCGCATATTGCGCGACACCACCCATTCGATTTGCGGCTGCACCCGCTCCGCCGCCATACCGACATAACCCTCAGGCGCAGGCACAGGCACACCGTCTGCCGGCACACCTGCGCCGAAAGTCTGCACATACGCCGCATCCAGCCGCAGCAGACGGCCTTCCCGCCGCCAGATTTCCTGCCAGTCCTGCTTTTCCACCGAATGCCGCCATTTCAGCCCGATGCTGTCGCGCGGCCACAGGCACACTGTATCGGCTGTGCGGATTTCGATACGCGGCTGCGGACGCAGCAAAAACAGGACGCAGCAAAAAAGCGCAAGCAGTGCCACGCCTGTTTTGCGGCCCGTTGCGCTTGGTCTCACAGATTATTTCGCGGCTTCGTCGTAATAACGCTTCGCGCCCGGATGCAGCGGTGCCACCAAACCTTTCTGCGCCGCTTCCAAACTGATGCTGCCTGCGGCCTGATGCGCGGTTTTCAACGTATCGAGACTTTCAAAGAAGGTTTTCGTCAGCTTGTACACATCGTCTTCGCTCAGATCGGCGCGCACCACCAGAGCATTCAGAATTGCCGCCGTCGGCACATCTTCGGCATTGTTGTAAGTACCGGCCGGAATCGGCATAGGATTGAAGAACGGCGATGTTTTGGCGATTTCGCCCAGCTTGTCGGCCGGTACACTGACCAGTTGCAGATCAAAGCCCTGCTGCAACTCCATCAGCGACGAATTGGGCAGGCCGCTGGTCAAAAACGCCGCGTCCAATTTACCCGATTTGAGCGCGTCGGCCGCCTCGGCATAACCGAGAAAATCTACTTTCAAATCGTTGTACGTGATACCGAAGCCGTTCAGCAGCGCGCGCGAAGCCAGTTCCACACCCGAATTCTGCGCGCCGACGGCCACACGCTTGCCGCGCAGATCTTCAATCGAGCGGATACCCGATTTGGCCGAAGCCACAATCTGCACATAGTTCGGATACAGCGCGGCGATTTGTGCCACCGAATCCAGCGGTTTTTGGAACGAACCGGTACCTTTCACCGCATCATTGAGCGCATCGCTCATCACAAACGCCATCTCGGCCTTGCCCTGATCCAAAAGATTCAGATTTTCCACCGACGCACCGGTGCTTTGGGTTTTCGCGTTCACGCCGTAAACCTTGGCATAGGCTTCGGCCAGCGAAGTACCGATGATGTTGTAGGGACCGGACGCGCCGCCTGTGGCGATGGTCACGAAGCGGGCAGCCAGCTTGTCTGCCGCCGCTGCCTGCCCGGCCGCCGGTTTGCTCTCGGCGGCGGGTTTGTCGGCACTGCCGCCGCAGGCGGCCAAAATGGCGGCGGCAGTCATCAGTGCCGCGAATTTGGAATATTTTTTCAGCATACATTTCTCCTGAATGCGGGATAAGAATGGTTTTTGCGCAACATAAACGGGCAAAACGTAAACTTAACGTAAGAATATCGGTTTGGCAAGTTGCTCTAAAACATACCGCGCAGCAAACCGCCCCACTCTGTCGCCAAAGCGGGGCGGTTCAAAAAACGGCCGGAAGGCTAACGCCTACCGTGTTTTTTCTTTTGCTGTCTGATTCTCAGCTGCCGCCTGAAAACGGCGGCGGGCGGCTTGGAAAATGTGTTGGCGGCGGCGGTGCGGCATCGCAGGCTCCTTTTTTCAGTAACGCTGCCACTTTACCGCCCCGATATGACAGCATAATGACCAAACCTAAACCGCCGTCGGAAAGGCCGTCTGAAAACGGGGGCAGCAGGCTTGCGGTATCAAAAAACAGACGGAAAATCTGCGGAATAAAAATAAAAACAGTAATCCGAGTTCAACTTTGCAGAAACCCGCTCCGCCCGTTTTCAGACGGCCTTGGGACGGTATCAGTCTTTCCGCAGCCTTTTAGATACTGTATTGAAAAAGCCGCGCAGAATGTCGATGTCTTCGGTTTCCGTACCCGCACGGGCAAACAGGTTGTGCAGACGGCGCATCATACGCGTGCCGTTACGGCGGTTGAAAAAACCGATGTCGTCCATCAGGCTTTCCAAATGGCGGATCATGCCGCCGATTTGCTCGTGGGTGGCGGTATGCCGTCCGCCGCGCAGATAATCCATGCTGACATCTGTCTGGCTGAACAGCTCGTAAGCAACAACCTGCACCGCCTGTGCCAGATTCAGCGAAAAATAATCGGGATTGCCGTTAATCGTCATCAAACGGTTGCACGACTGCACTTCTTCGATGCTCAAACCGAACGTTTCGTTACCGAATACCAAAGCGGCACGGCGGCCGTTTTGCGCGGCGGCAAGAATTTCGGGGGTCAGCTCCCGCGGCGTCTGCAACGGCGCGGTCAGTTCGCGCTTGCGGCTGGTGAGCGCGCAACTGATAACCGTATCGGCCAAGGCTTCGTCCAAAGTCGCCGCCATACGCGCGTTTTCCAGCACATCGGCCGCACCGGAAGCCAGAATAAAGCTCTCTTCCGGCAGGCGGAAAGCGGCGGGGTTTTGCGCATCAAAGCTTGGCGGTTCGACCGTCATCGGGGTCTGCATCAAATTGGGGGCAACCAAAACCAAATCGGTCAGCCCCATCGTTTTCATCGCGCGCGCGGCCGAACCGATATTGGCCGGATGGCTGGTGCGGCACAGCACCACGGAAATATTGCCCAGATAGTCGGGCAGGAGGGGTTTGCTCATGTTTTACCGTCTTTCTCAATCGGGCGGCAGTATGTATAATACCGCGCCATTGTTCTTTAAAAATTGTTCCACGCTTTGCCGTCCTGCCGCTTCGGTTCAGACGGCCGTTTTAACAGGAAATTTGTATGAATCCGATTTTGAATACCGCCTTTAAGGCCGCCCGCAAAGCAGGCGATATGATGGTGCGTGCCGCCAATAATTTATCCGCAGTCAAAGTAGACAGCAAAGCGTTTAACGATTTTGTTTCCGACATCGACCGCGCCGCCGAAACCATCTTGGTCGAAACCCTGCTCGACGCCTATCCCCAGCATAAAATCACCGCCGAAGAATCCGGCAGCCACGGCAACCCAAACAGCGATTACGAATGGCTGATCGATCCTCTGGACGGCACCACCAACTATCTGCACGGCCACCCGCAATACGCTGTTTCCATGGCGCTGCTGCACAAAGGCCAGATTCAGGAGGCCTTGGTATACGCCCCCGAACGCAACGACCTCTATCTGGCCTCGCGCGGCAAGGGCGCATTGCTGAACGACCGCCGCATCCGCGTTTCCTCCCGCATCGACCTGAACCAGTGCCTGATCGGCACCGGATTTCCCGTCGTCGATCAGAGCATGATGGATACCTACCTCGCCATCTTGCGCGACCTGTTGGGCAAAACCGCCGGCGCGCGCCGCGAAGGCGCGGCCTCACTGGACTTGTGCGCTCTGGCCTGCGGCCGCTTCGACGGTTTTTTCGAGTTCAACCTCAAACCTTGGGACATCGCCGCCGGCGCGCTGATTGCCAAAGAAGCCGGTGCCATCGTTACCGATATGCAGGGCGACCAAGGCTGGCTGGACAGCGGCGACATCGTTGCTGCCAACCCGAAAGTACTGGCACAAATGCTGCAAATCATCGCCGCACACCGCTGAAAACGGTTAGCCGTCTGAAAATTTATGAAGCCGGATATTGTCTCCGGCTTTTTTTATTCACTCCGTCTCAAACCAAGTCGGATTCAAGAATCCGACCTACGCAAACCGTTTTCAGACGGCCTCAACCACACGTAGGTCGGATACTCGTATCCGACAATTCAACGGCAACCAAGCAAACCATACCGTCGTTCTGATTCAACCCTTGTCAAACTGTGTCGGATTCAAGAATCCGACCTACAAACCGTTTTCAGACGGCCTCAACCACACGCAGGCCGGATACTCCGTATCCGACAATTCAACGGCAACCAAGCAAACCGTGCCGCTATTCTGATTCAACCCTGTCAAACTGTATCAGACTCAAGAATCCGACCTACCCAAGTCCCATTCAGGTATCCGCCCGGTGCCAGTCGGCCAATGCCTGCCAATCCAAAACCGCTTCGTCCCGCCAAACCAATACCGGAATGCCGATACGGCCGTCTGCCCGCACCTGCTCAAACGCCGCATGACTGTCGCGCAGGCGCAGAAATGCTTTGAGATTCGCGCCGCTCTGCGTGATGTCGCGCGGTTCGTAATCCACCCCCAACCGCTTCAATTCAGCGGTAAACGGTTCGGTGTCGGGACACCAGTGGGCAAAATAGACAACAGGTTCGGCCATCGCCCGCTCACTTTCATTCGGTTTGAAAAATACGGATACCGCCATGCGCTATCCGACAATACAGGCCGTCTGAATCCATGGTTCGGACGGCCTGCCCTATTCTGCTGCATACGCATCGGCAGGGTTCTCTGTGCCGACGGCGTATTCTTCCGCCACCCACGCCCCCAAGTCGATGGTTTTACAGCGTTCGCTGCAAAACGGACGGTAGCGGCTTTCCGGCCGCCACGCTACGCTTTTGCCGCATTGCGGACATTTCACCACGGTTTGGCTCATCTTTACTCCATCACCGGATCAAAACTGCACATCACCAATTCAAACGGCACATCGCACTCCACCAATTTTCCCCGCGCGCTTTCGCGCGATGCGGCCACAAAGCGGATATGGGTGAAATATTTATTGGCCGACACTTCGGGCAGTGCCTGATAGTCGGGCACAACGTCTATACCCAACAAATGAATATTCTGCGCCAGGCTGGCATGATGATAATTGCCTTTTTCGGCCACGCTGGCCACTTTCCACGCATTGGCACGCAAAATGTCCATCAGCACGCGCACCGCGCGGCAGGTCGGCAGCAGCATAGCAATCCAGCCCTGCAAGTCGGCTTTGCGCACTTCATACGGCAGCTGCTGCCAGTAATAATAAGACGGCAAATCGAGCGGGCTGGTACCGCCCGGCACCAGCATACGCTGCTTAATCGCCATCAGCCATTCGTTTTCGCGCAGATGCTGGCCGAATTTCTGCTGCACCGCCTGCAAATCGGCGGTTACAGAATGGATCCGTTCCAAAGCGGCGCAGCCGGTTTCGCCGGTATCCTGACGTTGCAGAATCCGCTTTTGCCGCTCCAATTCCTGCAAAATATCCAGCTTCAACTCGGCACGGCCGGCACATTCCATGATTTCAAACAGGGTAAACAGTGCCAAATGGTGCGACCACACTGATTGCGGACAGCCGCTCTCATCATGGAAACGGTTGAACAGATGTTCGATACGCAGAAAATTGCGGATGCGTTCGGATAAGGGGTGCTCAAATCGGATCATAAAAGCCTCAACCGCCCGGGCCGGCCGTGGCGTAAAGTTGGGAATAAAGACGGTGCAGGCGCAAAACCTGACCGGCCAGTTCCGCTTCGGTACCGCTGTTGTCAATCACATCGTCGGCAACCGCCAAACGCGCGGCACGGCCGCTTTGCGCCGCCATTATACGTTTAACTTCCGCTTCCGATAAGCCGTTTCTCTGCCGCACGCGCACAATCTGCACTTCGGGCGGCACGTCCACCACCGCCACCCGTTCCACCAGCTGCCTGAATGCCGGATTTTCCGCCAGCAGCGGAATCTCGGCCACGCCGTAAACCGCCCCCGCGTGCGCGGCCATCTGCGCGCGCATCTCTGCCAGAATCAGCGGGAACATCAAGGCTTCGAGCGCGGCCTTTTTATCCGCATCACCAAAAACCAGCCCGCGCAGTTTTGCGCGGTCGAGCAGGCCGTCTGAAAATACCCCGCTGCCGAAGCGTTCGCGAATCAGCGGCAAAGCCGCCCCGCCTGCGGCGGTCAGGCTGCGGCTCACGGCATCGGCATCGACCACCGGCACGCCCAAGCGGGCAAACTGCGCCGCCGCCGAAGATTTCCCGCTGCCGATACCGCCCGTCAGCCCCACCCATGCCGTCATATCCCCACTCCCAACCACAGCGGCAGCGTCCGCGCCACCGGTGCATAAGCCAAAAATACCAGCCAGCCGGCCGCCGCCAGCGACGGACCGAACGGGATTTCACGCTGTCCGCGCCCATACACACCGGCCGTCAGCAAACCGAACACGGCAGCGGCAAACACCACCGGCAGCAACATTTCCACCCCCAGCCACGCGCCCAGTGCCGCCAACAGCTTCATATCGCCGCCGCCCATACCGTCCTGTCCGCGCAGCAGGCGGTAAACCGCGTTCAGCAGCCACAACGCCAGATAGCCCGCCGCCGCACCCCAGACCGCCTGTTGCAGCGGTACGAAACCGCCGCCAGCATGAAACAGCAGTCCCAGCCACAGCAGAGGCAGCGTCAATATGTCGGGCAGCAGGCGCGTGCGCGCGTCTATCCACGCCGAAGCCAATAAAAACGCCGCCAGCACCATACCCGCCATACCGACATAACCCGCACCGTATACCGACACCGAAGCGGCAAAGGCCGCCGCAGCCGCCAATTCCAAGGCGGGATACATCAGACCGATGGCCGACCCGCATTGTGCGCACCGCCCTTTTTGCAGCAGAAACCCGATTAAAGGCAGATTATGCACGGTTTTCAGACGGCCTTGGCAATGCGGGCAATGCGAAGACGGCCATGCCAAATCGAAACGCGGCATCTGCTCCTGCGCCCATCCCAGCCGTTCGCGGGCAAAACCGTCCCACTGCCGCGCCATCATCAGCGGCAGACGGTAAACCGCCACACTCAAAAAACTGCCGGCCAGCAAGCCGGCCAAAGCCGCCCACACCGTCATCATCAGCCCAATACTTTATTCAAATCGAACAGCGGCAGATACATCGCCGCCAGCACCATACCGACCACGCCGCCCAATACAATCATCAGCACCGGCTCCATCAGCGCGGTCAGCCGTGCCGCCAGATTATCGACTTCGTTTTCATAAAAATGCGCACTTTTGGCCAGCAGGTGTTCCAGCGAACCCGATTCTTCGCCCACTGCCGCCATCTGCAACAGCAAATCGGGAAACACCCCCGCCGCACGCATCGCGCCCGACAATGCCGCCCCCTGCGCCACCTGCGCGCGCACCGCGTGCGTGGCGGTTTCAAACACACGGTTGCCCGATGCGGCGGCCACTGCATCCAAAGCCGGCAAAACCGGTACACCGGCAGCCAGCAGCGCGGCCAAGGTGCGCGCCCAACGCGCCCATACCGCCTGCCGCAATACCGCTCCCGACAGCGGCAGCTTCAACAGCAGCGCATCGGCCTTCAAACGGAAAGCGGGCGAGCGGCCGTATTGCCGCCGAACCGCCCACACAACCGCCACAGGCAGCAGCAACATCAGCCAGCCGTAGCGGCGGAGGCCGTCTGAAAGGGCCATCACCGCCCGCGTCGGCCACGGCAGCACCGCACCCATGCCCTGATACAGTTGCGCGAACGACGGCAGCACAAACACCAGCATCACCGCCAGCAATACCACCGCCATCAGCAAAACCGCTGCCGGATACACCAGCGCGGTCTGCACCTTTTTCTTCAATACCTGCGCTTTTTCCAGCTGCACGGCCAGATTGTCGAGCAAATCGTCCAACACCCCGCCGGTTTCCGCCGCCGCGACCAGATGACAGTATAGCGCATCAAACACTTTCGGGTGCGCGGCCAGAGCCGCCGACAGCGTACTGCCCTGCCCGATGTCCGCGCGCACCCGCCCCAGCAGGGTACGCATGGCCGGATTGCCGTGTGCCTGCGCCACAATTTCCAAAGCGCGCAGCAGCGGCAGCCCCGCACGCAGCATTTCCGCCAGCTGGCGGGTAAAAACCGCCACATCGGCAGAACGGATCCGCCGCGCGCGCCGTATCGTCTGCGCACGTATCTGCTGAGGCAAAATCCCTTTTCTCAGCAACTGCTTGCGCGCCGCTGCTTCATCGGCCGCCTCAATGCTTCCGGCCACAGTCTGCCGCGTATCCGGCCGCCGCCCCTGATAATCGAAACGTTTCAACCTGTTTTTTCCGAGCACCGCCTATCTCCCCACCACGGCATCGACTTCCGCCAGCGTGGTCGCACCCGCCATCACTTTCAGCAATCCGGCACGGCGCAAATCCACCATACCCTCCCGTGCGGCCAATGCCGCCAAATCCAATTCGCCCGCACCGTCCATCATCGCCCGCCGCATCGCCTGACTGACCGGCATCAGCTCGAATATGCCGATACGCCCCCGATAACCCTTGCCGCGGCAGGCCGCGCAACCTTTGGGACGGTACAGCGGCCAATCCTGCGCCAAATCCTGCGGCGTAAACCCTGCCGCCGCCAACACATTTTCAGACGGCCGCTCCCACACTTCACGACAATGCGGACACAGCTTGCGTACCAGCCGCTGTGCCACAACCAGATTCACCGAAGCGGCAATATGAAACGGCGCCACGCCCATATTCAGCAGCCGCGTCAGACTGGCCGCCGCGCGGTTGGTATGCAGCGTGGAAAATACCAAATGCCCCGTCTGCGCCGCCTTGACGGCAATATCGGCCGTTTCCAAATCGCGGATTTCGCCCACCATCAGCACATCGGGATCCTGGCGCAGAAACGCCCGCAGAGCCTCGGCAAACGTCAGCCCCTGCTTCTCGTTCACATTTACCTGATTGATGCCCGCCAGATTGATTTCCGCCGGGTCTTCCACCGCCGCAATATTTACCCGCTCGCTGTTCAATTCGTTCAGACAGGCATACAGCGACAGCGTTTTGCCCGAACCGGTCGGCCCGGTGACCAGAATCATGCCGTAAGGGCGGCGGATTTCGGCCAGCAGCAAGTCATATTGGCACGGCTCCAGCCCCAAGCGCGCCAAATCCGGCGCCTGCGCATCGCCGTTCAGAATCCGCACCACCACTTTTTCGCCGAAAAGCGTCGGCAGCGTGCTGATGCGCAAATCCGCCGTGCGCCCGCCCAAAACCGTCTGCAAACGCCCGTCCTGCGGCAGCCGCTGTTCGGCAATGTCCAGCCCCGCCATTACCTTAATCCGCGACACCAGCCGCCGTCTGACCGCATGAGGCGGCTGCACCACTTCACGCAACACACCGTCCACGCGGAAACGCACCCGCGCCGCCTGCTCGTAAAACTCGAAATGCACGTCCGACGCACCCGCCGCCCACGCATCTTCCAACACCTGCTGCACGAAACGCGCCACCGGCCCGTCGCCCGCTTCTTCCGCCCAAGCGGCGGCCGTTCCCGCTTCCTCCTGCGGCATTTGCGCCAGAATCCCCGCTGTACCGCCACCCGACTCTGCCAGCCGCTGCACCAGCAGATCGTAGCGCACCACCGCCAGATCGACCGGTTCGGCGCAGACAAAAGCCAACCGCTGCAACACGGGATCCGTCGGATCGGCCACACCTGCCAGCAGCCGCCCCTGCCGCCGTGCCAGCGGCACACAGCCGAAACGGCGCATCTGTTCCGCCGTCATCGCCGTATCTTCGGGCGCAAATGCCGCCAAATCCACATACGGCCGCCCGACCGCCTGCGCCAGCACCGCCGCCACCTCATCGGGCGTGCACAAACCCTCTTCAAACAGCTTGGGCAGCAGCAGCCCCTGCCGCGCCCACTCTTCGCAACGGCGCAACACCGTTCCGTCCCAACCGAAATGTCCGGCCAAAATCCGCAATGCCCCCGATGCCATACCGCCTCCTTCCGCCAACCCGTTTTCCGGCTCCGCCGCTCCGAAACAGACGGCCTGCCGCCGCACCGCCCGATTCATCAGCACCCTCTTTTTCAGACGGCATCTTGCGGCCGTCTGAAAACCGCGAAACCGAAAAATGCCATATTCATATTTTCTGCGCAATAAAAAATAGCCGCAGAAAACGGCCGGCAACAAACAGCAAAACCCGCCCAAGCGGTCTGCTTGTGCGGGTTCGGTATTCGACTATGCGGCCCAAAACGGCAGGCAACAAAAAAAACCGCCGATGCGGTTTTAGTGGTGGCCAGAGGCGGGATCGAACCGCCGACACACGGATTTTCAATCCGTTGCTCTACCAACTGAGCTATCTGGCCTTGCGAAAGGCGTATTAAACCAGAATCCGAACCGCCGCGCAAGACAAGGCCGTCTGATTTTGACCCGAAAACAGTCAAACGTTTATTTTTTAACAAAATAAAAACCGCCTGCTGCATCGTACCAAACGGAATGGCCGGACACCGATACCGGCAGCATAACCGGCCTGCGGATTGGGACAGAAAAACCGGATAGGCGTTATCCGATCCGTGCCAAACCTGCCGCCAACCGTTCTGAATAGGCAGCACCGCCAAACCGCCTCCCCTCTTACGCCCAATATCCGGTGTTTGCGCTAAAAAACTTTACATTTTGACAGGATAGGACTAAAAAGGACGTTTTTTCTTTTATCACAAGACTCAAATCATCGGAGCATAAATCATGAAAGTAGGATTTGTCGGCTGGCGCGGCATGGTCGGTTCGGTTTTGATGCAGCGTATGCAGGAAGAAAACGACTTTGCCCACATTCCCGAAGCCGTATTTTTTACTACCTCCAACGTCGGCGGTACCGCCCCCGACTTCGGCCAGGCGGCCAAAACCCTGCGCGATGCCAATAATCTGACCGAATTGGCCGAAATGGACATTATCGTTACCTGCCAAGGCGGCGACTACACCAAAGCCGTCTTCCAACCCCTGCGCGATTCCGGCTGGAACGGCTACTGGATTGATGCCGCCTCTTCGCTGCGCATGAACGATGATGCCGTGATTGTGCTGGACCCCGTGAACCGCCATGTGATTGACCACGCCCTGCAAAACGGCGTGAAAAACTACATCGGCGGCAACTGCACCGTCTCGCTGATGCTGATGGCCTTGGGCGGCCTGTTCCAAAACGATTTAGTGGAATGGGCGACCAGCATGACCTATCAGGCCGCATCGGGTGCGGGTGCGAAAAATATGCGCGAGCTGATTGAAGGCATGGGCGCGATTCACAACGAAGTCAAAGCCGAAATCGCCGACCCCGCCGGTGCGATTCTCGACATCGACCGCAAAGTGTCGGACTTTCTGCGCAGTGATGCCTTCCCCGCCGCCAACTTCGGCGTACCGCTGGCGGGCAGCCTGATTCCGTGGATTGATGCCGATTTGGGCAACGGCCAATCCAAAGAAGAATGGAAAGGCGGCGTGGAAACCAACAAAATCCTCGGCCGCAGTGCCAACCCCACCGTTATCGACGGCCTGTGCGTGCGCGTGGGCGCGATGCGCTGCCACAGCCAAGCCATCACACTGAAACTGAAAAAAGATCTGCCGGTAGCCGAAATCGAAAAACTGCTGGCCGAAGCCAACGCTTGGGTAAAAGTGATTCCCAATGAAAAAAAAGCCAGCGTCCGCGGGCTGACCCCCGCCAAAGTAACCGGCACCCTGAGCGTACCCGTCGGCCGTATCCGCAAGCTGGGCATGGGCGGCGAATACATCAGCGCGTTTACCGTGGGCGACCAGCTTTTGTGGGGCGCAGCCGAACCGCTGCGCCGTATGCTGCGCATTGTTTTGGGCAATTTGGACGCCTAACCCCGACCGCCCCGCGACATCAGGCCGTCTGAAAACCGTTCTGCCGTTTTCAGACGGCCTTATCTGTCTGCTTCTTTATATCAGGTGTTTGGTATAGAATAAGCCGCTTTGATATACCGTACGAATCTAAAAAATAAGGAATCCGAACCATGCCAGCCTACCGCTCCAAAACCTCCACCCACGGCCGCAATATGGCCGGCGCGCGCGCCCTGTGGCGTGCCACCGGCGTGGCCGATGCCGATTTCGGCAAACCGATTATCGCCGTTGCCAACTCGTTCACCCAGTTTGTTCCCGGCCATGTCCATCTGCACAATATGGGGCAGCTGGTCGCGCGCGAAATCGAAAAAGCGGGCGGCCTGGCCAAAGAATTCAACACCATCGCCGTGGACGACGGCATTGCGATGGGGCACGGCGGTATGCTCTATTCGCTGCCCAGCCGCGATTTGATTGCCGATTCGGTGGAATACATGGTAAACGCGCATTGTGCCGACGCGCTGGTGTGCATTTCCAACTGCGACAAAATCACTCCGGGCATGCTGATGGCGGCCATGCGTCTGAACATTCCCACCGTATTCGTGTCCGGCGGGCCGATGGAGGCGGGCAAAGTCATCGGCGTGGCCAATATCGCCGATACCCGCAAGCTCGATTTGGTGGATGCGATGGTCGATGCCGCCGACGACAACGTGAGCGATGAAGCCGTGGCCGCAGTAGAGCGTTCCGCCTGCCCCACCTGCGGTTCGTGTTCGGGCATGTTCACCGCCAACTCGATGAACTGTCTCACCGAAGCTTTGGGCTTGTCGCTGCCCGGCAACGGATCGCTGCTGGCCACCCATGCCGGCCGCAAAGAGCTGTTTCTCGAAGCAGGCCGTCTGATTGTGGAAATCACCAAACGCTATTACGAACAGGACGATGCGAGCGTATTGCCGCGCAGCATCGCCACCAAAGCCGCATTCGAAAACGCCATGAGTCTTGATGTGGCGATGGGCGGCTCCACCAACACCGTCCTGCACCTTCTGGCCGCCGCCAACGAAGCCGGCGTCGATTTCAAAATGGCCGACATCGACCGCATCAGCCGCCAAGTGCCGTGCCTGTGCAAAGTCGCCCCCGCCACCCAGAAATACCATATGGAAGACGTGCACCGCGCCGGCGGCGTGATGGGCATTCTGGCCGAACTCGACCGCGCAGGCTGCCTGAACACCGCCGTTTCCACCGTCCACGAAAAAACGCTGAAAGACGCGCTAGCGAAATGGGACATTACCGACCCCGCCAACGAAACGGCGCATGCGCGTTACAAGGCCGCGCCCGGCGGCGTGCGCACCACCGAAGCGTTTTCGCAAAACCGCCAATGGCCGAGCCTGGATTTAGACCGCGAAAACGGCTGTATCCGCAGCAAACAGCACGCCTATTCGCAAGACGGCGGTCTGGCCGTCCTGTTCGGCAACATCGCCGAGCGCGGCTGCGTCGTCAAAACCGCCGGCGTGGACGACAGCATTCTGACATTCACCGGCCGCGCCCGCGTGTTTGAAAGCCAAGATTCGGCCGTCTCCGCCATTTTGGACAACCGAATCAGCGCAGGCGACATCGTCATCATCCGATACGAAGGCCCCAAAGGCGGCCCCGGTATGCAGGAAATGCTCTACCCCACCAGCTACCTGAAATCCAAAGGTTTGGGCAAAGCCTGCGCCCTGCTGACAGACGGCCGCTTCTCCGGCGGCACATCGGGTTTGAGCATCGGCCACGTTTCGCCCGAAGCGGCCGAAGGCGGCGCCATCGGCTTGGTATGCGAAGGCGACACCGTCGAAATCGATATTCCGAACCGCAGCATCCGTCTGGCCGTATCCGGTGAAGAACTGGCCGCACGCCGTGCCGCAATGGAAGCACGCGGTGCCAAAGCGTGGCAGCCCGAAAACCGCGACCGCCATGTCTCCGCCGCCCTGCGTGCCTACGCCGCCATGACCACATCGGCCGATACCGGCGCGGTGCGCGATGTTTCACAGGTCGAGCGTAAATAAGCCACCCCAACCGGAACCTTGCCGTTCCGGTTTTTCTTACCCTGACAAAACCGATTCCGGCAGCAGCTTTTCTTCATTTACCGCAGCACACCGCCCGATCCGGCACGGCAAGACCGCCCAAAAACCGCCGCCCGTTTCTAAAAACCGATGAACACGATACAATCCTGATTTTTCTCTTCCTTTCCGCCCTGGCTATGCGTTTTCTCCCGAAGCTGCCGATACCGCTGAAAAAGTCCGGCGGTTTCCCCACCACAGATACCACTGTCGACCTGAATCTGCATGACCGCTACTGATTGACGGGAATGGCCGGCATAAAACCGGGGAAACGATTACCGGCCCGGAAACCCGCCGCCCATGCCGAATACCGGCAGATTCTGCCGGGCCGTCTGAAAAATACGGCCGATAAGTCTTGCTGCCTTAGGAACCCGCCATGAACAAAACCGGCTGCAAAGTCATCTTGAACAACACAGACAACACCCTGACGGCGGTTGCCGGGAACGGCGCGCGCGGAAGGGAAAATGCTCCAGCAGGTACGGCGGTTTTATCAGTGCCGGCAAGCTGGCGGCAGACGGCGCGGGCAACATCATCAACAACGGCACTTTGGCCGGACGTCAAATCGTCGATCTGTCCGCAGACAACATCAAAAACAGCGGACTGATTCAGGGCAGCAAAATCAGATTGCGCGGCAACGGAGTCGATATCGAAGGCGGCACAGTCTCTGCCGAGACTCTCTTGACTGTCGAAGCCGACCGTCTGCGCATCGCCTCCGCCACCGAAAACAGCGGCAGCGGGACAGACGGCCGAACCGAAACCAGCCGCATTGCCGGACTATACATCACCAACACTTCAGACGGCCTCCTAAGCCTCAAAGCCGGCCAAAGCATCGATTTCACAGCCGCCGGCCTGCACAACAAAGCGGCAAACGGCCAAACACAAATCGTCTCGGGCGGCCGCATCAACTTGGATACCGCCAAACTTTCGTCCTACAGCAGACAAGGCGGATGGGACGATAAAAACCGCCGCCGCCTGACCCAGACTTCGGAAGCGGGCACGCAAATCAAAGCATCGGGCGATATTCTGATTGCCGCCAAAGACAATCTGGACATCCGCCAAGGCAGCATAGTCAGCGACAACGGCCGCACCACCCTGTCCGGCCGCAACGTCCATATCACGGAAGGCCGTCAAACACTGGATTTGGAGCAATCGGTTTACGGCAAATCACGCGGCATTGCTTCCAAACAGACTTCGCTCGACCAATACCGCCGCCAACATGACGAAGCGGTCGGCAGCCGCATCGAAGGTAAAGAAGTGGTGGTTCGTGCCGGACAGGATGTGAATGTGCGCGGCAGCCATGTGGTTTCAGACGGCCTCACGCTGCTGAGGGCCGGGCATGATGTGAACATCACTGCGGCCGAGAATGCGTATTCGGATCATGAGTTTCATGAGCGTAAGCGTGCGGGTTGAAGCGGCGGCACAAAGACGGTGTCGGCAGCATCGGCTATGCCAAACAGGGCAGCAATATTGATGTCGGCAGCACAAGGGTAATCTCTGCCGGTTCGATGGCCGGCAGTATTGGCGGTGATGCCGTTGTGGTGGCGGGAGGCCGTCTGAATACGGCTGCTTCTGCCATTTCTGCCGGTAATGACGTGTTGCTGCAAGGTAAGAAGTGACCTTGGGAGCTGCCGATGAGTACGAACTGCTGAATATGCTGGGCGAAAGCAAACGCAGCGGTGTATCGGCCACGGTAAATGTGAAAGCTGCGGAAGTGCGGCAAATGGAGAAATTTGTTGCGGATGCTCAAAAATCGGCCAATGAAAGCGGTGCACAAAACCGTGTCCGTGCCTGGGGGCAAGGTCATTTGGCCGGTACAGTCGAACCAATCATGCCTACTATCGGCATGACCCGCAACTGCAGCAATGTTTCTGAAACCCGGCATACCATTACACCGAAAGGCACTACCGTCAATGCGGGTGGCAAGGTGGCGGTTAAGGCTGCAGCAGGCGATGTCAACATTATCGGTTCTCAAGTTTATGGTGTACAAAACACTTGGATTGATGCTTTCCGTGATGTCAACATTGTTGAAGCGGCCCAAAACAATGAAAGCTCGCTACAAAGCCGCAGCAAAACCTCAGGCCTGATGGACAACGGCGCATTCAACCACTTCATCGGCAATAAAATCGACCTGGGCCGCGAACATTCGGCTACAGTAACCTGTGTCGGCAGCGGCCATACTGAGATTAATGCCGACAGAAACTACACCCAACGCGGCAGCAAACTCTTGGCCGACGGCAATATCGGCGTTGCCGCCCAAAACATCCGCATTGATGCCTCAGAGAGTAAATACCATTCCGATTACTACCGCCGCCATACCCCCCGCGGGCATCAGTTCTCCTGTCATCAACGCAGTCGAAGGGGCTCAATCATCCTTGCAGTCATTGGCGCAAACCGGCCAAAGCAGCAACAGCCGCACCAACGCCATGGCTGCCGCCAATAGCGGCTGGCAGGCTTATCAGGCAGCACAGAGTATCGGTAACGCCGTTGACAGCAAAGGTACAGGTATCCATGTCAACATTACCTACGGCGAAAAACGCAATGAAAGCGAAAGCCATATCCGCAGCACACAATCCGGCGGATCCACCGTTACTGCGGGCGGCAGCGTCAACCTTACCGCCTCAGGCAGCGGATCCGACATCACGGTGCGCGGTTCCGACGTGGCCGGTAAAGGCGGCACCTTCCTCAGCGCAGAAAACAGCGCCAACCTCCTTGCCGCCGAACAAAACCACAGCGAACGCAGCAACAGCCAGCGCGGCTGGAATGTCGGTGCCGCACTCGACTTCAGCAACGGTGTCAGCGTCGGTGTTACCGTCGGCGGCAACTACGGCAAAGGTTACGGCAACGGCAGCGAATTGTCGCACCGCTACAGCCATATCGGTCATACAGACAGCCAAACCGTGATTCAAAGCGGCGGCGACACCACCCTGCGCATAGGTGAGAGGCCGCGGCGTGGCACTTACCGCCCAAAACCTCAACATCGAAAATGCCCAAGACAGCGCAGCTTACAACAGCCGTCAATTCCAGGCCGGCGGCCAAATCACCTTCGGCTACGGTGTCAGCGGCAGCGGGGACTACAGCCAAAGCAAAATCAATGCCGATCACCGCAGCGTAAGCAGACAATCGGGCATTTATGCCGGTAACGACGGTTTCCAAGTCGATGTACGCAACCACACCGGCCTGAAAGGCGGTATCGTGACCGCAACCGCCAATGCCGAGGCGGAAGACAGAAACCGCTTTCAGACGGCCACCCTGTCCCATTCCGACCTGGAAAACCACAGCCGCTTTGAAGGCGAAAGCTTCGGTATCGGCGCATCGGGCAGCATCAGCGGCCAAAGCCTGAGCCAAACCGCTCCCGCCCCCGACAGCCGCATCCAAACCGTTGCCGGTAAAAACGGCATGGGCAGCACCATCGGCTACGGCAGCGATAGCAACAACCAAAGCAGCATCACCAAGAGCGGCATCGGCACACGCAACATCGTCATTGCCAACGACGCAACGGGCGGACAGGCAGCAGCCATCTACACCGATACCCGAACCGAAACCGCCGAAGCGGATTCAGGCCGCCTGAACAATGCATTTGACAAAGAGAAAGTCCGGCGCGAGATTGACCTGCAAAGGCGCGTGAATCAAGACTTCAGCCGCAATGTGCAGGAGGCAAATCTGAAATCTACCGCCATATTGCCGATTTGAGTGTCCGAAAAGAAGCAGGATCCATCAGCAATGAAGAACATGAACAAGAACTTGCCAAATACGATACACTAAAACTCCTAACCGATACCGTCAGTATGGGAGTGGCAACCCCGAGCAACAGCTTAGGCGGTTCCCTGCCGGCAGCGGCCACCCCTGCCGTCAGCCGCGAAATCGGCAGTTATTTCACCCGAAACCGGCAAAGACAAGCAAGGTACGCCCAGCGGCGCATATGGTTTGGAATGCCGCTGTTGCCTATGCGGCAGGCAGCAACACCGCTGCCGCAGCCCTATCCTCAGGCAGTGCGGAAATAGCCGCTCCGATAATTTCCCATTGGCTGTTCAATCAAAAAGACCCGTCCAAACTTAATGAAGGCCAAAAAGCAGCATTGGTCAGTATTACGGGGTTGCTGGACAGCGGCTTCGATTCGGCCACTGGCGATTACTGCAATATCGTTTCAGACGACCTTATCGGGCAGGCGGTAACGGAACACAATAATGCGGCACAAGTCGGCAAAGCCGTAGGAGGTGCGGCAATCGCAGGCTTAGGCTGCCTGTTTGATAAAAACTGCGGCTGCGTACTGGATAGAGTTGCCGAAACGCTGGCCGAACAGCGCCGGCAGGCTCAGGAAGAGCAAGATGCCATATTTTCAGCCATTCAGAGCGCACAGAACGGTAAGGGGAAAGCTCAGCCAAAACTGTACAGCCGGGGCGATACCACGCTTAAAGGCGCGGCGGCCTCGGCCGACCGCATCGATACCGGCATCAAAGGCCGTCTGAAAAATCAGACTTTACGGTGCACCTGCGCCAGAAACTGACGGGCACGCTCGCTTTGAGGATTGGTAAAGAATGCTTCGGGATCGGCATCTTCGACAATCCGGCCGTGATCGACAAAAATCACGCGGTCGGCCACTTCGCGGGCAAAATCCATTTCATGGGTAACACACATCATGGTCATGCCGCTTTGTGCCAAATCTTTCATGACTTTCAATACCTCGCCGACCATTTCGGGATCGAGTGCGGAGGTCGGTTCGTCAAACAGCATCACGCGCGGCTCCATGGCCAAACCGCGTGCAATGGCCACGCGCTGCTGCTGGCCGCCTGAAAGCTGGCCGGGCAGTGCGTCCTGCTTATGCGCCAAGCCGACGCGTTTCAACAGTTCGACTGCTTTTGCCACGGCCGCTTCGCGGCTGATTTTCTTGACTTTGAGCGGTGAAAGGATAATGTTTTCCAGCACCGTCAGGTGCGGGTACAGATTGAAGTGTTGGAACACGAAGCCCACTTCCGCACGCACGGCATTCAAGTCGGTGTTTGGGTCAGCCACATTCACACCGTCCACCCAAATCTCGCCGCTTTCGATGGTTTCCAGCTGGTTTACCGTGCGGATTAAGGTGGATTTGCCGCTGCCCGACGGGCCGCACACCACCACAACTTCGCCTTTTTTGATTTCGAGATTCACACCGTTGATAACGTGCAGGTCTTTGAAGTGTTTATGTACGTTTTTGAATTTAATCATTTTCCACTCATTCTGATAGCGAAATACCTTTTATTTTTAAGGATAAAATGCTGCCATTTGTCCAATCAGGTGTTGCCGTTTTGCCTGATCAGGCTTGTCCTGCATGTAATAAATTTTGGTATACGCACGGCCATTTTTCATTTGATTTAAAATCATCAGCATATAGCGGTATTCTTTGGCACCTGCGTTTTTGGCTTCACAGAAATAATATTCCTGTCCTTGATGCAGCGCGCTCTGAAATTCACACCCTGCCTTATCCAATTTCGTTTTCTCTTCCTGGAAGAAAGCGTCTTTTGACAGCATTTTTTCCTGCGGCCGATAGTCAATCAACAAAGCGGGTCCCCATTTCCTGCCGTAGAAAAACGTCCCTTCACTCAGATTCAACGCTGTTTTCGACCGGTAGAGCGTATAAACTTCTCCGTCAAACATACGGCTGCCCTGACTGACGGCACAGGCATTTAACAACAGCGAGGAAAATAATATAAAGTATTTTCCCATGCTTCTTCCTTACAGACGGCCTTGCTGATGATTCGGCGCACAAAATCCCGTTGATAGGCATTTTCAAACCGTATTCGGCGGGCTTTCCAAAATCTGCGCCACGGTTTCAGACGGCCTTATTCACCAGATAATTGCTTAATTCCACATATTTTTCCGGCGCGATATGTTCGGCACGGTCTTGCGGACTGATGCCCACAGCTTCCAAATCTTCGTCACCGGCGATGTCTTTCAGATTATTGCGTATGGTTTTGCGGCGCTGCTGGAAGGCGGCTTTGACCAGTTTGGCGAAATGATCGAAATCCTGCGCCTCACCGATGCGGTGTTTCACCGGAATCATGCGCACCACGGCAGAATCCACTTTGGGTGCGGGATCGAACGACTCGGGCGGAACGTCAATCAGGCTTTCCATCTCGAAAAAATATTGCAGCATCACGCCCAAACGGCCGTAGTCGTTGCTTTTCGGCACGGCCGTCATGCGCTCTACCACTTCTTTTTGCAGCATAAAGTGCATGTCGACGACTTCGTCGGCCACATCGGCCAGCTTGAACAGCAGCGGCGTGGAAATATTGTAGGGCAGGTTGCCGACAATTTTTTTTCTGCCGGCCACACTTCTGAAATCGAATTGCAGCACATCGCCTTCGTGAATCACCAATTTATCGGCAAACGGCAGCGTTTTGAGTCTTTTGACAATATCGCGGTCGATTTCGCACACATGCAGCCGTTCGAGCTTGGCCGCCAGCGGTGCGGTAATCGCTGCCAAACCCGGCCCGATTTCGATGACAATATCGTCCGCCTGCGGGCGGACGGCCTGGACAATATCGGCAATAATGCGTGTATCCTGCAAAAAATTCTGCCCGAAACGCTTGCGGGCCTTATGCTCTTTCATTTATTTATCCAACTTGGCGGCAGCGGGCGTATTGTAGCCGAATACACCCCAAAATGCAGCTTTTCACAGGATTTGCAGCAAAACGGCGACCAAAAAGATATACCGCAGTGCCTTGCCGCAGAGCAAAGCCCAAAAACACGGCCAAAAACGCAGGTGCAGCCAGCCGGCAGCCACCGGCAGGGCATCGCCGATAACCGGCACCCACGCCAGCAGCAATGCCCATGCGCCCCACCGGTGCAGAAAAGCCGTCGCCCGCACGGGCAACGGGCGTTTCTGCGGCAGTTTCCGCCCCACTGCATACATCAACAGACTGCCGCCGACATTACCCGCCAATACCACGGCATAAGCCAATGCCCAATCGTCGCGCCGGTACACCCACGCGGCCAGCGCGGCTTCTGATGTACCGGGCAGAATGGTGGCCGAAGTCAATGCCGAAACAAACAGCCCTGCCGCCAAAACCAAGGTTTCCATCACACCCCCTTTTCCTGTGCCGCCCGTACAGGCCGTCTGAAAAAACGGCGGAACGGCCGACCGGGAACGGGCGGCAAAGCGGCAATACCGTCCGGCAGTTTTCAGGCGGCCTCTCTTGTGATACAACCCGTTTTTCATGTCCAACCCGCCGACCGATTATGCCTGCCGACCGCCCTACTCTGTGTCTGGCCTCCGCCAGCCCCCGCCGCCGCGAAATCCTCGAATCCCTGGGGTTCCGCATTGAGTGCACGGCTGCGGATATCGACGAAACACCCCGTCCCGACGAAACCGCAGCCGCCTATGTCTGCCGCATGGCACGCGAAAAAAACGCCGCCGCATACGCGCGGTGCCAAACCGGCCTGCCGCTGCTGACCGCCGATACCTGTGTGGCCCTGAACGGAAAAATTTTGGGCAAACCGCAACATCCGGCCGAGGCGCGCGAAATGCTGACCGCACTCTCCGGCACCGTGCATCAGGTACACACCGCCGTCCACCTGCACCATCAGGGTCGGGTATACCATGTGCTGCATACCAGCCATGTCCGGTTCCGCACGCTGGACGAAGACGAAATCGCACGCTACATCCGCAGCGGCGAGCCGCTGGATAAAGCAGGTGCATACGGCATACAAGGCGCGGCGGGCGTATGGGTCAGCAGCTTGAACGGCAGCTTTACCGGCGTGATGGGCTTGCCGGTTTTTGAGACCTGCCAACTGCTGACCGAAGCCGGTATCGCCGTACCGCCGTTTGCCGATTAAATATTCAGCAGCATTTTTTTCACCCGATCCGTCAGCTGCTTAACCGCGTTTTCCACAAACTGCCCACATCACTCTGCACCGCCGGTGCGGATAAACCGGCCGCTGCCGCTTTTTTCACCATCTGCCGTTTTTTCTTTCCGTTCAAAAAGATGGTGCGCCAATCCACATGTTCTGCACACCTTTTTTCAGACGGCCTGCGGATAAATCCGCCCGCCAACGGTACCGCAGACAGGCTGTTCGGCAGCGGAATCTCCGCTCCATGATGCAAAACAGAAAACGGCACGGCAGGCCGTCTTTTCCGACAGGGCCTACCGTACCGATTTTTCTGCCGCTTCACCATCAAAACCGCGCAGATCCGCGCGGCTGCTTGCTCTCGGTCTTTACGCCTGCTTGCCCAATTGCGGCAACACCGAACCTTCGCCCAGTTGCAGCAGGCCGGTTTGCGAGTAGATGCCGAGTTTGGCGCGGGTGTCGGTAATGTCCAGATTGCGCATGGTCAGCTGGCCGATGCGGTCGAGCGGGGTAAACGCCGCATCTTCTACTTTTTCCATGCTCAGGCGTTCCGGCGCGTAGGTCAGATTCGGCGATTCGGTGTTGAGTAGCGAATAGTCGTTGCCGCGCCGCAGCTCCAGCGTTACTTCGCCGGTGATGGCGCGCGCCACCCAGCGTTGGGCGGTTTCGCGCAGCATCAGGGCTTGCGAGTCGAACCAGCGGCCCTGATACAGCAGACGGCCCAAACGCAAACCGTTGATGCGGTATTGCTCAATCGTGTCTTCGTTGTGGATACCGGTCAGCAGGCGTTCGTAGGCAATGTGCAGCAGCGCCATGCCCGGGGCTTCGTAAATGCCGCGTGATTTGGCTTCGATGATGCGGTTTTCGATTTGGTCGCTCATGCCCAGGCCGTGGCGGCCGCCGATGCGGTTGGCTTCCAGAAAGAGAGCGACGGGGTCGGCAAATTCTCGGCCGTTCAAAGCCGCCGGCACGCCCTCTTCAAAGCGCACGCTGACGGTTTCGGCTTTCACTTCGACGTTTTCGTCCCAAAACGCCACGCCCATAATCGGTTTGACAATCTGAATGCCGGTGTTGAGAAATTCCAAATCTTTGGCTTCGTGGGTCGCACCCAGCATATTGGAATCGGTGGAGTAGGCTTTTTCCGCCGACATTTTGTATTCAAAGCCGTTGGCAATCAGAAATTCGCTCATTTCCTGACGGCCGCCGAGTTCGTCGATGAATTGTTGGTCGAGCCAGGGTTTGTAGATTTTCAGCGCAGGATTGGTGACCAAGCCGTAGCGGTAGAAACGTTCGATGTCGTTGCCTTTGTAGGTGGAACCGTCGCCCCAGATATGGACATCGTCTTCTTTCATCGCCGATACCAGCATGGTGCCGGTTACGGCGCGACCCAAAGGCGTGGTATTGAAATACGGCATACCGCCGGTCGAAATATGGAATGCGCCGCATTGAATAGCGGCGATGCCTTCGTGCGCCAATTGGCGGCGGCAGTCGATCAGACGGGCTTCAACCGCGCCGTATGTTTTGGCTTTTTGCGGAATGGCGTTGTAATCGTCTTCGTCGGGCTGGCCGAGATTGGCGGTGTAAGCGTAAGGCTGCGCGCCTTTGAGTTTCATCCACAACAGGGCGGCGGAGGTGTCCAGGCCGCCGGAAAAGGCGATGCCGACTTTTTGGCCTGCGGGCAGGTGCTGCAAAATAGTGTGATTGCTCATTTTTTTCCTTTATTTTGTGAACGGACGATGATTAAGACGATAACAAGGGGCAAACCGTATTTTAGGCCGTCTGAAAATGCCGTTTGCCGTATTCGCTGACTCTATTCGCGTTTTTTCCATATCGTAAAGAACGGCTGCGGGGAAACCGCTGTTGCGGCCTGTTCCTCCGCCATCAGGCATTTCGGACGGCCGGTTTATTCAGCGCCACACCAAGAGCGCATGGTTGCGCTTGCCGCGCTTGATGATGGTGTAGCGGCCGAAGCGTTTGTGCGCATCGGTCAGCAGATAGGCATCATCGGGTTTTTCCGGCGCAAAATCGGGATTGTTGGCCGCTTCCACCGTTTCGCCGTTGATGACCACCGCTTTGTTTTTCACAAACTCGCGCGCTTCTTTGTTCGATTTGGCCAAACCGGCCGCAACCAAGGCTTCCACCACATTCAGACGGCCTTCGGCCCCGAATGTCGGCAAACCGTCCAACGCGAGCTGGGCGTAATCGTTTTCGGTCAGACCGCTTTCGTCGCCGGAAAACAGGCTCTCAGTGATGCGCTGCGCCGCTTCCAAGGCGGCTTCGCCGTGAATCAGGCGGGTCATTTCTTCGGCCAGAATGCGCTGCGCCTGAGGTTTTCCTTCACGCGCACGGTCGTCCGCCTCGATGCCGTCGATGGCTTCCACACTCAGGAACGTGAAATATTTGAGGAATTGATACACATCGGCATCGGCCACTTTCAGCCAGAACTGGTAAAACTGATACGGCGAAGTTTTTTCCGCACTCAGCCACACCGCGCCGCCTTCGGTTTTGCCGAATTTGGTGCCGTCGGCTTTGGTAACCAGCGGCAGGGTCAGGCCGAATACCTGTTTTTGGTGCAGACGGCGGGTCAGGTCGATACCTGCCGTGATGTTACCCCATTGGTCGGAGCCGCCGATTTCCAATACCGCGCCGTGGCGTTTGTAGAGCTCGGCAAAATCATAGCCTTGCAGCAGGGCATAAGCAAACTCGGTAAACGAAATGCCCACATCATCGCGCTCGATACGTTGTTTGACCGATTCACGCGCCAGCATGGAATTGACTGAAAAATGCTTGCCGATGTCGCGCAGGAAATCCAAGCAGTTCATTTGGCCGAACCAATCGGCATTGTTTGCCATAATGGCGGCGTTTTCGCCTTCAAAACTCAAAAACGGTTCCAGCTGGCCGCGGATTTTTGCCACCCAGCCGGCTACCGTTTCCGCTGTATTCAAACTGCGCTCGGCCGCCTTAAAGCTCGGATCGCCGATCATACCCGTTGCCCCGCCCACCAGCGCAACCGGCGTATGCCCCGCCAGCTGGAAACGACGCAAAGCCAAAACAGGCAAAAGATGGCCGATGTGCAGGCTGTCGGCGGTGGGGTCAAAACCGCAGTACAGCGCGATTTTCTGCTCGCCCAATAAAGTTTCCAGCGCGTCAAAATCCGTAGTTTGCGCGATTAAGCCGCGCGCTTGGAGATCTTGTAGAATGGAAGAAATCATCATTTTCTTTCTGTTTGCTTACCTATTTTGCCGATATACCTTTATTCTTTTTCTGCTGATTTTTTATTGCCTCGTAAATCAGAAGAGCAGGCAGTATCCCATACATGGCATTTGATACCAGTTGAAAATAAAACTCAATATTCTGAAAAGAATTATTAAAAATAAAACATAAAACAATCTGCATGGTGGCTAAAATAAACACCGCCCAATATTGATATTCCTGATGCCGAAGTTTTTCCAAGAAATAAAATAAAACAAAAATATGTATTATCAACAGGCAAATCAGTAATTGACCGCGCAAACTGAGTTCGGTTTCAAAAGCCGGCCGGACACCAATCAATGATTTTTCCCTGGCACAATATATTTGGCCAATCATAAAGCCAAAGGAACAAAACAACATCGATTTAGATGTTGATTTTATTTCACGCCAAGACCAACAGCGGGAAACACATAGTCCATAAAACAATGACAAGAACAAACATGCCACCACAGCATAACTAAACACTAAATCGACGACATAATTTTTCAGCATTATTCATGCAGAATATCAAACATTAAACAAAAAGTGCATCACATCGCCGTCCTGCACCACATATTCTTTGCCTTCCACGCGCATTTTGCCCGCTTCCTTGGCTTTGGCTTCGCCACCAAGGGCAACGAAATCATCATAGGCAATCACTTGCGCTCGGATAAAGCCGCGCTCGAAATCGGTATGAATCACACCGGCAGCCTGCGGGGCGGTATCGCCTTTTTTAATCGTCCACGCACGCACTTCTTTGACACCGGCGGTGAAATAGGTTTGCAGGCCGAGCAGGTCGTAGCCCGCGCGGATCAGGCGGTTCAAACCGGGTTCTTCCAAGCCCATTTCGGCGAGAAATTCGGCTTTTTCTCCGTCGTCCAATTCGGCGATTTCGCTTTCCAGCGCGGCGCAGACGGCCACAACGGGGGCATTTTCTTTGGCGGCCAGTTCTTTCAGGCGTTCCAGATGCGGATTGTTGTCAAAACCGTCTTCGGCCACATTGCCGACATACATGGCGGGTTTGGCCGTCAGCAGGAACAGCGGGCGCAGCATGGCCGTCTCTTCGGCATCCAGACCGAGTGCGCGTACGGGTTTGCCCTCGTTCAGGTGCGGCAGCAGTTTTTTGCACAAGTCCACCAGCTTCTGTGCGTCTTTGTCGCCGCTGCGGGCACGCTTTTCTTCGCGCACAATGGCTTTTTCCACCGAAGCCAAATCGGCCAAGGCCAGTTCGGTACCGATGGTTTCGATGTCGGCAATCGGATCGACTTTGCCCGCCACATGGACGATATTGTCATCGTCGAAACAGCGCACCACATTCACAACGGCATCGGTTTCGCGGATATTGGCGAGAAACTGGTTGCCCAAGCCCTCGCCTTTGCTTGCGCCCGCCACCAGACCGGCAATATCGACAAACTCCACAATCGCCGGCTGCATTTTTTGCGGATTGACGATTTTGGCCAACTCGGCCATGCGCGGATCGGGTACTTCCACAATGCCGACGTTGGGTTCGATGGTGCAGAACGGATAATTGGCCGCTTCGATGCCGGATTGGGTTAAGGCGTTGAACAGGGTGGATTTGCCGACGTTGGGCAGGCCGACGATGCCGCATTTCAAGCTCATGGTGCTTCCTGAATTTCCAAATCAATTTAACGCGCGATTGTAGCATAATTCAGACGGCCTTATATTATGACAGGTTTGTTCGGCATCAAGGCCGTCTGAATCGCAGCGTCTAACCGTCCCGACCGTCCGAATAGAACAACAACTCTAAATTTGTTTGCTTGCCGCAGGCGCGGGCATGGTATCTTGTCCCCATACCGACGCCCGAATATCGGAACATGCGGTTTCCCACATAAAATTTCCCCACAACGCAAGGAGATAAAGATGAAAAAAATGATTTTGACTGCCGCTTTGGCCGTTGCCGCATTTGGCGCGCACGCTGCCGAAATCGAGGGTAAATGGCGCACCGTCGACGATGAAACCAAGAAACCGAAAGCCATTGTCCACATCACGCAGAACGGCGGCGTATTCAGCGGTAAAATCGTGGCTGTGGCCGACGGTGTGGACAATAACTGTACCGAATGCAAACAGCCCGGCGCACTGATCGGCCGCACCGTACTGACCGGCCTGAAAGAAGTAAACGGCAAATACGAAGGCGGCAAGATTACCGACCCGAAAAGCGGTAAAACGTACAGCGCGAAAGCCGAATTGGGCAGCGACGGCAAAAGCCTGAAAGTGCGGGGTTACTTAGGCGTATCCGCACTGGGCCGCACGCAGACCTGGCAGCGTGCCGACTAAGCGGCACCATGCCCGCATAACCATGCATCAGGCCGTCTGAAAACGTATTTTGTTTTCAGACGGCCTTTTCGGCTCTGTACTTTAACATGACCCTATTTCTGCACAGATGGAACGGATAACCGAATCCGCCCACGCAGTCCCACCCTACTCAATCAATGCCAACGCCCGCAGCACATCAGCCACCGCTTCGCGTCCCGCCGCCGCATACAGCGTCAGCACGGCCACGGCCGTTTCCAAATTGCACCTGCCGCCGCCGATCACACCGGCCTGCCGCAACGCACTGCCCTGCGCATAGACAGCGGCAACATTTCCCTCCGCTGCCTGACTGATATTGAGCACCACGCCGCCGCGCGCGATATAGCCGCGCACCGCTTCCACCCACTCCGTTTCAGACGGCGTATTGCCGTGGCCGTAACTTTGCAGAATCACCGCACCGGCTTGCGTTGCCGCCAGACTGCGCGCGATTTCCGTGCTGCCGAAACCGGGGGTCAGCGTGTAACAGGCCACCTTCGACCACTCGGCTGCTTCGGGTAAAACCGTCCGCACCTGCGGTACGGCACGCAGCTGCCGCCAAGCTCCGCCGGTATATTCGGCCGCCGCGCCTTTATGCGGATTGGCAAACCCCGCCGCACGCTCGGTGCTGACTTTGCTGCTGCCCACCGCTTCCCACAATTTGCCGTCAAACGCAATCAACACCTGCGGCCGCGCCAGCATCAAAGCCGCCACCGCCAAGGCCAGATTGCCGGGCGCATCACTGCCGGGCGCGGAAAACGGCTGCTGCGAGCCCGTCATCACGACGGGCTTGCCGCAATCTGCCAACGCCAGCGCGAAAATATTGGCGGTATAGGCCATTGTGTCCGTACCGTGCAGCACCAGCACGCCGTCATAATGCGGCAGTTTTGCACGCAACACCGCCAGCCAGTCCCGCCAATTTTCCGCCGTTACCGCCGACGAATCGATTAAAGGCGTGCAGACCTGCCAATCGAAGTGCAGGCCGTCTGAAAACGGCTGCAAGGCACGGTTCACCAAATCCGTATCGGGACGCAGCCCGTCCGCACCCGCCGTCATGCCGATGGTGCCCCCCGTGTAGAGTACAAAAATCCGTTTGTTTGGCGCATTCATCATCAAAACCCCCGAAAATTTACCGCCGCCATTTTATCAGAGTACAATCGCGCCCATGAAAAAAACGCCGCCGCTGCCGCCGCTCAACGGCATCCACCCCAGCTATCTGCATCTGCCGCACCGCCCGCCGGCTCCTGCGCCGCTGCTGCTGGATTATCTGTGCCACAAATTTCCCTTTATCGGCCGCGACACTTGGGCGGCACGGCTGGACAGCGGTTTCGTTGCCGGTTCAGACGGCCGCCCGCTCAACCGCCACACGCCGTTTCTGCCCGGCCAAACCATTTATTACTACCGCGACACCGGCGGCACAGAGCCGCGCGTACCGTTCGACATCGATATTCTCCACATCGACGAACACTTGATTGCGGTGGACAAACCGCCGTTCCTGCCCGTTACACCCGGCGGCCGCTTCCTGCACGAAACCGTCCTCACCCGCCTGCGCCGCCACCCCGACCTGCAACACCTCGACACCGCCGCCATCAGCCCGCTGCACCGTTTGGACAAAGACACGGGCGGGGTCATGCTGTTCAGCCGCAACCCCTCCGCCCGCAGCGCATACCAGCGGCTGTTTCAGGAACGCGCCGTTGCCAAAACCTATCAGGCCATCGCCCCCGTCCGACCGGATTTGGCCTTCCCGTGCGATATCCGTTCGCGGCTGGTGCGCGGCGAAGCGTTTTTCCTGACCCAAACCGTCGCAGGCGAGCCGAACGCCCACACCCGCATCGAACTGATCGAAACCGCCAACGGCTTCGGCCGCTACCGCCTGATGCCGGTCAGCGGCAAAAAACACCAGCTGCGTGTACATATGGCTTCGCTGGACATTCCGATTCTCAACGACCGCCTCTATCCCGAAGCGCAGCCCGACAGCCCCGACGACTTCGTCAAACCGCTGCAACTGCTCGCCCTCAGCATTGCTTTTACCGACCCGTTCAGCGGACAAAACCGCCGTTTCGACAGCCGCCGCAGCCTCGCCCTGCCGACCGGAACACAACAGGCCGTCTGAAAACCGCTGCAACACAGTTTTCAGACGGCCTGTGATACAATCGCTTGTTTGCGAACAATTATTCCCGTATATGAATATTCTTGAAGCCGCACTCCTGCTGATACTGCTGATTGCCGCCAGTGCATTTGTCTCCTGCGCCGAGCTGGCTCTGGCTTCCGCACGCAAAATCAAATTGCAGATTCTCGCCAAAGAAGGCAATACGCGCGCATTGGACGTCATCCATATGCAGCAGCATCCGGGCAGCTTCATTACCGTTGTACAGATTATCCTGAACGCCGTCGCCATTCTGGCCGGCAGCATCGGCGAAGCCGCCGTCCGCCCCTACCTTTACCGCCTTGCAGACCGCCCTGACGGCTGGACCGCCACGCTGCTGTCCCTGCTGTCCTTTCTACTGATTACCGGCAGCTTCATTCTGCTGGCAGATCTGGTACCCAAACGCTTTGCCATGACCCGCCCCGAACGAGTGGCTGTCCGCGTGGTACGCCCCATGCTGCTGCTGATTTTCCTGCTCAAACCTTTTGTCTGGATTTTCGACGGCCTGGCCAATCTGATTTTCAGACTGCTGCACATTGACACCGCCCGCAAGGAGCAGCTGACTTCCGAAGACATCTATGCCGTTGTCGATGCCGGCGCACAGGCCGGAGTCATCAAGCAGCAGGAGCACTATTTGATTGAAAACATTTTCGACATGCAGCAGCGCACCGTCACCTCCACCATGAGCACACGCGAACATATTGTCTACTTTGACAAAAACGCCGCTCCCGACCACATTATGCACATCATGGCGGAAAAACCGCACAGAAAATTTCTGGTCTGCGACGGCGACCTAGAACGTGTTATCGGCTACATCGAATCACACACACTCCTGACCCTGTTCATTCAAGAACAGTCGCTGCGCCTGACCGACAAGCGGATGCTGCGCAAAGTGCTGTTCATTCCGGATACGCTGTCCCTTTACGACGTTTTAGAAACTTTCAAAAACTCGGGAGAAGATTTTGCCGTCGTCGTCAACGAATACGCCTTGGTCGTCGGCATAGTGACACTGAAAGATGTGATGAGCATCGTCATGGGAGAACTGGTCAATACCGAAGAAGAACCACAGATTATCCGCCGAACCGACGGTACTTGGCTGGTGGACGGCACGACACCGCTGGAAGACGTGATGCGCGCCCTGGATATCGACACTTTTCCCAACGCGGAAAATTACGAAACCATTGCCGGCTTTATGATGTATGCTCTGCGAAAAATCCCCAAGCGTACCGACTTTGCCGAATACGGCGGCTACAAATTTGAAATCATCGATACCGAAAACTTCAAAATCGACCAACTGCTGGTTACCCGTCAAACCAACCCCGAAACTTCCGACTGACCCGCCTCTGCCATACCGCCACCGACACTGCCCGGGCATTTGGCCTTTATCCGGCAAAACGCACAGCCGAACCCGAACCGGATCATGCCCGAAATCCCAACCACAAGCCTTTCAGACGGCATGACCCGCCACAATACTGCCCAAATTCCCGGCTAAGCTTCCAAATTCTTACGCCACAGCACCAGCAGTTTGCCGATATGCTGTACCGGCTGCGCACCAACCGCCGCACACAACGCTTCACACACCGCCATACGCTCGACACGGTCGTCGCCCAGCACCCTGACCTTAATCAGCTCGTGCGCCGTCAGCGCCGCATCGGTTTCCTGAATAACCGATTCTGTCAGACCGTGCCGGCCGATCATCACCACAGGATGAAGATGGTGCGCGCGCGCCTTCAATTCGAGAATCTGCTTGGTGGAAAGTTTGTCCGTCATAAACATTCAGCCGTAAAGAAAAATAAAAGCGCATTTTACGCCAAAGCCCCGCCGCCGTCATGCGGCAAAAACAGACAAAGCCCCATCGCAACGGGCAAAATCGCGTACAATAAAGCGGTTGAAATTCTCTGCACAACCATCATGGCAACCCGTTCCAAATCCTCCAAAGCCTGGCTTTCCGAACACGTGAACGACCATTACGTCCACCGGGCGCAAAAAGACGGCTACCGCGCCCGCGCCGCATACAAACTGCTGGAAATCAACGAAAAAGACCAATTGATTAAAGAAGGCACCGTTCTGGCCGATCTGGGCAGTGCACCGGGCAGCTGGTCTCAGGTGGCCGCCAAACTGGCCGGCGGCAGCGGAAAAGTTTTCGCTCTCGACATTCTGCCGATGGAACCCCTGCCCGACGTATCGTTTATCCAGGGAGACTTTCGCGAAGAGACGGTTTTGGCCGAATTTGAATCTTTACTCGGCAACCGTGATTTGGATCTTGTAATTTGCGATATGGCGCCCAATATGTCGGGCAACGCGGTAACCGACCAGGCCAGAAGTTTTTATTTGTGCGAACTGGCTCTGGATTTTGCCCGCAGCCGCCTCAAAAACGGCGGCAGTTTTCTGGTGAAAGTGTTTCAGGGTGCAGGTTATCAGGAATACCTTGCCGCCATGCGCGAAACTTTCACCACCGTGCAGACCAGAAAGCCGGGTGCCTCACGCGGCCGTTCCAGCGAGATTTATCTTTTGGGGAAAAATAAACGCTGACAAGGCAGATGGTCTGCTTTACAATTATTTCTTTAATTTTTGATAAGAATCAGGAGCCTGTTCAGGTGGGGAATTTTAAACATTTATTGGTTTGGCTGGCTTTGGGTATCGGCCTGATGGCCGCTTACAACGCCTTGGGCGAGCGTAAGGAAGAAAGCCAGCAGATCGAATATTCGCAATTTATCGAACAGGTAAACAACGGCGAAATCGCCAATGTCAATATCGAAGGTTCGCTTGCCAGCGGCTACGTCATCAAAGGCGAACGCACCGACCAAACCACGTTCTTCACCAACGCGCTGCCCGCCGACGACAAGCTGATGAGTACGTTGCTGGATAAAAACGTGCGCGTGAAAATCACACCCGAAGAACCGCCCGGTATGCTGCGCAGCCTGCTGTTCAGCCTGCTGCCCGTGATGCTGCTGATCGGCGCATGGTTCTGGTTTATGCGCATGCAGGCCGGCGGCGGCAAGGGCGGTGCGTTTTCCTTCGGTAAAAGCCGTGCCAAACTCTTGGATCGGGATGCCAATAAAGTAACGTTTGCCGATGTGGCGGGCTGTGATGAAGCCAAAGAAGAAGTGCAGGAAATTGTGGATTACCTGAAAGCGCCGAACCGCTATCAGAGTCTCGGCGGGCGTGTACCGCGCGGCATTCTGCTGGCCGGTTCGCCCGGTACCGGTAAAACCCTGCTGGCCAAAGCGATTGCGGGCGAAGCCGGTGTACCGTTTTTCAGCATTTCCGGTTCCGATTTTGTCGAAATGTTTGTCGGTGTGGGTGCCAGCCGCGTACGCGATATGTTCGAGCAGGCCAAGAAAAACGCGCCCTGCATCATCTTTATCGACGAAATCGATGCAGTCGGCCGCCAACGCGGTGCGGGCTTGGGCGGCGGCAACGACGAGCGTGAACAGACCCTCAACCAGCTGCTGGTGGAAATGGACGGCTTCGAAAGCAACCAAACCGTCATCGTGATTGCCGCCACTAACCGCCCCGACGTTCTCGATCCCGCCCTGCAGCGGCCGGGACGTTTCGACCGCCAAGTCGTCGTCCCCCTGCCCGACATCCGCGGCCGCGAACAGATTTTGAAAGTGCACGCCAAAAAAGTGCCGCTGGACGAATCGGTGGATTTGGTTTCACTGGCGCGCGGTACGCCCGGTTTTTCCGGTGCGGACTTGGCCAATCTGGTCAATGAAGCCGCACTGTTTGCCGGACGGCGCAACAAAGTCAAAGTGGATCAGAGCGATTTTGAAGATGCCAAAGACAAAATCTATATGGGTCCCGAACGCCGCTCTATGGTAATGCACGAAGACGAAAAACGCGCCACCGCCTACCACGAAGCCGGCCATGCGATTGTTGCCGAAAGCCTGCCGTTTACCGATCCCGTGCATAAAGTAACCATTATGCCGCGTGGCCGTGCTTTAGGCCTGACCTGGCAGCTGCCCGAACGCGACCGCATCTCGATGTACAAAGACCAGATGCTGAACCAAATCGCCATTCTTTACGGCGGCCGCATTGCCGAAGACCTGTTTGTCGGCCGCATTTCCACCGGCGCATCAAATGATTTCGAGCGCGCCACGCAAATCGCACGCGAAATGGTTACCCGTTTCGGCATGAGTGAGAAAATGGGGCAAATGGTATATGCCGAAAACGAAGGCGAAGTCTTTCTCGGCCGCAGTGTAACCCGATCACAGAATATTTCCGAGAAAACGCAGCAGGAAGTCGATGCTGAAATCCGCCGCATTCTCGACGAGCAGTACGCCGTGGCCTATAAAATCTTGGACGAAAACCGCGACAAGATGGAAACCATGTGCAAAGCACTGATGGAATGGGAAACCATCGACCGCGATCAAGTGCTGGAAATTATGGCCGGCAAGCAGCCCAGCCCGCCGAAAGATTACAGCCACAATGTGCGCCAAGACGATGAAGGGAGCGAAACCGAACCCCGCCCTGCCGCACCGGTGGAAGCCGGCCATCAGGATACGCCCTCCGGCAGCGGCGGCATGGTACAGGACAGTGCAACCGTCGGCCCCGAAGCCGACCCGCAGCCCAACCCGAATCCCCACCTGAATCCTGACAGCGTAACCGCTGGCGGCGAAGGTACATACCAGGCACCTGATGCCCACCGCAAAGACTGAACGTCCGAATCAAAACAGCCTGCCGATGCAGGCTGTTTTTTTACGTTGTCCAAGCAGACGGCTTCATTCTGCCGGATTCGAGAATCCGACTTACCGGCCTGCCCATTGGACTATTTTCCACACCCCAGCAAACAGGCCGTCTGAAATCCGACAGATAACCCGCCTAGACAAATGTAGGTCGGATTCTCGAATCCGACATCATATGACCACATAAAAAACGGCCGCCCAAAATCATCTCGAACGGGCATCACGGTTTCCGCAGCTAAAAACATCACAACCACCCTGCCAAAAATAGCTGTCGGATGTAGGTCGGATTCTTGAATCCGACATCATACCAACCGCATCAAAAACGTCTGCCCAAAACCATGCTGCATCGGCCTCATGGTTTCCGCTCCCGAAAGCACCGCGGATAACCCGTGCAAGATAGCCGTCGGATTCAAGAATCCGACCTACTTTGGGTCACATACGAAACAGTATTGCACAGCCATTTTCGGATGCAGAAATCCGGCTGCCCAAACAAAAAAGGCGGAAACCCTTTCCGCCTTTTTTGTTCCTTTCCGTCCTTTTATTCCTCGTTCAACAGCCGCTCGACTTCGGCCACATAGCCCGTCATCGCATCATCGGCCGACATACCCTGCAATTCGCTCCACGCGGCGTATTTTTTCTTGGCCACCAAATCAAACGTACCCGGTTTGTCGCCGTGTACATCGCCTTCGGTGGCCTGTTTATAGAAAGCATACAGTTTCAGCAGGGTCGCATTGTCGGGACGCTCGGCCAGGCTCACCACATCTTGTTGCGCCTGCTCGAATTTCTGTTTCAAATCGCTCACAGCATTCTCCTTTCAGAATGAGTCGGTAAAACACGGTTTTATCATGTTTTCAGACGGCGTAAAAGGCGTTTTGTGAAGTATTTATTCCAAAACGGATTAGAAGTTTGCGTTATAAGGATAGCCGCGAAAAGTCTTTCCGCCGCGACACACCGCACTTCTACAATGGCGCATTCTCGGTTTTCGGACAGCGGACAATGAATTATTTTCCTTTATTTGCCGACTTGCGCGGCGAGCCGGTGCTGGTGGTCGGCGGCGGCACGGTGGCCGAACGCAAAATCGCGCCGCTGCTGGAAGCAGGTGCTTCGGTACGCGTGGTTGCCCGAAAGCTTAATAGTCAAGTTCGTGCATGGGCAGACGAAGGCCGTCTGAATTGGGTGGCAAACGAATTTGCAGACGGTATGGTTCATGATGTTCTGCTGGTCATCGCCGCTACCGATGACGAAACGCTCAATCGGCACGTTTCTCAGGCCGCCAAAGCCGCCAAGCGGCTGGTCAATGTGGTAGATCGGCAGGAGCTGTGCACGTTTATCACCCCGGCCGTCATCGACCGCTCGCCGCTGCAAATCGCCGTGTCGAGCAACGGCACATCGCCGGTATTGAGCCGCCGCGTGCGGCAGGCCGTCGAAAAATGCGTGCCGTTTTCGTTCGGCACAATGGCGCAGCTGGCAGCCGAAGCGCGTGATGATGTGAAAGCCGCCCTGCCCGATTTGGCGCGCCGCCGCCTGTTTTGGGAGCAGCTGTTCGACGGGGTGTTTGCCGATTATTGCGCACAAGGCCGTCTGAACGATGCCCGCCGCGAACTGAAACAGCGGCTGGCTGCCGATACGCCGCCGCAGGGTTCGGTGTGTCTGGTCGGCGCGGGGCCGGGCGATGCCGGGCTGCTCACACTGCACGCGCTACACGCCATTCAGGCAGCCGATGTGGTGCTGTATGACGCGCTGGTGAGTGATGAGGTGATGCGGCTGGTGCGCAAAGATGCGGAAAAAATCTGCGTGGGCAAACGGGCGCAGGGTCATCAGGTGCGGCAGGAGGAAACCAACCGCCTGCTGCTGGAACACGCCCGCAGCGGCCGGCGCGTGGTGCGTCTCAAAGGCGGCGACCCGTTCGTTTTCGGGCGCGGCGGCGAAGAATTGCAGGTGCTGGCCGAAGCGGGGATTCCGTTCCGCATCGTGCCGGGCATTACCGCCGCGCTGGGGGCTACGGCTTATGCCGGTATCCCGCTGACCCACCGCGATTATGCCCAATCGGTGCAGTTTATCACCGGCCACTGCCGCGCCGACGGCAGCGATGTCGCTTGGCAGAATTTCGCCCAAAACAATCAAACGCTGGCAGTGTATATGGGAACCATCCGCGCGGCCGAAATTGCCGCACAACTGATCCGCCACGGCCGCGCCGCCGACACGCCCGTCGCCATCATCAGCAACGGTACGCGCCGCAACCAGAGCGTCATCAGCGGCCGTCTCGACCGTCTGGCCGATTTGGCCGCACGCGCCGAGGCTCCCGCCCTGATGGTTATCGGACAGACCGCCGCGCTGCACGGGCAGCTGGACTGGTTCGGCAAGCGGGACTGATTCCTATGCAAAAGGCCGTCTGAAAACCCTGTGACGCGGTTTTCAGACGGCCTTTGCCGTACCGGCGGCTTATTCCGAATAAACAAAACGCCCGCGCTTGGCGTGGCACAACAGCTCGTACGCCACCGTACCCGCCGCCGCCGCCACTTCATTGACGCTCACCGCATCGCCCCACAATTCCACTTCGCTGCCGACATGGCCGTGCGAACCGTTCAGCTCCACCGTCAGCATATCCATGGACACGCGGCCGATAATACGGCTTTTTTCCCCGTCCACCGCCACCGGTGTACCGCTGGGCACACAGCGCGGATAACCGTCGGCATAACCGCAGGCCACCACGCCCACCCGCGTCGAACGCTTGGTATAAAAAGTCGCCCCGTAACCCACCGGCTCGTGCGGCTGCAACACGCGGTCGCAGAATACACGGCTGACCATACGCATCACCGGACGGATACGCGGGTCGTTTTCCAGAAACGGATCCGCGCCGTATAACGCCAGCCCTGCCCGTCCCCAATCGCGCCGCGCCTGCGGATAAGCCAAAAGCGCGGCAGAATTGCACAAACTCGTCTCGCCCGCCGGCAAATCCGCCACCGCCAGATCAAACGCCTCCATCTGCATTTCGGTCATACCGCGCTCTTCATCATCGGCAGCGGCAAAATGGGTCATCTTCACAATACCGGCCACATGGCGGCTTTGCCTGAGTGCCGTGTAAGCCGCAGCATAATGATGGGGGAAAAAACCCGCACGGTGCATACCGCTGTCCATTTTCAGCCATACATGGACAGGCTGCTGCCAATCATGGTTCAACAAAGCTTCCAACTGCCATTGGCAGCCCACTACCGGCCACAGGCGCAAACGGTCCACTTCGGCATATTCGGCCGCATCAAACACCCCTTCCAGCAGCACAATCGGCGCATCAATACCGTTTTCGCGCAACTGCACCGCCTCTTCCAGACAGGCCACAGCAAAACCGTCCGCCATACCGGCCAGCGCCTGCGCACAGCGTACCGCCCCGTGGCCGTAAGCATCGGCTTTGACCACCGCCAGCAGTTTGCCGCCGTGGATTTGTTTCAAAGTCTGATAATTTTCACGCAGATGGTTCAAACGGATTTCGATTTGCAAAGGGCGCATAATGATTTTCTCCACAGACTCGGCGGCAACACGCCATTATAGCGCAAGGCCGTCTGAAAACGGCGCAGAAAACAGGCAAAAAAAATGCACACATTTTTTCAAATGTGTGCCAAGTCTACAAAGGAGAAATAGAGGAGAAACTGTCAAACAGCTGCTTTGCTGCTCAACGAAACGTATTATGCATCAAGGCTTTTATGCGGGTCAATAAAAAATTCTGATATTTGCAATAAAACAGCTTTATTTACAAAAACACAACAATAGTAAGCCATACGAACCAAACCGAAATAAAATCATCAATAAAATGTCCGCATTCCAACACCTCTGCCGTCTCTGCCGCGCTTTTTCCATCGACCGACCGGCTGCCTGAAAACCACATGCCCAAATCGTAAATTATCGGATTCAGGAATCCGACCTACCTGAACAGCCATCAGGCAACAAAACGGATTTGCTCAACCGCGCCTTGAAGCCGTTTTCAGACGGCCTGCATTTCGATGGCGGGTCTGCACGCCTTTAATCGATTCGTCGGCGGTAACGGCGGAAAATTGGCGGGACTGGCTGGCGGTGTTGCGCGAAAAACTGCCGCATTATGACGGTGCGCTGGCGTTGGCAGATTGCGGCAAGCCCGTCGTGATGACGGGATCGCAGCAGCCGTTTTCCGTGCCCGGCAGTGATGCACAGGGCAATCCGGCCTTGGCGGTGGCGGCTTTGACACTGGCACGGCCGTCTGAAAATCAAGAAAATCCTCTTCAACGGATTTACCCTGTTTTCAGACGGCCTGACCATCTGTCCAAGTGGGGAAGATGCATTTTTTCATTTGCTTTCACGGACGAAACGGAACAGCCCGCAGCAAACTGCCTGCCGTATCCC
The DNA here is from genome assembly GCF_028776105.2 of Neisseria leonii. Taxonomy (NCBI): domain Bacteria; kingdom Pseudomonadati; phylum Pseudomonadota; class Betaproteobacteria; order Neisseriales; family Neisseriaceae; genus Neisseria; species Neisseria leonii. The sequence continues at coordinate 10,641 of NZ_CP145606.1, read as the reverse complement.
TCAGGCTGGCCGGATTCTTGAATCCAACCGTTTCAGGTATGGCAACTGTGGTGAAGATTTCAACACCCTTCGTTTTGCCTTTTGCCAAACCTGCCATTTTTACGGCCGACATCGGCCGGCCAAGCCGCCGCCCTGCTTCAAGGCAGCTTCTCGGCCAATTCTTCCGCCGCCGCCTGACGCGCCCGCCGGCTGTATTCGGCATCGCCCGTATTGAGTGCCGACCATTTGGCGCGCCCCCTGGCCTCGCCGATTTGCGGCGGCAGGCGTCTGTCTGTCCACGGTGCACGGCCGCTGATGATGCTGACGGGGGTTTGCGCCGCATGGCCGCGTTTTTGCAGCGCGTCCAATAAATCCATGGCGCGCGCGGCCAGCAGCCGAATGGTGTCGGGATCGATGTGCAGGGTTTGGCGGCCGCTGAGTTTGTCGCCGATCTGCTGCATATTCGGCAGTACGCCGCCGATCATGCTGCCCAAGGCCGTACCCAGCCCCAGCGTGCCGCCCAAGGCAGCCATGTCCACCCCCATACCGATCAGCGCACCGGCGGCCGCACCTTTGCCGGTGCGGATACCGTACTGTTTCAGCAGTTCGCCGTCAAACGGGTCTTGGCGGAAAGCCTTCAACACCCATTCGCCGTTATCGATGTCCTGCCGATAAAAGCGGTAGTGGCGGAACAGCTGCTGCTGCAAAGCACGTTCCGCTTCGCGTACCGCCTGCTGCATCTGCTGTAAGACGGGTTCGGCATGTTCTTGGACATCGATTTCCTGTTTGTAGGCCGCGACATCGAGCAGAAAATGGGCAATATCTCGCCGCGCTTCGCGGTTTAATTCCGCCCAATCGCGGCGGCGCGCCGCCATCAGGCGGTCGGTCAGGCTGCGGTCCGGCAGCATGGTAGCCAGATTGTCCCACAGGCGCATTTCGCCTTCAAAATCAAACGCCACCGTATCGAAACCGCTGTAAACATGCAGCAGGCGGCGTGCCAGCATCTCAGTCCAATCGCGCAAATCGCGGCCGCCGGTAAAGTTGAATACCGGCATCACCGGTTTGGCACACCACGACAAAACGGTTAATTCGTCTTTGTATTTTTCCAACACCGGTTCGCGCGCGTCCACCACATACAGCGCGGTGTCGCTTTGCAGCATCTGGCGCAGCACTTTGGCTTCCTGATTGAAATCCCCCGCCGCCGCTTCGCTGTCGAGAAACTGCATAATCCGTTCCACGCCGTCCAGCCGTGCGGAAGTATGCGCCTCCAACCAGTCAAGCACACCGCCCGCATCTTCCAGACCGGGTGTGTCGTACAGCTCCACCAGCACCGTGCCGCCGTCGCCGATGACGGCGCGCTCGACATGGCGCGTGGTGGCGGCCGCGTTTTTGACTTCGCCGAAGCCGCTGTCGCGCAACAGGGTACGCATCAGCGAGGTTTTCCCGGTATTCGTGTGGCCGACAACGGCCAAAGCCAACGGTTTCATCATTGTTCCTGACGGGTTGCTGCCCAAAAAGGCGGATTCAGATAAGGCAGCGAACGCTCGTCCAAAGCCTGCCGCCATTGCTGCATATAGATTTCGAGGCCGTCTGAAAACGCGTTATGCGCCGATGCCTCTCCTGCTGTCTGCGGTTTTTCCGCCAGCAGCTGCACTACCGCGCCGCCTTGCGCCGCATCGGCCAGCTCCGTGATACGGCGCAAGGTGCCGCGGTCGGGCACGCTGTGCAGGCGCACGCCGATCAGCAGCTGCGCAGGCGTTTGTGCCAATGCCGCTTTCAGCGCGGCCGTATCGCCGCGTCCTGCCGCCACGCCCTGATCCTGCCATTCTTCGCCCAATACATACCGCCACCAGCCTGCATCCGGCCACGGCGCATCGAGCACCACCGCCCAACGCTGCGCGTCGGCCGGTACGGCTTTCGGCTGCACGGCCGGCCTGTGTTCCCGAACCGAATCGGCATCCACCACCTGCCGCTGCCACGTTTCGATAATGCGCCGGTAATATGGCAGCGATACCGGCAGCACATCGGCCGATACCCGCATCCGGCAAAACAGCCACGCCGCCGCACGCGGCAGCAGGCCGTAACAAACCATGCTGCCCACCAACAGACCGCCCCACTGCACCGCCGACACCGCATCGGCCGCCTGCCTGCTCGCCGCCACCGCCGCCGCATCGGGCACAGGAAAGCCCAACTTCGCGGGCAGCCAGCCCAGCAGCAACACCAGCGCGGCAAAATGGCCGTCTGAAAACAGGGTACTTTCCCAGTTGAAGGTATATTGGCGCACACTGAGCAACAGCAGCACCGCGCCCAGCATACCGCCCAAACTGGCCAGCCAGAAGCGGTGTCCCAAAGCCCCCGCCTGCCACTGCGCCTGCGGCCGCTGCCACATTTCGCCGTACAGCCGCGCCACAGCCTGACCGACCGCATCTCTGCCGCGTACCAGCCAAGCCGGATCCAACAGCGGCATGGCCGTTTTCCGTCCCGCCGCCGCAAACATCAGCCACAAAACAAACATCAGGCTGTTCATGCCCAGCACGCCGGTCAGCAGCACGAAAAAATTCAATCCCGACTGCTGCATCAAACCGAAACCGGCCGCACCGCCCAACACAAACCACAACAGGGTCAGCAGCCCGATCAGGCGGCGGCGGTTGCTTTCCACCCGCGCCAGCGCGGCCGCCAAACGGCCGTCGCGGTCGAGCATCTGGGCACGGCGCACCAGTTTTTCCGTATCCGTTGCGGCAGCGTTGCGCAGATGCGCCGTGATGAGCGCGGGGTCGCTGTCGAACAGATACCCGTGCGACTCCAACAGGCGCACCAGCTCGGTCAGGCGGTAATCCCCGCCGCCGACTGTCCGGTTTGTCGCTTTCATGCTTTCCCCTTCATCACACCGGCCGCACAGAGCCGTCTCCCTCAAACAAAGGCCGTCTGAAAACGGCAGTGCAGGCTGTTCTGCCCGCTGCCTTTTTCAGACGGCCCGGCCACCGCCGCATCAGGGACGGTACAGACTGCCTTCGGCGGTAAACAGTTGCGGCTGCTCGCCTTTTTCCACCACATCGGCACCCACCACCACTTTTTTCACCTGCGGCAGCCCCGGCAAAAGATACATGGTTTCCAAAAGCGCGCGTTCCACCAGCGAACGCAGGCCGCGCGCGCCGGTTTTGCGCGCCAGTGCCAGACGGGCAATACTGCGCAGCGCATCGTCTTCAAACACCAGCTCCGCCCCTTCCATTTCAAACAGTGCCTGATACTGTTTGACCAGCGCGTTCTTCGGCTCGGTCAAAATATTGACCAGCGCGTCTTCGTCCAGCTCGGCCAAAGTGGCAATCACGGGCAGGCGGCCGATTAGCTCGGGAATCAGGCCGAATTTAATCAAATCTTCCGGCTCCACCATGCCGAACAGCTCGCCGATGTCCGCATTATCGTCTTTACTGTGCACACTGGCACCAAAGCCGATACCGCCTTTTTCGGTACGCTGGCGGATCACTTTTTCCAGTCCGGCAAACGCACCGCCGCAGATAAACAGGATATTGGTGGTATCCACATTGATAAAATCCTGATTCGGGTGTTTGCGCCCGCCCTGCGGCGGCACAGAGGCCACCGTACCTTCAATCAGTTTCAGCAATGCCTGCTGGACCCCTTCGCCCGACACATCGCGGGTAATCGAAGGGTTGTCGCTTTTGCGCGAAATTTTGTCGATTTCGTCGATATATACAATACCTTTTTGGGCTTTCTCCACATCGAAATCGCATTTGCCCAGCAGCTTGGTAATAATCTGCTCGACATCCTCGCCCACATAGCCCGCTTCCGTCAGCGTGGTCGCATCGGCCATCACAAACGGCACATCGAGCTTGCGCGCCAGCGACTGCGCCAGCAGGGTTTTGCCCGACCCCGTCGGCCCGATCAGCAGGATATTGCTTTTGGACAACTCCACTTTTTCCGAATCTTCGGGGCGGCGCAACCGCTTGTAATGGTTGTACACCGCCACCGCCAAAGCTTTTTTGGCATATTCCTGACCGATAACATGGTCATTCAGATTCTCAACGATTTCAGACGGCGTCGGCAGCCTGCCCGTCCCGGCCGCCTCACCGTCAGCCTCACCGGCCTGAGGAGCGGCACCCTCTGCCGTTTCGCCGTCATCTTCCAACACCGCCCGGGAAGCCGCCACGCATTCATCGCAGATATAGCGGCCGGTTATCCCCTCAATCAGATGCTGCACCTCATCTTCGTGCTTGCCGCAAAGCGAGCAGATATGTTCTTTCGTCGTCATACTTTATCCTTGCCGTCAGCGTGCCGCAGCCGCCCGAAAAACTGCCGATTATAATAGATGACACCCCGCCTGTTCAATTTCCCGCCGCCGCAAACTGCCGATGCCAGTGAAAACCCTTGCAAAGATTGCGGGCTTTGCTTTACAAGAAAATGAATTTTCTTGAAAATAAAAAAGTTTTCCATTCAAACCCGCCAATGGTACACAGCCTTGACGGCTGCGGGTTTGCCGACCGAAAGGCACAGAATCATGCGTATCCTCAAAAAACTGACCGCCGCCTGCCTGGGGTTGGGCGTGTTTTTGACCGCCCTGCCCGCTGCGGCCGACACCAATGTCGATGTCCTGGGCCAGTTTCTCGAACAAAACTTCAATACACCCCAGCAAGATGCGCTGGGCCAGTTTCTCGACCGCAGCGGACAGGTCGAAGCACAGGCCGCCGTCGCCGGCCCGCTCTTGGCTTCGCAGGCCGCGCTGATTATGAACAACCGCACGGGCGAAATTCTTTATCAGAAAAATATGCACCGCGTGATGCCCGTCGCTTCGATTTCCAAAGTGATGTCGGCCATGGTGATTCTGGATGCGCGGCTGAATATGAACGAGCCGATTACCATTACCGAAGCGGAAATCGACCGTCTGAAAGGTACGGGCAGCCGCCTGAGCATCGGCACGACGCTGACCCGTGCCCAAATGCTGCATTTGAGCCTGATGTCGAGCGAAAACCGCGCCACCGCCGCACTCGGCCGCACCTATCCGGGCGGCATGGGTGCATTTGTCGCCGCCATGAACCGGAAAGCACAGAGTCTGGGTATGCACAGCAGCCGCTTCTACGAACCGACCGGCTTGGACTACCGCAATGTTTCCACTGCCGGCGATCTGGCCAAAATGGTGGCCGCCGCCAGCCAGTATCCCCTGATCCGCAGCAACAGTACGTCCAATACCGCATCGGTTTATACCGCCAACGGCAGCCTCCAGCAATACCGCAATTCCAATGCGCTGGTACGCGAAGGCTGGGACATCGAAATGCAGAAAACCGGCTATATCCGCGAATCCGGCCGTTCGATGGTCGTCAAAGCCAATGTCAACCGCCAGCCGGTAACCATTGTGCTGCTCAATTCGCCCACTTCCGCCACGCGCGTCAATGATGCGCGCAGTATCGAAAGCTGGATGATCCAAAGGCCGTCTTAACGGATTCAGAACCGCAGGCAGGCCGAACCTGCCTGTTTTTTTACCGCCGCTTTCAGACGGCCCATACGCAAAACACATTATGATTGTTCGGAACAAAGACAACCGGTTCCGCCTGCTGTTCGCCTGGCACGGCACCATTCTGCCCCGCGTGCTGCCCACGGTTTCGGGCGTCATGGCTTTATCCACCGTTGCATGGCTGCTCTCCCACTACCGTCTGTACCCGGTAACCGGCGTACCGGCAGTCGGCTTTACCGTGTTCGGCGTGATCATTTCGATTTTTCTCGGCTTCCGCAACAGTGCCTGCTACGAACGCTGGTGGGAAGGACGCAAATTGTGGGGAGCATTGGTAGCCAATACCCGCCATTTAAGCCGCGACAGCCACTTCCTGCCGCCGCCCGCACGTGAGGCTCTATTAAACGATATGCTGCTGTTTGTCAGCCTGCTGCGCCACCGCCTGCGCGGTACCGCGCCCTCCGAAGCACACCTGCTGCCCTACGGCCGGTCGGGCGGCTACAGCTTTCTCCAATACCGGCAGGATCCCAACCCGCCGCAGCGCATACTCGAACACATGCAGCAGAAATTGATCACCGCCTGTCAAAAAGGCGACATCAGCGACATCATCTACACCAGCATTCAGCGGCACATGATTGAAATGGGCAACGTTCAGGCAGGCTGTGACCGTATCGCTTCCACCCCTCTGCCTTTTCCTTATTCGGTACTGCTGCACCGGGCAGTATTCTGCTTCTGCTGGGCACTGCCGTTCGGTCTGGAACCGGTCATGGGCATCTGGACGCCGTTTCTGGTCGGTTTTCTGTCCTACCTGCTGCTGGGGCTGGACGAATTAAGCCACCAGCTTGAAGACCCTTTCGGTGCCGACCACCACGATTTGCCGCTGGATACACTGGTGCGCATGATCGAACGCGAAACCTTAAACCTGATGGCGCAGCCGCTGCCCGAAGCCGCCACGGCAGACCGTTTCTACTGCTACCGCTGATCCCCGCAAAACTTTGATGCAGGGGGCACCAAACCGTTTTATGCTGCTTGGCGCATACGTACCGACAAGCGGGCTGCACCAGCCCGAAACAAACGGCGGCAGATGACGGCCGCTTCTCTCCCGATAGCGTCCGCACCGGTATAAAAAGGCCGTCTGAAAACCGCATGATGCGTATTTTCAGACGGCCTTTTATCCGTGGCGGCGTTTATGCCAGCTTACCGTGGCACTGCTTGTATTTCAAACCGCTGCCGCACGGGCAGGGATCGTTGCGGTGGATGACGATGCCGCGCCGCGCCAATCCGTCCTGACTGTAATCTTCGCCGCCGTTGGGATCAAACGCACCGGCAGCCAGACCGCTTTTCGATTGCGACAAGACTTCCTGCATATCCGGCGCATCGGCTTGGAAAGCGCGGCCTTCGACTTCGGCCGGCGCGGTTTCTTCGGCCGGATTTTCGTTGCGCTGCACCTGAACCGACACCAGCAGCGAAGCGATTTGATACTTGATGCCGCTCCACAGGTTTTGGAACATCTGGAATGCCTCGCGCTTGTATTCCTGCTTCGGATTTTTCTGCGCATAGCCGCGCAGATGAATCCCTTGACGCAGATAATCCATCGCCGCCAAATGCTCGCGCCATTGTGTATCAATGACTTGGAGCATCACATTGCGCTCGAAACCTTTCATATTGGTTTCGCCCACCAAATCGTATTTTTCGGCATATTCCCGCTCGATCTGCTCCATCAGGCGCGCTTTGACGTCTTCGTTATCCAACGTGTTGTCGGCTTTGAGCCAGCCCTGAATATCGGCCTGAACACGGAACTCGCCTGCAAGCTGGTTTTCCAATGCGGCCAAATCCCACTGCTCTTCCATGCTGTCCGGCGGCATATGCGCATCCACCAGATTTTCCACCACTTCGCGGCGGATTTCTCCGGCCAACGCGCTGATTTCCTGCGTGGTAAGAATATCGTTGCGCTGATGGTAGATGACTTTGCGCTGGTCGTTGGCGACATCGTCGTATTCCAACACCTGCTTGCGCATATCGAAGTTGCGGCCTTCCACTGTGCGCTGCGAGGCTTCGATTCGGCGGGTCAGCATACCGGCTTCAATCGCCATGCCACGCTCAGGTGTCAAACGGTTGAGAATGGCGGCCGCACGGTCCAAGGCAAACAGGCGCAGCAGCGGATCTTCAAACGACAAATAAAAACGGCTCGAACCGGGGTCACCCTGACGGCCGGATCGGCCGCGCAGCTGATTGTCGATGCGGCGGCTTTCGTGCCGCTCGGTTCCGATAATGTGCAGGCCGCCTGCGGCCAACACACTGTCATGCTCGGCCTGCCAGCCGTTTTCCAGCTCGGCAATCCGCGCCGCTTTTTCTTCAGCACTCAGGGTTTCATCGGCCTCCACTGCCGCGCTTTGGTGTTTCACATTGCCGCCCAGCACAATATCCGTCCCGCGTCCGGCCATATTGGTGGCCACCGTAATCGCGCCCACTTTACCCGCCTGCGCCACAATCAGTGCCTCGCGCTGATGCTCTTTGGCATTCAGTACATTGTGCGGGATACCTTCCTGCTTGAGCAGATGCGACACCAATTCGGAATTTTCGATGCTGGTGGTCCCCACCAATACCGGCTGGCCTTTTGCGTAACACGCTTTAATGTCTTTGACGACGGCTTCGTATTTTTCTTCGGCCGAGCGGAAAATCTGGTCGTTGTAGTCTTTGCGCTGAATCGGGCGGTTAGTGGGGATAATCACGGTTTCCAAACCGTAGATGCTTTGGAACTCGAATGCTTCGGTATCCGCCGTACCGGTCATGCCCGCCAGTTTTTCATACAGGCGGAAATAGTTTTGGAACGTAATCGATGCCAAAGTCTGGTTTTCGCGCTTGATTTCCACACCTTCTTTGGCTTCCACTGCCTGATGCAGGCCGTCTGACCAGCGGCGTCCGGCCATCAAACGGCCGGTAAACTCGTCCACAATCACGATTTCGCCGTCCTGAATCACATAATGCTGGTCGCGGTGGAACAGCGAATGCGCGCGCAGGGCGGCCATCAGATGGTGCATCAGCGCGATATTGCCCGCCGAATAGAGCGAATCGCCTTCGGCCAGCAGCCCCATCTGCGTCAGCACCGCTTCGGCGTGTTCGTGCCCCTGTTCGCTCAAAATCACGCTGTGGTTTTTCTCGTCCACCCAGAAATCACCCGCACCGTCTTCTTTTTCCTGCCGCACCAACTGCTGCGGGACTTGGTTCATCACCTGATACAGGCCGATATTGTCGTCGGCCTGGCCGGAAATAATCAGCGGTGTGCGCGCCTCGTCGATCAAAATGGAATCGACTTCATCGACTACGGCGAAATTCAGCGTACGCTGGACTTTGTCGTATTGGTCGGCCACCATATTGTCGCGCAGATAGTCGAAACCGAATTCGTTGTTGGTGCCGTATGTAATGTCGGCACCGTACGCGCTTTGGCGGTGGAACGGTTCCAGCTCGCTGACAATCACACCCACGCTCAACCCCAAAAAGCGGTACAGCGGCTCCATGGTGGCCGCATCGCGCTGTGCCAGATAGTCGTTGACCGTAACGACGTGCACGCCTTTACCCGAGAGCGCGTTCAAGTAAACCGGCAGCGTGGCCACCAGCGTTTTACCCTCACCCGTGCGCATTTCGGCGATTTTTCCGTGGTGCAGCACCATACCGCCTATAAGCTGTACATCGAAATGGCGCATGCCCAACACCCGGCGCGATGCTTCGCGGCAGACGGCAAACGCCTCGGGCAGCAGGCTGTCGAGTGTTGCGCCGTCGGCCAGCCGCTGCCTGAATTCAGCGGTTTTGGCTTTCAGTTCCTCATCGGACAACGCCTGCATCTGCGCTTCCAGCGCATTGATTTGCGCAACGGTTTTGCGGTATTGTTTCAGCAGGCGGTCGTTACGGCTGCCGAACAGTTTTTTGGCAATATTGGTAAGCATAATATCCTGAGCCTGTATCTTTTAAAGGCATAAACGCCTGCATTTTAGCACAGGCGGGCATTGAAACGTACTGCCGCGCAAAATGCGGCGCCAGATTATTTTTTCAAGCATAAGGCCGTCTGAAAATGGATTTTTCGACTATCGGCAAACGGGTCGGCAGAAACGACGACCCCGATGCGCGCGCCCATCTGGCATTCTTACTTGCCGCCGCCAACGAATGGCGCAAACTGGATGCCCAAATCTCCCCCCTGCTGCCGGCCAACCTGCGCCCCCATGTGCGCACCGCCTGCCTGGAAAACGGCTGCCTGGTGCTGCTGGCGGCCAACAACATCACCGCCTCGCGCATGAAAATGCTCGCCCCCGCCCTGCTGCCGCGCCTGAACGCGCTCAACAGCCATATCCGCGACGTGCGCATCAAACTCTCACCCAAACCCGATATGCCGCCGAAAACCAACCGGCTGGCATTGAGCGGCGAAACTGCGGCGCAGTTCCGCCATACCGCCGACCGGCTGGCGCACCACCCGCAGCTGGCCGAACGGCTGCGCCGCCTGGCCGACCGCCACCAGAAATAAATTTCCGCCGCACGGTTTGATTTGTATCAACCATCCGCCGCGACTTCGGGTGCATACTGATGCCGATTGTACCAACAGCCTTTCCAACCCATCGAAATCCGAGGAATGATCATGAAAACCTATCTCACTCTGATTGCCGCCGCACTCGCACTGACCGCCTGCTCGCAGGAAACTCCCGCTCCGGCCGCACAGGAACCCGCCGCACCGCCTGCCGCCTCCGCCACAGCAGACACGGCCGCCGTACCCGCTGCCGATGCGCCTGCGGCCGTCTGCGAAGTGGTGGTGGAATCCGATGACAATATGAAATTCAACACCGACGAAATCGCCATCGACAAAGCCGCCTGTGCCGAATTTAAAATCACGCTGAAACACAAAGGCAAAATGCCCGTTGCCGCCATGGGGCACAATATCGTGATTTCCAAAACCGAAGATGCCGCCGGCGTAGTAGCCGACGGTGCCGGCGCCACCGCCGACAACGGTTATGTCAAACCCGGCGACAGCCGCGTCATCGCGGCCACCAAGCTCATCGGCGGCGGCGAGGAAACCAGCATCGTCATCGATACCGGCAAATTCACGGCAGGCAGTGCCTATGAGTTTTACTGCACCTTCCCCGGCCACTACGGCATGATGCGCGGGGTAGTGAAAGTCAGCTGAACCGCCGCACCGTTTTACCGTTTTTCAGACG